>JAPPFO010000112.1 GCA_028875175.1 Chloroflexota bacterium | reverse complement strand
GCCTGCGCCCGAGCCGGTCTCTACGTGTTCTCGAACGTCGAATACCACTCGAACATCATGGGGCGGCATATCTCCTACCGCGTTCGGACCGGCGACCGGCCGGTCCACTCGCACGTCGAACACGTTGACCTGCTGCTGGCCCTTGACGCCGAGACGCTGTTCGGCACACCCGAATACCAGGACTACCAGCGGCACGGCGGCCACCTGCACCGGCTGGCCCCCGATGGCGTCGTGGTCCTTGACTCCAAGGCCAAGATCGACCACTCGGCGATTGAGCGCGATGACATTCACGTGGTTGCGCTGGCCTACGACGACGTTGTTCGCGAATCGGTTGAGGAACTCGGAATCACCTACAACGCACGCCGCCACAGCGTGATGCGCAATATGGTGCCGATCGGCGCCAGTTGCGCTCTGCTGGACTTCGACATCAGTCACGTGGTGTCGCTGGTGGCGGAGGTGCTTCCGGCACACCGCCAGGACATGGTGGAAATGAACCGCCACGTTCTGCAACACGCCGCCGAGCAGGCGCGGCGCGCCTACGCGAAGGAAGAGTTCCACGTCACCCTGCGGCCGCGTCCCGAGCGCAACGGTCACATGCTCATCAAGGGCGTCGACGCGGTGGGCATTGCCAAGATTCACGCCGGCTGCGCATTTCAGACCTATTACCCGATTGCCCCGGCGTCGGACGAGAGCGTGATGCTGGAGCGTCACCAGACGAGCTATCCCATCGTCGTCTTGCAGGCCGAAGACGAGATCGCTTCTATGAACATGGCGGTCGGCGCAGCCCACGCCGGAGTTCGCGCGGCAACCTCAACCGCCGGTCCGGGCTTCAGCCTGATGGCCGAGGGTCTCGGCTTTGCGTCAATTACCGAAGCCGCGGGTCCAGTCGTTGTCCTCTGGCAGCGTGGCGGGCCGAGCACCGGACTTCCCACGCGCCAGTCGCAGCAGGACCTGCGATTTGCCTTGCAGCCCGCCCACGGCGAGTTTCCACACATCGTGGTCGCGCCCGGCGACACGCGCGAAGCCGCGCGCATCACACACATGGCGTTCAATTGGGGCGACCGCTACCAGGTGCCCGTCGTCGTGCTGGCGGACAAGTTCATTGCCAACTCCCTGGTAACGCTTGACGACCTGGGACTGGATGGACTTCCCGTCGACCGCGGCGAGTACTGGACGCTGGAAATGAACGGCTCCGAGCCCTACCGGCGCCACCGCCTCACCGAGTCCGGGATCAGCCCCCGCGCGGTTTTCGGAACGCCGGGCGGCCAGTACGTGACCACGAGCGACGAGCACACCGAGCGGGGACGGATCGACGAGCAGATCGAGAACCGCATGGCGCAAATGGAAAAGCGCATGCAGAAGCTCGATCTGGCAGCCTCCGAGATTCCCGCCGAATGGCAGTACGAACTCGTTGGCCCGGACGATGCCGACATCACGATTGTCGGCTGGGGTTCGACGCGCGGACCCATCCTGGACGCCCTGCCGGTACTGGCGTCGGAACACGGCATCTCCGCCAACTTCCTGCAGATCCGGCTCCTGCGACCATTCCCCTCCGCCGTCGTGCATGAGACGCTGAGCCGCGCCCACCGAGCGGTCCTGGTGGAAGATAACTACATGGGTCAGTTGGGCATGCTGATCGCGGAGCAGACCGGGATTAAGCTTGAGCGGATGGCGCTGAAGTATGACGGGCGCCCGTTCTCGCAGGACGAAGTTGTTGAAGCCGTGTGCGAGCACAACGAGGCCGACATCGGTCGGCTCGTGCTCTCGCACCCGTAGAAGGGACATGGAACGACGTGGTAGTCGCTGACACCGAACGATTGACGGCCAAGACCTTTGGGGTTGAGGACTCCCATCCGGACTGGTGCGGCGGCTGCGGCGATTTCGGCATTCTGAGCGCGGTCAAGCAGGCCCTGGCCCAGCTTGGACGTCCACCGCACGAAGTCGCTGTGATTTCGGGCATTGGCTGCGCCGGCAAGATTTCGCACTACATCAACTCGTACGGCCTGCACACACTCCACGGTCGGGCCCTCAATGTGGCTACCGGCGTGAAGCTGGCCAACCAGAACCTGGAGGTTCTCGTAGCCGGCGGCGACGGCGACGGCTACGGCATTGGCGCGGGCTACTTGGTCAACTCTGGGCGCCGCAACCTGAACATCGCGTATCTCGTCCACAACAACGGCGTCTACGGCCTCACCAAGGGCCAGGCTGCTCCCACCATGCGCCGCGGCCAGAAGACAAAGGCCATGGCTGAGGCCGCTATCCAGGAGAGCGTTAACCCGATCGGTCTGGCAATCGCCTCGGGTTACACCTTCATTGCGCGTGGCTACGCTATGGCGCAGCGGGAACTGGTGAGCCTGATCGTGCAGGCCGTCCAGCATCGCGGAACCGCGCTCATCGACATCCTGCAGCCCTGCCCGATCTACAACGACCTGATGACGATTGACTTTTTCCGCGGCAGAGACATCGGGCACAACCGCACCTACTGGCTGCCGGACGAGGGCTTTGACGGCCGCGTGCACGACCCGAGCAACCAGGACGAAATCGTGGCCAAGCAGCAGGCCGCGATTGCGAAGTCGTTTGAGTGGGGTGACAGGATTCCCACCGGGGTGCTCTATCAGCTCGACGCCCCGACTTACGAGGATGAACTGGCCGGTCGCCTGCCGGACCTCGCAAACAAGAGCCTTTTGGATCTGGCGACGCCAGGACAGGACATCTCGCGACTTCAGGACGCCTACCGCTAGGCCACTGCCCCTCGCTCGCTCCGCAATGGCCGGTTCGAAGATAGCCGCGACTAGCTGCCAGACCAACGCGTGCGCGCTTGTGCCTGTGCCAGACTCGCCTGAGCCCCCGTAGCTCAGTGGACCAGAGCGACGGCCTTCTAAGCCGTGGGTCGCAGGTTCGAATCCTGCCGGGGGTGCCCCACGCTCTCGGCACGCCTGGCAATGGCCGTGGCCAACCCATCGAAAATCCACGCGTGGACGGGATACAGGGCGTACCAATAGAGGAGACCGCCCAGTCCTTTCGGACTGAATGACGCCGTCTGATCCATGTGCGTTGACCCGTCAGGTGCCACCGTAAGCCTGAACTGAAGCCAGGCCCGACCCGGAAGCTTCATCTCCGCCCGTAGCCGGATAAGCCGATCGACGTCCAGGTCTTCGACTCGCCAGAAGTCGACGGCATCGCCAATGCGCAGATCATCTGGATGGCGTCGACCTCGGCGCAGTCCAGGGCCGCCCAGGAGCCGGTCCAGCACGCCGCGAATCCGCCATGTCCAGTTGGCGAAGTACCAACCCCGCGCCGCGCCAATGCCAGCGATCACCCGGAAAACATCGCCCGCCGGAGCCGAGATTCGACGGCTGCGGCGTTCCACGATCAATCCTTGTCTTGATTCCAGCACGACCGGCTTCCCAGGTTCGGGCGTTGGACCGGCGGCGTCGCTCCAGGATGTATCTATGAGCCCCGTGTCGAGGTCTTGAATCACCTCGTTGAGGGCCGAGGCGTAGCTGAGGGGTTTGATGCCGGGGAAGAGCCTGCGCGCGAGATCATCCGTCACGACGACATCGTTGCGAAGCCCTTCCACAAGTGCCCTGCTGATGCCGGACGGAATAGGTGTCATCCAGTGAACCCAATAGGAGGACAACCGTGGAGTCAGAACCTGGACGGGCAGCAGCAATCGCCGTAGACCGCGTGCCTTCGCATAACCGAGAAGCAATCCGCGATATGTCGTCACGTCGCTCCCACCAATCTCGACGGTCTGGCTTTTGCTTTCCGAAACGTCGAGTGCCGCAGCTAGGTAGTTCAGAACGTCCTGGAGCGCGATTGGCTGAATCCGAGAGTAGATCCAGGTGGGGCAGACCATGACCGGAAGACGTTCCACGAGATATCGAATCATCTCGAACGAGATGCTGCCGGAGCCGACAATTACCGCGGCTCGGAACTCTGTGACGGGAACTCCACATTCGCGAAGTGCCAGTCCTGTCTCGTGTCGCGAGCGTAAGTGATGGGACAAGTCGGCGGCCGATTCTCCGAGGCCTCCCAGGTAGATGATGCGCTGCACGCCAGCCCTCCGTGCCGCCGAGCCGAAGCTGCGGGCTGCCCGGATGTCGAGGTCGCGGAAGCTGGCGACTGTGGACATGCTGTGAATCAGGTAGTACGCGGTCTCCACCCCGCGGAGCGATTCTGATAGGTCTTCAGGACTGAGGACGTCGCCGACCACGATCTCGACCTGACTGGACCACGAGCGAGAAAGCGCGCGCGCACGGCTTCGCACGAGAACGCGGACGCCGTGGCCCTCTTCAATCAGACGAGGAACCAAGCGTCCGCCGATGTAGCCTGTCGCTCCGGTAACCAGGATCACGTCCGGGCCTTCACCCTGTCTTCTTGACCTGAATCAATCCTAGTCCTGGCATCAAGCGGTGCGCGGTGGGATTGCCCACGATGTCACTGAGCCTCTCCGCCGGAGCATAGTGGCGCCCGGCACATATCCCTGAGAGATCTCGCGAGGCCGGACGGCGCACGAGCCGCGAGTGGTCGACGAAATCAGGTCCTGCGTCGGTCTAGGTGATCACCTGGGCTTCGTGCGCACTCTCGTAGTCGGTCAGCACCTCTCGTCCCTGCTCGGTGACAAGGACGAGATCCTCGATGTGGTAGCCGGCGACACCAGGGTCGAGATAGGCAGGCTCGATACAGAGAACCATGCCCGGCTGGAGCAGTTCGTCAGTGCTTGGATTGAGCATGGGGTATTCGTGGAGACCCAGGCCGAGCCCATGCCCGAGATGCGCCAGTTGGAACGGCAGGCCGACTCTCCGGTAGGCGGCCTGGCACGCGGAGAACAGTTCGCGGGCCTCAAGACCAGGACGAATGGCATCGAGCGTATCGACGTGGGCCTGATACAACCGGCTGTAGATGTCCAGCTGCCGGGGGCTCGGCTTGCCAACGAAGGCCGTTCGGGCCAGGTCCGACCAATAGCCGACGAAGTTGCCCGCGACATCCGTGTGAAGGACGTCGCCAGCTTCGAGGCGCGTCGCTCCAGGGCGCGCGTGCCACTCGAAGGACCGAGTTCCGGTGCCAAGGAACATGAAGTTCAAGACGTCGGCCCCGGCCGCGGTCACGCCGGCGGTGATGTCGTCCGCGACCTTCTTTTCAGGTTCGCCGACGGTCGCTCGCTCGAAGGCGCGGCGAATCGCGCGTTCGGTCGAGCGGCCGGCCGCGGCGAGGGCATTGACCTCCTCCGGCGTCTTGATCATTCGGCCGCGGTCCAGCAAGTCGCCGCAGTCGACGAACGTGGCGCCAGCGAGTCGCTTACGCAGTTGGTTGACATAACCACTTGGAAGGGAGTGCATCTCAAGTCCCAGTCGGCCCTTGGCAAGACCCTTCTCCTCGACGACATCCGCCAGGAGATCGATCGGCGAGGTGACGAACTCCGTGTAGGCGCGCATGTCCTCGACTCGACAGTCGTCCCGGCACGCCACGTCCTCACCCTTGCAGACGACGATCGCCGGGTCTCCTTCAGCGGGCCACACCAGCAGTGCCAACCGGTCGGGAATAAGGCGCTGCATGACCATCCGAGCGCCCGAGAGGTAGGAGACGTTCTCCAATGAACTGGCGACGACGGCGTCCATTCCGGACTCCGCGAGTAGGGCTTGGAAGCGCTCAAGGTTCACTTCACGTCGCTCCTGAGCAGGGTCCGGTCAGCGTGGGCCGGTGGCGAGGACCGCTCGAAGAGGTAGCGTTGCCATCTTGGGCTTAGTTCGCAACTGGATTGGCTGAACGGTCTGCCCGCAGCGTCCATTCGTCGCGAAATACGGCGTAGTACACCAGGTCCACGTGCTCGTCTCGCATTTTCCAATGGCCGCGCAGCACGCCCTCGCGCGTCATGCCCAGCCTCTCCATCACGCGCCAGGACCGCGTGTTGTCCACGTGCGCGCGGGCGTAAACCTTGTGCAACCGGAAACGCCGGAAGCCCCAGTCGACAAGCGCGCGAGCGGCCTCGGTGGCGAGTCCTTGTCCCCACCAGCGCCGGCCCAACAGGTAGCCCAACTCGCCGGTCCCATGCTCTGGGTTCACGTGCAGGCTGAGGCCTCCGATTACCCGCGGCCCGTACACAATGGCGAACTCCGCACTCGTGGACCAATCGGTTCGAAGCTGGCGACTGACGAAATCCAGCGCGTCGTCCCGTGTGTAGGGGTCCGGCAACGGCCGAAACCGCGCGACCTCAGGATCGGATGCGTAAGCGCAGACGTCGTCGACATCGCTGAGCTCGAACGGCCGCAACAGCAGGCGAGCGGTTCGTAGCTCGACCGTCTTGTTCCGGTGTTGACTCATGCAATTGCCGCCAGTTGCTCGACCGGACGTGTGGCGAGGCCGAGCTCGTGCCTGAGACTGCCTCCTGACCATAGCCCCTATTCGCCCGATCCTGCGCGCGGAGCCGTGACCATTCACCGCCCCAGCGAGTGTCGATGGTTCAGTTGAACGGAATGGGCAGGCTGCGAGCGGCCCTGGAAGACCTGATACCGGCGGCGGCGGCAATGCCGGTGCGGCGACGGATTCGGGCTTTGGGCGATTGGTCAAACGCGCGGTGCGCGGAGTATGGCTACAACGTTTAGCGTTGACGGCGCGTAAGCGGCGCGACGAGGTTGTGCGTCAGCGTTCGGATGCGCTGAAACCGACGGTAGAGGCCGACATAGGTAAACACCAGCATGATGAGGTAGCCGGGCCAGTTGAGGACGAAGCCGATCAGGGCCTGCATGAGCTCTACTGGTCCGTCGCCAGTGGCCCCGCTGGAGAGGGCGGCCACGAAGAAGAAGGGCAGCAGGACGAGGGCTCCGACAACAATTTGGCCCAACAGGCCGACGATAGGCAGGAAGATCACGTAGAGGACGGCGCGGATGCGACGCATGACCCGGTCGACGCCGTAGTCTTCGACGCGACCTTCGCGGCGGTCCTGGTAGGGATCGAAGCCGCAATGGCGGCAGGTGGGCGAACGGGCGGCGGTGTGGCGCCCGCAGCTCGAGCAGGTGATTGTGCCCACAGGTTGATGCCTTGTGCCGACGACCGCCTGATTCTGACGCGTCAAGTGAGCTTGGACAAGCAGGCGTGCTTGTGAGCCGACCTGCGCGCCTGGCGATCTACCTAAACCGACCAAAACCGTCGTAGGCCGCTGTCGCTCACGGATGCGCCCCAACGTCCGAAGTCGTACTGGACAGTTGTCTTCGGCAGCACGCAGGCGGCCAGCCTTCGACAGGGCGAAATCGCTTAGGATTCCGCGCATGAGGTGCCGTGTTCATCTGCGCCACGCGAATCATGAGGCACGAGGAGGCTAGCTATGAAGATCGTCCGTTTTGGAACCGACGCAGGGCCGGCCTATGGCTCGCTTGACGAGCACGGATCGGTCTTTGCCATCAGCGGGGACATCTTCGGTGACTTTGATGTTGGTGGTCGCGTCGCGGACTATGACGACTTGAAGATCTTGGCGCCCGTTGACCCACCGAAGCTGATTGGCGTTGGCGGCAACTATCTTGAGCACCTCCACGAAGGTGGCGAGGATGTGTTCGTTCCGCAGTTTCCAATGGTGTTTCAACTCCCGTCGACATCGGTGATTGGACCAGGCGATCCCATCGTGATTCCCGACAAGGCGGGCTTCACCCACGCCGTCAACGATCCGAGCCTGCAGGACGCACCATTCAGCCCGGTCGACTACGAATCTGAACTCGTCGCCGTGATCGGCAAGCCCTGCCACCGCATCGACCCCGACGACGCGTTGGACTACGTCCTGGGCTACAGCTGTGGCAACGACGTGAGCGCCCGCCCGTTGCAGGTGGCGGAGATGGCCACCGGCGTTCTGATGCTGGGGAAGGGCCTGGAGACGTTCAAGCCGCTCGGTCCGGTGATTGCCACCGATCTGGATCCTACGGATCTCAGGCTGCGCGGGCGCCACAACGGGGTGGTCACGCAAGACACGAGCACGTCCGACTTGCTCTTCAGCGTGGCGTCACTGGTGACGTACCTGGCACAGGCGATCCGGCTCGAGCCCGGCGACTGCATCTATACGGGCACGCCCTCGGGCGGCGGCTCGCTCGTGCCGGGAGACACGATCGAGGTTGAAATCGACGGCATCGGCGTCCTTGGCAATCCGGTCGTGGCGGGGTAGGCCGCAAGCCTAGGATCGACTCCCGTCCACGCGGCGTTCAGCCAGCCAGTCCTCCCGGTATTCGAGACCGAATCCGGGGCGGTCGGGAACCTGCACCATGCCGTCGACGATTCGGACAGGTTCGAGCCAACACTCGTCGTGCGTGTGACCGCTGGCTTCCAGGTAGATGCTGTTGGTCATGGCGGCGAGAAGCTGGCAGTTGTGCTGCCAGCCGCCATGCGTGGCAATTCGGACGTTATAGGCGTCAGCCAGGGCGGACGTCTCCATGATCTCCATCACGCCTCCGGCGCGACGCGCGTCCGGCTGCAGAATGTCCACGCCCCGTCTCTCAAGTAAGTCGAGCACGGCGTACTTGCCGTAGACATTCTCACCGGTGGCGATGGGGACGTTGACGGCGGCGCGCAACTCGCCGTACTCGGTATTCATCCACGGGCGCAGCGGCTCCTCGTACCAGAAGATGTCGTACGGCTCATATGCGTTACCGCGGCGGATGGCCTCATCCACGGGGTGGATCTGGTTGGCGTCCACCATGACGTGAATCTCTGGTCCGAGGGCATCGCGAACGGCTTCGAGGCGGCGCAGGTCGTCGGCGAGGTCCGGAGCGCCGACCTTGACCTTGACGGCCCGATACCCGGCGTCGATGGCGCGCTGGCACCGGACCACCAGCTCGTCGACCGGATAGTTCAGCCATCCGACCATGCCGTAGGCCGGGATCTCGGTGCGGTACTGCCCGAGGAGTTGGGCGACTGACGCATCTCGGGCTTTGCCGAGGATGTCCCACACGCAGTAGTCGATTACGGAGATGCCAAAGACCCCCAGGCCGCTGACGCCGTAGTACTCAGTCTCATTGAAGAGGTGCCGGCGCAGGCGTCGGGGCATGGAAGCGTCCTGCCCAACCACAAGCTTTCGCATCTCGACTTCAAAGAGCTGGCGAGTCAATTCGCCGCCATAGCCCGAAATGCTGAGAGTGAAGGTGCCGTAGATGCCGGTATCCGTGTGCAGTCGCACGACGAGATCCCGGCCCGAGGCAATGCGGTGAATGGAGTCCTCAATCACCCGCGGCGGGCCCGGCTGTTGGATGACGATGGTTTCGAGCTCGGTGATTCGCATGAGGCCTCGCAGTTGCTCGGCAAACGAGCCGACGACACCCGTTCGAGTGATGCAGTCTAGGCGGTCACCGCGAACTCATCATTGACTATAGTCGTCAGGCAACCCGTGAGTCCGCCGGGCGTTCCGGGTCGCCGGTGTGACATCTGCGCGGAGTGGGACGATTCCCAACGACTCCAATTGGAGGGTCGCAAATGTCGACCGTTGAAGTGCCTCGCGTGTCGTTTGTGGGTTCGGGACAGGTTGAAATCCACTCGGTGGCGGTGTCGGACCCTCAGCCGAACCAAATCCGGGTCCGCACGACGCAATCGCTCGTCAGCGCCGGCTCGGAGCGCAACAGCTTTGAGTCGCCCAGCGGCAAACGTCGCTCGCCGGGATACTCGAGCGTGGGCGTTGTCGATGCGGTGGGCCGGACAGTCCGCGGTTATCGCGAAGGCGACCGCGTGTATGCCACGGCGCCTCACCAGGGCGCGCACCTGGTTGAAGTGGATTCGCCCCGGGTAGTCGACCGGAATGAGCACTACCCGCCGCCCATGGTTCCCGACTCCGTGACCGACGTGCAGGCCACCTTCTTGTCGCTGTGCGATGTGGCCTTGCACGGCGTGCGTCGGGGGCGTCCATATATCGGAGATTCCGTAGCCGTGTTCGGCCAGGGCGTGGTTGGCCAGCTGGTGACGCAGTTCGCGCAATTGGTGAATCCCTATCCGCTGATCGCGGTGGACTTGGTGGACGAACGGTTGGAGCTGGCTCGGCGCAGCGGCGCCACGCATACCGTAAACGCGGGCCGCCACGATGCGGTCGAGCGGGTCGTTGAATTGACGGGCGGCGAAGGCGCTCGGGTTGTCTTCATGGTCACGCGCACGCCGTCGATCCTGCCGGACTGTATGCGAGCCACTGCGGCGGGAGGGACGGTGACCCTGACGGGCAGCCCGCCTGGCCCGGTCGAGATTCGTCTCCAGGAAGAGTTGTTACGCAAGGAGCTGACGATCACCGGCACCTACCAGACGCGCCTGTATCCGCTGACGGCCTATCACATGCAACGCTGGACGCGGCCGGCGAATCGCGCCTACATCTACGAACTCATGGGCCGCGGTGGCCTGGCCCTTGATCACCTGGTGTCCCACCACGTGCCCTACACGCAGGCCCAGGAGATGTACGCCATGATCGCGCAAGGCCCGGCCGGCTGGACCGGTATCGTCCTGGACTGGACCGGGTCCTCCGACTAGCCGTGACGGGCGGCGGCCGCCGCGGGCGTGAGTCTTAGGCGTCCGCCGGCAGGCGCGGCATCCAGTCGGGTCGCGGGAGCCGACCCTCGAAGCTGTAGTAGGGGTCGTCGCGGTCCAGCGGCAACTGGACCGTCGACGCGGTGGCAGCGGACTTGTAGATGGCCCGTGTGAGTTCGACGTGCTGCCGCGCGATGGTCTGAGGGAACGGGATCGGCCGATCCTCGAGAATGCAGCTGGCCCATAGCCGGCTCTGATGCAGCTGGCTGGGGGCCTCCGGGAGGTCCTCCAGACCTTCGCCCAGGGCTTCCAGCTCGGCCACCACGCCCGGCGTGTTGGTGGAACCGAACGAGAGCGTGTGCTTTAACACGCTCTCTCGGCCGGTGTTCAACAGGACGGTGGGCTGGCCCCAGCCCAGGTGTTCGTGGGTCACCACCATCGAGGCGTTCTGGCCTACGAATTCCCAGCGCGTCTGCTCGGTCTGGGGATGCTCGTGATGCAGCAGGGATCCCTGCACGATGCCCACCGCCCCGTTGGCATAGCGGACCAGGGCCAGGCTGTAGCTGTCGTGCTCGATCTCACGCAGAAAACCGCCCGAGTACGCCGTAACTTCGACGACCGGCGAGCCGAGAGCAAACAGAAATGGCTCGATCACATAGCGGCCGTGGTGAAAAACAGCGCCTCCGCCTTCGGTGTCAAACTTCCCGTGCCAGCCGCCCATGTAGTACGACTGCTGGTGGTACCAGTTGATCTCGATCTTGGCCACGGCCAGCGGCCCCATAAGGCCGCTGCCAATCGCGCGGCGGGCGTGCTGCAGGCCTCTCGTGTATCGGCCGCCGCATTGCGAGGCGTAAGTGATGCCGGCCTCGTCGACTGCGGCCAGGATTTCATCCGCTTCCTGCACGCTCTTGGCCATCGGGCCTTCGGTGAATACGTGCTTGCCGGCTCGCGCGGCGGCCACGACCGGCACGCCGCGAATGGGCGGAGTGGTCAGCACGGCGACGGCGTCGATCTCGGGATCGCTGAGCAGGGCCTCGTGCCCGTCGTACGTCCGGATGTCGTTGTTGGCTGCGGCCTGGGCGTGTTCGGCCATCTGCCGGGCCGCTTTGCGCGCTTCGTCGTCTCGGGCGTTAATGGCCAGGGCGCGCTGGCGGGCGGCCTCGGCGGTGTACGCCTCGTGAATGGCCTCGGCCCGGTCCTCGGCCAGCTTGGGATACAGGTCGGCCGTGGCCACCACCTGGGCCAGGTCGGTCATCCCCGCGTAGATGTCGGTGTAGAGCCGAGAGATTCCGCCGCAGCCGATGAATCCGACTTTGAGCTTGCGGTCCATGTGCCTGTGCTCCAGCCGATGGGTTGGCGGGATGGTATACGAACCACGGATGCCTGGTGACCAGGGCTAAGCGCGCTACGGCGCAGGGGCGTAGCATGCCAGCCATACCTCGTATGGACGGAACGACGGCGGAAGGAGCCGTAGGCATGTCAGCACTGGCCCTGCACGGTGGATCACCCATCCGCACCGAGCCGTACAACGCGTGGCCGGAGTTCGACGAGGCCGAAATCGAGGCCGTGGTCGACGCACTGCGCACCGGCAGCTGGGCGACCGGCGAGGGTAACCGAAGCCTGACCAACTTCGAGCGGTCGTTCGCCGCCTATCAGGGCGCCGAGTACTGCCTGGCCGTGAGCAGCGGCACCAGCGCGCTGGAAATCGGGCTGCGGTCGCTGCGGCTGCCGCGGGGTTCCGAAGTCATCCTTTCGCCCTACACCTACATGGCCAGCCCCACCGCCGTGCTGAACGTGGGGCTGGTGCCGATCTTCGTGGACATGGACCCGGAGACTTACAACATCGATCCGCGCCTGATCGAGGAGGCCGTTACCGACCGCACCGGCGCAATCATGACCGTACATTTCGGCGGGCTGCCCTGCGATATGGGTGCGGTTCTCGACATCGCGCGCCGGCGCGGCCTGAAGGTGATCGAGGACGCCGCGCACGCGCACGGATCCACCTGGAACGATCGCGGGATCGGCGCGATCGGCGACGTCGGCTGCTTCAGCCTGGGACCTGGCAAGAACCTCACGCCCGGCGTCGGCGGCGCGGTGATGACGAACAATCTCGAAATCTACAAACACGCCATCGCCTACTCCGAAATGGACATCGGCGGACGCGTGATGCGCTTCGGCGAGATGGCCATCGACGCACCGGCCGCCGAACCGGATGAGTGGTTCCCCTACAGCTCGGGCAACCGCCGGCTGGGTGGAGTGCTGGCGGCCCTGGCCAGCGCGCAATTGGACCGGCTGGAAGGCCAGACGCAGCGACGGTCCGATAACGGTCGCTACCTCGCCGAACTGCTCGAAGACGTGGACGGGCTGTCATCGCGCCGCGAGGATTCCTACGTCACCCGCAACGCCAACCACCTGCACATCGTGCGCTTTGACGCGGTAGGATTCGACGGGTTACCGCGAGATCGCTTCGTCGAGGCCATGCAGGCGGAGGGCCTGGGAATCCGGGCCGGCTACCGACGCCCCATGAACCGCGCCGACCTATTTGGCGACCCCAACGGCGAACTATCCCTGGTCTGGCCCCGCGGCGACGGGCCACCGGACGTGGACTATGCGTCCATGTCGTGCCCGCACGCCGAACGCGCCTGCGCGACCGAAGACCTCTGGATCACCCAGAACATGATGCTCAGCGGCCCCAGGGCCATGGAGGAAATCGTCGACGGAGCGGAGAAGGTCCGCGACAACCTGTCGACGCTGGGCGCCTCGTAGAGAGTCAGGGCGCGGGTCGACGCCTGTCGATCAGCTGGAGTCTCACGCCGATGAGACCGTAGGCGTTAGCCCTTGATGCCGGTGAGGGTGATTCCCCGCACGAACTGCCGTTGCGCGAAGAAGAAGACCACGATGATCGGCATTACGGAGATCATGGCAACGGCCATTTGCAAGGTGTGCTGTTGTTCCATGTATTGCCCGGCGGCAAAGTAGCGCAGTCCAACCGGGAGCGTAATGCGGTCGGGCGAATTCAAAACGATAAGAGGGAGAAAGAAGTCGTTCCAGTTGCCGATGAAGGCGAGCGCCGCAACGGTAGCAATTGCCGGTCTTGAGAGCGGCAGGATGACTCGAAACAGTATCCCAAGTCGCGAGGCCCCGTCGGTACGCGCAGCCTCGTCGAGCTCAATTGGAATTGTCATAAAGAACTGGCGCAATATAAATATGTAAAAGGCGCCGCCGCCAAGTCCGGGCACAATCAGCGGCCAAAGTGTGTCTAACCAACCAAGGTCCCGGAAGATGATGACAACGGGAATGATGGTGACATGCAGTGGCAGCATCATGGTTGAGAGCAAGACCATGAAAATGACTCGATTCCCGGGGAATTCCAGGCGTGCGAATCCATAGGCGACGACACAGCTTACGAAGGTCCCGACCGTCACACCTATGAAGGTCACAATGAACGAGTTAAATAGCCACCAAGGTACCGGATGGTGCTGCCACACATATGTGTAGTTTTCCCAGGCCGGAGGGAACGGCCAAAACAAGTCCGGGTCATAAACCTGGCTGGTCGTCATGAAGGACCAGCGAACCATGTAGATGAAAGGAATCGCATACATAATGCTGCCGCCGATCAGCAGCAGGTAGAAAAGCGCCCTGGTCAGCGCGCGCAACACTCGCACCGAGGTCGAGCGCACGGTGATCGGCTTGCCCGAATAAGCGACCGGTTGCCCTGGGGCGCCCAACGGGGCGGTGAGCCCTCCGCCTAGACTAGCTGTACCGGACGAGCTGGCCGGCTGGGCGCGTGCGGAAACCCTTGGCTGGGCAGGCGTTGGCACGAGAGGTTCCCTTCGGGTTGGGCGACGCCTCATCGCGAAACAGTGCCGAGCTTCGAGGTGCAGCGCACCGAGTGTTCGAACCTCAGCCCTTGATGCCCGTCAGTGCAATCCCGCGGATGAAGTGCTTCTGCGCGAAGAAGAACAGGATCACCACGGGCGCCACGGCGATCAGGGCAATGGCCATCTGCAGATGCAGTCGTTGCGCCTCGTACTGACCGGCCTGCAGCCAGCGCATCCCCACGGCCAGCGTTAGCCGCTCAGAGGACTGCAAGACAATCAATGGGAAAAAGAAGTCGTTCCAGTGACTGATAAAGGAGAACACCGCCACGGTCGCAATGGCCGGCTTCGACAACGGAATGATGACGGTCCAGAACACGCGCATGCGTGACGCCCCGTCAATGGAGGCCGCTTCGTCGAGTTCCAGGGGGAGTGTCAGGAAGAACTGCCGGAGCAGGAAAATGTAGAACGGGGCGCCGCCAAGCAGGGGTACGATCAGCGGCAGCAGTGTGTCCAGCCAGTTGAGTTCCCGGAAGAGAATCACCTGGGGAATGATGGTCACATGCTGCGGGAGCATCATGGTCGAAATCACGATGAGAAACAGAATGCGATTGCCCGGAAACTTGAGTCGGGCAAAACCGAAGGCGACCAGAGCGCTGATAAAGGTCCCAACGGTTACACCGACAAATGAGACGATCGTGCTGTTGGTGATCCACCAGAGCACCGGGCCAACCTGCCACACATCCGTGTAGTTATTCCACGCGGGCGGGTTGGGGACCAGCGGTTGCGGAACCACGTAGAACATGTCGAGGCTCATCAGCGAGGCCCTGATCATCCACAAGAATGGAATCGCGTACATGATGCTGGCGCCGATAAGGACGGCGTAGTAGAACGTTCGCAACAGGAGCTGCAATGCCTGGACTCGCCGGGATCTGATGGTGCGGCCGCCAGACGGAACTACCGCCGGTGCGAGGTTGCTGTCCGCAGTTCGTGCTGTCATGGCCTAGCGCTCCGTAGAACCCTCGTAGTAGACCCAGCGCCGCGCAACCCCGAATTGCAGGATGGTGAACACCAGGATGATCACAAACAGCACCCAGGCAATAGCCGAGGCGTAGCCCATCTGGAAGTACTCGAACCCCGTGCGATAGAGATGCAGCAGGATGAATAGCGTTGAATCTCGAGGTCCGCCATTCGTCACGATCAGAGCCTGCGTAAATACCTGCCACGATCCGATGATCTGTAGCACGGCCGTAAGAAATATCGCAGGCGTCATCATCGGTACGGTCACGTGCCACATCTTGCGAATCACGCCGGCCCCGTCCACGCTGGCGGCTTCATAGAGGTGCTGCGGGATGCCTTGCAGCGCTGCCAGGTAGATGATCATTGTCGTGCCCAGTCCCCAGAAGCTCATGAGAATCAGGGCGGGCATGGCCCAGGTGGAGCTGGTCAGCCAGTTGGGACCATCGATCCCAACCAGTCCCAGGAACTGGTTCACCAGGCCATTGGGCTGGAGGAGCAAGATCCACAGGTATGCCGTGGCCACGCCGGCCGTTACGGACGGCAGATAGAAGGCCGTCCGATAGATTGGTTGTCCCTTGACCTTCTGATTTAACAAGATGGCTACAAAGAAAGCCATAATCATGATTCCAGGTACATGTACAGCGGTGTAATACAGGGTGTTAATTACGCTGCGAATAAACTTGGCGTCGTCTGTAAAGAGCCTCACGTAATTATTCAAGCCAACCCACTCCGGCAACCCAATGAACCGGTAATTGGTGAAGCTCAGAAAAATCGATGCAATGAACGGACCCAGCGTGAACCATAGAAACGTAATCAGCCACGGCGTAACAAAGAGCAATCCGCTCCACCGTTGCCATCGTGTTGTGCGCAAAGTTGCCTCAGTTCATAGGTGGCCGGGCGGGCGCCGCCAACCGGCGTCCGCCCGGCACGTCCACGTCATTCAATCGCTTGAACGAGCGTGAATCGTTCCTATTGCAGCGTTGCCAGGTGCTTGTCGCACGCGGCCTGCGCGTTCAGCAGGGCTTCGCGGGCGGGAATCTCGCCGACGATCGCTGGCTGCGTTTCGTCGTGCAGGATGTTCCACCACTGCGCCCAGCCGCTGAAGAACATGAGGCCGTAGGCGTCCGGGCTCAGGAAGTGGTCCCGGATCAGGTTCATGCTGCGCGGCATTCCCGGCTGGAAGCCGAGGTACCGGTCGCTGTTGATCACGGCGCGGTGCATCGGAATCGCTCCGCGCCCGTCGGCGACCAGGCCCTGGAAGTACTCACCCGCGATGAACGACGTGAGGATCACAGAGGCCTCGACCGTGCCGTGCTCAAGCGCCTTGACCGTGATGAAGTGACCCAGCTCGTTGGTGGAGTAGGCGACCTCACCGGTCGGCGACCGCGGCGACGGCATGTTGTCCCACTCGAATCGGCCGCCCACGCGTAGCTTGCGGCCGCCGGGGCCGTGAATGCCGCCGGGCTCCATGCCGATCTTGCCGGTTGCGAATGGCGCCGTGATGCCCTCGGTCAGCAGCTGCGACAGCTCGCCGAGAGGTACACCTACGCCCTCTTCGTACGTGGCGTTCACGTACCACTCGAACGCCTCGAGCCCGCCCTCGGTGGCGAAACCGGAGGCCGGTGCCGGGCGGGTTCGGTCCGTGAAGAGCCAGCCGCCGTTGGCGCTGATCAGCGGCAGCCAGCGAAACTCGCCGCCGGTGCCGTGGTGCAGACCGTACTCATTGGTGTCGGCGTTGGTGAGCTGCCGGGCTGCCTCCAACTGCGAATCCCAGGTCCAGTCGGCTGTCGGAGCTTCCACGCCGTCGGCATCGAACTTGTCGATGTTGTAGACGTAGCCGTTGACGGCCGACATGAACGGCATGCCGTACAGCACGCCATCGATGTCCAGGTTCTGAAGGCTCGGGTCGGCCGGGTTCTCGCGCGACAGAATCAGGTAGTCGTCAAGGTCGATGCCGGCCTTGTCGACGTGGTCCTGGAGCTGCACAAGACCTGGCGCGAACTCACGCATCCGGGCGCCGTTCAGCACGACGACGTCACCAACGGTGCCCGCCGCGAACATGATGTTCACCTTGTCGCGGTAGAACCCTGGCGGAATCGGAATCAGGTCGTATTTGACGTTGGGGAACTGCTTATCGAATTCCTCCAGGCCGGCCTTCATCGTCTCCCAGCGCGTCCCAGCCGCCCAGTAGTTCATGAACTGGATTGGCGGGGTCGGTTCCATCTGGGCTGGGGCTTCGACCATGACCTCTCGGGTCACGACCTTCTCAACCTCAACGACCTTCTGGACTTCGACCGGAACCTGCTTCTCCACGACCTTCTCAACGACCCGCTCGACCGGGACTTCCTTCTCGACGACCCGCTCGACCGGAACTTCCTTCTCGACGATCCTCTCGACCTCGACGACCTGGGTTTCCCCACAGGCCGCGAGAATGGCCACCGACGCGCCGCCGAGGGAACCAACCCCAAGGGCGCGGATGACCTTGCGTCGAGTCATTGGTCCGCTCATGAAACCTCCCCGCAGTAGGTGGACACGGGCGACTCACATCCAGGTGTCACCGGTCCGCTGCACACCAGTTCAGGGCGACTCGTCGTCCACAGCGGGCCGACAAGTCACCCTAGGGCGCACTATCTAACAAAGGATCAAGCCGCCTGTCAAACGAATGGTCACATTATCGCCGTCACGCTCGCAGGTGGGATCCCGACAGTCGCACGAGTGAGCCCCG
>JAPPFO010000303.1:14406-18499 GCA_028875175.1 Chloroflexota bacterium | reverse complement strand
TACGCCGTTCGAGGGAGTCGCTCCTGTCGCCACGGAAAGTCCAGATGCTATGACAATAGACGGCCGACCGGCACCTCCAGGCCGCCCGCGCGTCGTCGAGCACCGTAGCTCAGCCGGCACTCAGTACCCTGAGACCAGCCCCAGCACACGAGACTTGGCTCAATGGCTCTGTCGGATGTATCGCACGAACCGCCTGGCTACGCGTGCCCGTTTTGCGCGATCGCTGGCGGGGCGGAGCCGGAGTTCACCGCGTGGCGCGAGGGGCAGGTGTTCGTGCAGATCGCGAAGCACTGGGATCCGGGAGGGCCGGGACGAGCCCTCGTGATTCCCACGGCTCACTTCGAAAACATCTACGCGCTGCCGGATGACCTTGCAGGCGAAATTGCCCGGATGGTGCGGCTTGTCGCAACGGCCATGCGGCGTGGCTATCCCTGTGACGGGGTGGCCATCCGCCAAAACAACGAGCCGGCCGGCGGGCAGGACGTGTGGCACCTGCACACGCACGTGGTCCCACGACACAACGACAGGCCGAATCCGGAATACGGGCATGACCTGGCGGATAGCTCCGAGCGCGCGCATTACGCGGCTCTCTTGCGGCAGAGCCTGGAAGCGCTTGTCTAGACGCCTGGCTCGTCGCGCGCGGGGCAGCCTCCGAGGCTAGCGGCTGCTCTGCCGCCTAGAGGATCTGGTCCAGGAACAGCTTGGTTCGATCTTCCTGGGGGTTGTTGAAGATCTGGTCGGGCGGTCCCAACTCGACGAGGGCGCCCTCATCGAAGAAAGCCATGCGGTCGGCGACTTCGCGGGCGAAGCCCATCTCGTGGGTGACGCAGAGCATGGTCATGCCGGTGGCGGCCAGCTCGCGCATGGCGTCCAGGACTTCCTTGATCATCTCGGGGTCGAGGGCCGACGTCGGCTCGTCGAACAGCATGATCTGGGGCTGCATGGCGAGGGCGCGGGCAATGGCGACGCGCTGCTGCTGACCGCCGGAGAGTTCGGCGGGGTACTTCTGCGCCTGCTCCGGAATGCCGACCCGTTCCAGGAGCCGCATGGCCAATGCCTCTGCTTCGCTGCGGGGCAGATGCCGAACGCGCTGCGGCGCCAGGGTGATGTTGCCAAGCACCGTGATGTGGGGGAAGAGGTTGAACTGCTGGAAGACCATGCCGACCTCGCGGCGAATGGCGTCCAGGTTGCGGACATCGTTGGTCATCTCGATGCCGTCGATGACGATGCGGCCCTGTTGATGCTCTTCCAGACGATTGATCATGCGGATAAAGGTGGACTTGCCGGAGCCCGACGGGCCGAAGATGACGACGACTTCGCCGCGCTTGACTCGCATGCTGACGTCGCGGACGGCGCAGAAATCGCCAAACCACTTGTGGACGTTCTCGCAGACGACGATGTCGTCACGCTCTTCGAGTGGACGGGCAAGGATTTCGGCCTTGTCAGCGGGGATGTCGACGGCCGCTTGAACTCCGTTGGTTTCCGCCATGGTTGAACTCCTCCGCGGCTCGGGTTAGCGCCGACCGACGCCGAGGGCGCCCTCGATGCGCCGGCTGATGAACGACATGCTGAAGCAGAAGACCCAGAAAACCAGGGCGATGAACAGGTAGACCTCGCGCCCGTTGTCGATGAACTCCTGGTTGCCCTGGACGCTGACGCGGCCCATCTCCACCAGATCCAGCATGCCGATGAAGTAGACGAGACTGGTGTCCTTAAAGAGGCTGATGAACTGGCCGACGATGGCGGGAATGATGTTCCGCAGGCCCTGGGGGAGCGTGATAAGGAGGGTGTTCTGCCAGTCACGCAAGCCCAGGGCGCGGGCCGCCTCGGCCTGGCCGGGGTGCACCGCCGCCATACCGCCGCGCACGTTCTCGGCCATGTAGGCCGACGAGAAGATGGTGATGGTGATGCCCGCCAGGTAGACGCGGTCGATGTTCAGGTCTTCCGGAAACGTCAGCGGCAGGATGTGGCGGGACATGAAGAGCAGCGTGATGAGGGGTACGCCGCGAATGACCTCGATGAAGATCACGCAGGCGACCTTGAGGATGGGAAGGCTGCTGCGCCGCCCCAGCGCCAACCCGATGCCGATGGGCAGCGAGCAGACGATGCCGAAGAAGGCCAACAGCAGGTTGATCATGAGGCCGCCGAGGTCCTGCGGATTGACCGGATCAAGTCCCGGCACGCCGGCAATGCCGAGGATCAGGATCATGGTTAGGACCAGGGCAACGAAAACTGCGATGACCTTGCGCCGGGGCGTGGAGAAGATGGCGACGCGCTCGAGGGCGGGGGACAGCGCGCTGCCGGCCATTGCTTCCAGGCGTCCGGGGCTGGCGTCTGCGGGGCGCGGGGTCAGAAGGTAGCCGAGGCCGATTAACGGGAGGTTGAGGAGCAGCAGCGCCCGGTGGTCGGGCGCCATTTCATGCGGGAACACACCCACGAACAACATGACCGCGCCAAAGCCGAAGGCGAAGCGGCGCGCGGCATTGGGCCAGGCGCGCCAGGCCATGCCCAGGAGCACGCTGATCAGCAGCAAGCAGATGCACAGGCGCCAATAGCCCTCGTAGGGATACAGACCCACGATGTAGAGGGGTGCGCGGCTGATGATGACGGTCCAGTCGGCCTCGACAAAAACCCAACTGCCCAGGTTGAAGACGAACCAGACGAGCACGACCGCCAACACAACCGTGACAGCGCCGTTGCCCCGGGAGCTAAAGAGGTTCTGCCGTAGCCAGCCCAGGAGTCCGACGGTGGTGGCCGGGGGAAGCGGGGCGGGAGCGGCGCGGGCGGTCATTTGCAAGCCCTCAGGCGCCCTTGAAGCGAATCATGCGGTTGTAGAGGTTGCCGAGGAGGGAGTAGAGGAGGCTCATGGACAGGTAGCTGACCATGACAATCATGAAGAGCGAGATGGCAGGCGCGATCTGCGTCATGGTGTTGGCCACGCTGACCAGGTCGGGGTAACCGATGGCGGCGGCGAGACTGGAGTTTTTGGTGAGATTGAGGAACTGGCTGATGAGCGGCGGGATGATGACGCGCAGGGCCTGGGGGAAGGTGACGTGCCGAAGGGTGAGCATCCCGGAGAGACCGACGGAACGCGCAGCTTCGGTCTGGCCCTTGCCGACGGATTGGATGCCGGCTCGGACGATTTCGGCGATGAATGCCGAGGTGTAGATGACCAGCCCGACCAGCAGGGCCATGAAGCTACCGCTGAGTTGGGCGCCACCCTGCAGGCGGCCGAAACGCCCCTCAATCTGCGGGATGTCAATCGCCAGCGGACCCAGTATCAGAAGGGCTACGAGGCTGAGCCCGACGGCAATGACTGAAGCCGCGAGCAGCGGATAGCTCGGTTGGCCTGTCTCGATTTCGCGACGACTCAGACGTCTGAAGGCATAGACGGCCAGCGCAACGCCTATGGCGGTGATCAGCGCCCACGGCCAGAATCCAGCCTGGGCCTCAAACCAGGGCAGGTAGAGGCCGCTGTTGTTGATGAAGATCGCGTCGGCGATGACGTAGCCCTCAACGACCCTGGGCAGCGTGAGCACGATGGTCAGCCAAAAGAGCAGTTGCACGATCAGGGGAATGTTGCGAAAGACTTCGATGTAGGCGAGGGCAATTCGGCTCAGCAGCCAGTTGGGCGACAGGCGGGCCACGCCAACGAGGATGCCGATAGCGGTGGCCAGAATGACGCCAAGCACGGAGGCGCGGACGGTGTTGAGTCCGGCCACGACCAGTCCGTACCAGTACGAATCGGACGGCTGGTAGGGAATTACGGCTTCGCCAATAGGAATCTGGGCGGCGCGGTTGACGAAGGTGAAGCCGAAGGGGATGTCGCGCGCCTCGATTTCGCGGGCTACGTTGAGCAGAAACAGGGCAATCGTGGAGAGCACCACGACCGCGGAAACAACCTGCACAGCCCAGCGCAAGGCAACGACGTTGCGCCAGATGGGGACACCCTGGACGTAGAGCAGTCGCGTCACGTCTGTGTGCAATCGCCCTCGACGGTGTCAGCCCGCGTCAGCCTACAGGAAAGGCCCCTTAAGTGCTTCGGGGGGGCGCGTTAGCATCCCCCCCAAACCCAGGCGAGCAAGCTAGCCGG
>JAPPFO010000303.1:0-14396 GCA_028875175.1 Chloroflexota bacterium | reverse complement strand
TTTCTTCCACCCCCCCTCCCCGGGCCCCCCCCGCCACACCCTCCAACACCCCCCCAAAACCCGCGGGGGGGCCCCGCCCCCCCCCCCCCCCGAAACCGTGGCGAGCAAGCTCGCCGGTTGCCGCGTTTAGCGCAGCGGCGGTGCGTAGATCTGGCCACCCTTCGGGCAGTCGGTGCACGGGGCGTTGGCCCAGAGTGCGTTGCGACCACCTTCGCGCGGGAGGTCGATGCCGCCCGGCCCGAGGTTGCGGTTGTAGATCTCACCGTAGTTGCCGACGGCCGTGATGACGTCCTGCATGAAGGTCTCGCTCAGGCCGAGATCCTCTTGACCGAAGCTGCCTTCGGTGCCCAGAAGTCGCTTGGCCTTCACGTTGTCGCCAGCTGCCATCTGCGCCACGTTGCCACTGTTGATCCCGTACGCCTCGGCGTAGATCAGACCGGAGACAACCGTCTTGACGATGTCGAACCACTGCTCGTCACCGTGTGGGACGACCGGACCCAGCGGCTCCTCGGAAATGGTCTCCGGGAGGATCACGTGGTCCTGCGGGTTTGGCAGGGCGCTACGGAGCGCGGCCAACTGCGAGCGGTCGTTGGTGAAGACGTCGCACTGGCCTTCCTGGTAGGCCTCAAGAACGACGTCCGTGTCCTCGAACACCTGGGGGTTGTATTCCAGGTTGTTCTGGCGGAAGAAGTCGGCCATGTTCAGTTCAGTGGTGGTTCCGGAGGTCACGCAGACCGCGGCGCCGCCCAGCTCAAGGGCCGAGGAGACGCCCAAGTTTCGAGGAACCATGAAGCCCTGACCGTCATAGAAGGTCGTGTGGACGTAGTTGCCCCACTGCGCGTCGCGGGAGGTCGTCCACGTGACGGTGCGAACCAGCAGGTCTACTTCACCGGACTGGATGGTCGGGCCACGCTCAGCGGCGGTGATGTAGTTAATCTGAATCGCTTCGGGGTCGCCCAGCACGGCCGTGGCAACGGCGCGGCAGAGGTCGATGTCGAAGCCGACGTTGCGGCCGGCCGCGTCCAGCGACCCGTAGCCCGGCACGTCGTTACGGCTGGCACAGATGAGGGTGCCGCGTTCCTTGACGGCGGCAAGGCGGTTGGTGACTGTCGTCTCCGCCTCTTCTTCTTCACCGCAGGCCGCGATTGCGGCGATTGCTAGCGCCAGGGCTACTACGATCAGCCCCAGCCGCAGATGTGTTCTAAACCGCCTCATACATACTCCTCCACTCAGCCGTGCGGCTGTCACCGGCACACGGCTTGCGAGTGTGCCCGATGCTGGTGCCAGGGGCAATTACTTCGGCGCCAATTAGGTTTGGCGCCCTCGAACTTGGCGCCGCCACGCGCAGGCGAGAGTCGCGCGAGCTAGTCGCCGACTACGCCGGCCAGGGAGCCCTTCTCCACCATGCTGTCCCAGTGACCACGAAACGTGGCATTCCATTCGGACGTGCCGGCGTGCAGCATCATCTCCTCGAAGTGGTGGGGGAACACCACGACGCCGTCACAGCCGGCGCGCAAGGCCACGTCCGCGGCGATCCAGTTGCGGATGATGCCGCCCAGCACATAGGGCTGGTTGGCGCGGCCGCGGACGACCTGCACGATGTCGCTGACGATGGCGCGGGCGTCGGCGCCGGAGTCGATCAGCGGGCCGACGAATGGGGCGATGTAGGTGGCGCCAACCTGGACTGCCGCGACGGCCTGGCTGGCCGAAAAGAGCGTCGTGACCATGGACTCGCGACCGTTGGCCTTCATGCGGGCGATGGCGCGGAATCCCTTGGATGTGCTGGGAATCTTCATGACGACGCGCTCGGACAGCGCCTGAAAAGGCGCGGACGCGCTGACGATGTCCTCGGTGGTGTCGCCGTCCACCTCCACGACCACCGGGCCGTCGTTGTCGAGTTCGAGGTAGCGCTCGATGACGCCGAGCATCGGACCGTAGGTATCGACCAGGCCATCCAAGACCAGGGTGTTGGTCACGATGCCCACGGGGTTGAATTCCAGATAGTCCTTGATGACCTCGGGATCGCCCTGAAACCAGATGCCCGCCTGTCCCGGATAACCCTGCACCATTGGATGGATCTCCCCGCGTCAGCCTCCCCGCATCCTACGCCGATTGGTCCGAGGCGCGCGCCACGCGGGGTCTGGGCGGATGGTTCTGGTGGCGTCCCGGGCTGGACGCCGGACGAAAACTAGCCCCTGGCGGCCACGTCGTCGGGGTGCCCGCTGAAGTCCGGGCCGGTGTAGCCCTCCAGTTCCTCACGCGGCAGGTAGTTGCCATAGCCGTGGTAAACCCCGCGGGGCTGGGCGCACCAGCGCACGGCGTTGGCGATGACGTGCTGGACTTCGGACTGGTGATAGATGGGGAGGGTCTCGTGGCCGGGGCGGAAGTAGAAGATCTTGCCGTTGCCGCGCCTGAAGGTGCAGCCGCTGCGGAAAACCTCGCCGCCCTGGAACCAGCTGATGAAGACCAGCTCGTCGGGCGGCGGGATGTCGAAGTGCTCGCCGTACATCTCGCACCGGGGAATCTCGAAGTATTCGCCCAGGCCGGCCGCGATGGGGTGGGACGGGTCAACCACCCAGATGCGCTCGCGCTCGTCGGCCTCGCGCCACTTGAGCCAGCAGCTGGTGCCCATGAGGGACGAGAAGATCTTGGACAGGTGGCCAGAGTGCAGGACGACGAGGCCCATGCCCTCCCAGACACGCTTGCGAAGGCGCTCGACGATGGCGTCGTCGACCTCGCCGTGAGCCGTGTGACCCCACCAGGTGAGGACGTCGGTGGCGGCCAGCACGTCGTCCGTGAGGCCGTGTTCCGGCTCGTCCAGCGTGGCCGTGCGGACCTCCAGGTCGTCGTGCTTCGCCAATGGCCCCGCGATGGCGCCGTGGATGCCGTCGGGATAAATCGCCGCAATTTTGGGGTTGCGTTTTTCGTGTCGGAATTCGTTCCAGACGGTTATGCGGATGGGGTCTGCCATGGGGCGGGCTCCTGGGCAGTTGGGTGAACGCCGTGCTGCTCGCATCCTACGCGCCGCGTGCCGAGCGTGCGTGACACGCCCTGACAACGGTCCGTGCGCTTGGGCCGCCGAAGGCGCACAATCGGGGCCATACGCGCTTTGGATCTCCCGCGCATGGCCGACTTTGCAGGTTCGAGCGACGCATCCGTAGACCAGGCCGCCCTGGACGCCCTGGCCGAACTGGCGACGCCCACCGTCACGGCGGCCCTGGGCAAGCTGGGGTTCGACTTTGCGTACGCGACGGGTATAAATCCGCTGGCGCCGCCGGAGGGCGGGCGCATGGTGGGCCGCGCGCGCACCGTGCGGTTTATCCAGAAGCGCGAGGACCTGGTGAAGGCGCAGTACGCCGACCTTGAGAGTTCCCCGCACCGCAGCGCCCTGGAGTCGGTCGAGCCGGGCGAAGTCATGGTTATTGACGCGCGCGGGTGCCTGGAAGCCGCCGTGGTGGGCGATATCTTCACGCGCCGGGTGCAGGCTCGCGGGGGACTCGGGATCGTGATCGACGGTGTTTGCCGCGACATCGCGGCGATCCGCGAGGTCGGCCTGCCGCTCTACGCCCGCGGCGTGCACGGCCAGGGCATCGACCGGCGGTTGATGTCGGTGGGCAGCCAGGAGCCGGTGCAGATTGCGGAAGTGGCCGTGATGCCGGACGACATCGTGCTGGGGGACGGGGACGGCGTGGTGGTGATTCCGCCGCATGCCGTGGAGGAAGTGATCGCGGAGGCCTCGACGCACGAGGAACTGGAAGTCTGGATTCGGGAAGAGATCAGCGCGGGGCGCGGCAGCCTGCACACGCACTACCCGCCCAACGCCGAGGTGCTGGCGGAGTTCGAGGCGTGGCAGCGGGCGCAGGGGCGGGGTCCGCTCGGGCGCGAGTTCCGGCTCTAGGAAGGCGCCAGCCGACATGCGCATTACCGACATCGAGACGTTCGTGTGCAGCTACGCCTTTCCGGAGGCCGACCGCTGGTACGCCGGCGGTCGCGGGGAGCGCGAGCCGCTGGCCCTGCACTTCAACGCCATCGTGCTGCGGGTGCATACCGACGAGGGGATCACCGGCCTGGGCGAGATTATGCCGTGGTCCGACATCGACACTCGTATTCGCGCCGTACGCGACGTAGTGCGTCCGCGGCTGCTGGGGCGGAGTCCATTCGACGCGGACAAGCTGACGGTCTTTGGCCCGGACCTGGACGTAAACCTGGCACTGGCGGCGGTCAACGTGGCCTGCTGGGACCTCGTGGGCAAGGCCACGGATACCCCGGTGTATCGGCTGCTGGACACCGAAGGACTGGCCGAGCCGCGGCTGCGGTGCTATGCCAGCGGCGGGGTGGGCTGGGCCTGGTTCGATCGGCCCGAGCAGCTGATCGAGGAAGCGCTGGAGCACCGGGCGAATGGCTATACGGCCATGAAGCTGCGGATTGGGACCTCGTGGGCGCGGTCGGGCGTGACGGCAGGGCGGTTCCGGGAGTTGTTGGGGCGCCTGCGGGATGCGGTGGGGCCCGACTTCGAGCTGATGCTGGACGCGAACATGCGGTTCAGCCCGGACGAGGCGGATGAGGTGCTGGAACTGGCGCGCGGGCTGCGGGAACTGGACTTCCGCTGGTTCGAGGACCCGATCATGCGCGCGGAGGACGACGCCTCGTATCGCGGGATCACCGCCGAGGCGACGGACGCCGACAGCGTGGCTGTTTACCGGCGGTTACGCGAAGAGTCGGGCATGGCGATTTCAGGAGGCGAGACGACGTTCGACCTGCGGGTGGTGCGTCGGCTAATCGATAGCGACGCGCTGGACATCGTGAACCTGGACGTCACCTGGGTGGGCCTGGACCAGGCGCGCCGCTTCGCCCGCTGGCTGGAAGCGCGCGAGAAGCTGTGCATCCCCCACAGCTGGACCACGGCCATCTCCTTCGCCGCCACCGCCCACTTCGTCGCCGCCATTCCCAACCGCTACACGCTGGAGCACCAGCTGATCAACAACCGGCTTATGGACGACCTGGTGGTCGACCCGGTGTTGCCGGTGAACGGGTTCGTGACGGTGCCGGAGCGGCCGGGGTTGGGGATTGAATTGGACGAGGCGGCTTTGGCAGGGAGATTTCAGCGGATTGAAGGGGACATCCTCACGAACGTGTAAGAAGCATGCGCCGTCGCGAACCCGAAAGTCTCCGTCCAAACAGGCGGACGCTCGCCTTGGTCGCGTCGAAAGTCGAGGCCCCTAGAGCGTCACCCAGGCGGCGCCTCGTTGGGAGGATTCCACCGCTCGATAAATGAACTGCATGCCGCGGAGGCCGTCGTAGGCGGCGGGGAAGTCGTACTCGTCGGTGGGCATGGGGTCGCCGTCAATGTGGCGGCGGATGGCGGTGAGGGCGCCGACGTAGATCTGGGCGAAGGCTTCCAGGTAGCCCTCGGGGTGGCCGGGCGGAATGCGGCCGGCGGCTGCGGCGTGCTCGTCCAGGTAGCCCTGGGCGCGGCTGAAGGTCTGGCGCGGTTCGCCCAGGCGCCAGACGTCCAGGTAATTCGGGTTCTCCTGGCCCCAGCGGATCGCGCCGTGTTCGGCGTAGACACGCAGGGTGATGCCGTTTTCCTCGCCGGTGGCGATCTGGCTGGCGGTCAAGAGGCCCTTGCCGCCGCCCTCCAGGCGCAGCAGGGCGTTGACGTCCTCGTCCAGCGTGCGGTCGGGCAGGAAGGTGCTCAGGTCTACGCACATTTCGCTGACGCGCTCGCCCGTGACGTACTCCAGCAGGTTGAACGCGTGGGTGCCGATGTCGCCAATGGTGGCGCCAATGCCAGACCTTGCGGGATCCAGCCGCCATTCGGCCTGGCGCATACCGAGCTTCTCGTGCGGGGTGGCCA
Source organism: Chloroflexota bacterium (assembly GCA_028875175.1). GTDB lineage: Bacteria > Chloroflexota > UBA11872 > UBA11872 > UBA11872 > UBA11872. The sequence goes on along the minus strand of JAPPFO010000303.1, from coordinate 8,539 downwards.
GGAAATCCTGTAGGTACTCCACGATGACCTTGCGTACCTTGCCCATCTGACCCGACCGGAACAGCGCGCGGGCCTGGCGAACCATGGGGTGGCCGGTGTAGTTGTGGGTAAGGGCGAAGACCAGGCCGGACTCCTCGACGATCTTCACGAGCTGCTCGGACTGCTCCAGTGTGTAGGTCATCGGCTTGTCGCAGACGACGTGGATGCCGGCTTCCAGGAACGCGCGGCAGATGTCGAAGTGGGAGACGTTGGGCGTGACGATGCTGACGAAGTCAATGCGCTCATCGGCCGATAGCGCCGCCTCGGCAGCAGCCATTTCCTGGTAGGAGTCGTAAACGCGGCCCGAGTCCAGGTAGAGCTCCGCCCCCGTTTCCTTGTTGAGGTCGGGATAGCGCGAGAAGACGCCGGCGACCATCTCGGCCTGCTGCTCCATGGCCACGACCATGCGGTGCACCGGACCGATGAACGAGCCGGGGCCACCGCCGACCATGCCCATCCGCAGCTTGCGGTTCCACGTGTCCATTGGGGAAGTCCTTTCGAGCAGTTTCGGGCGGCTAGTCCAGGCCCAGCAGCCGGCGGTTGGCGTCGGCGTCCATTTCGCCTCCGGCAAAGTCGTCAAAGGCCACGTCGGCGGCGTCGATCAGGTGCTGCGCGATGAAAGGCGCGCCTTCGGCGGCGCCCTGTTCGGGGCTCTTGACGCAGCATTCCCACTCCAGCACCGCCCAGCTTTGGTAGCCGGCCTCGGTCAGCAGGGTAAAGACCTGCGTGAAGTCCACCTGGCCGTCGCCCAACGAGCGGAAGCGTCCGGCGCGACCGGTCCAGCCCTGGTAGCCGCCGTAGGCGCCCACGCGGCCGTCGGGCCGAAACTCAGCGTCCTTGACGTGGAAGGCCGTGATCCGGTCGGCATAGCGGCGGATGAAGTCCAGGTAGTCCAACTGCTGGAGCACGAAGTGGCTGGGGTCGTAGTTGATGCAGGCGGCCTCGTGGTTGTCGGTGGCGTCCAGGAACATCTCGAAGGTGGCGCCGTCGTAGAGGTCCGATCCGGGATGAAGCTCGTACGCAATGGTCACGCCGTGATCGCTGGCCAAGTCCAGGATTGGCCGCCAGCGCCGGGCCAGTTCCTCGAAGGCCGTCTCGATTACCCCGGGCGGCCGCTGCGGCCACGGGTAGATCATGTGCCAGGCGAAGCCGCCGGACATGACTGGCAGTGCGCTGACGCCCAGGTTGGCCGAGGCCTTGACTGACTTGCCGAGCTGATCCGTCGCCCATTCGGTGACTTCGGACCCCGAGAGATCGGGCGGATGGAAGACTGCGAAGCCGTCAGCATAGGCCGGGTGCATGGCCAGGACCTGGCCCTGCAGGTGCGACGCGAGCTCAGTGACCTCAAGCCCCAGGTCGGCCAGTCCGCTCCGGTACTCGTCGGCATATGCCTTTGACTCGGCCACCTTGTCCAGGTCGATCACGCGCGGATCCCAGGTGGGGATCTGCACACCCTTGTAGCCAAGACCGGCTACCCAGCGGCCGATGTTCTCCAGGTTGTCGTAGGGCGGCTCATCGCGCAGAAACTGCGCCAGCAGGATGGCAGGGCCCTTCATCGACGTCATGCGGGCCTCCTTCGGCTCGGATCCCGGGCCGTCACGCCGCGGTTCGGGTGGGCGGGACGCTTTGCGGAATGGGGTGGCCGCAGTGTGAACAACCCCGGCGTCGGCTTCAAGTGGACCCCAGTCGTAGAATCAAGTGACCTACCTCTTGCGCTCCCGCAAGAGGCCACCGGAAAGCTGCCGCCACGGCCGAGCAGAAACTCCCCGAAGCGCCCGAACTCTCGGGGAGTCCTGAGAAGACTGTCTTCGCCCTCCACGGCCAGGAACTCGCCAGCCGCAGCCGTCGCCTAGGGGCATTGGCGATCGACGCCGCGATCATCGGGCTGATCGTCCTGATGCTGTTCGTGGGAGCGGTTGTCGGCGAAGACTCGCAAATGCCGCCGGAGTCGGCCGGGCTGCTAACCGTGGCCTTCCTAGTCTTCTATCACATTCTGGCCTGGACGGCGTTCAGCGCAACGCCAGGCAAGATGATGCTGAAGTTACAGATCGTCGATCGCAACGGCTGGCGAATTGGAATCGTGCAATCCATTGGGCGTCTGGTCGGCTACGGGATTTCGACCATTTGCCTCGGTCTCGGTTTCGCCTGGATCTTCGTCAGTCGATTCGGTCGCGGTTGGCATGACCATATCGCCGGGACCTACGTCGTTTACCTGGGCCCCGAACAGACCAGATCCCGCGACATGGCGGGCGATCTCTATAAGGACCTGATGGGTGGACCACCCAGGAAGCGCGATTTCTCAGATCCGGCCCCGGCCAGGACCGCCGGCTATGCGTCGGAGGCCGCCGGGCGGGAACCCGACACGCGTCGGGTGCGAGTCATCGAAGTGGACGATGCCAGGCAGGCAGATGCGGAACGACCAGTCATTGGGGACTATCCGGTTGCCGAATTCGGACGCCGATCGATTGCCTTCGGACTCGACGTCTTCGCATCGCTGGTCGCGTCGCTTGCGGCGCTATTCGTCCTATCCATCGGGATTCCGCAAACGCCGGATGGGCTCGTCGGTGAAGACACCGCCAGGCAGGACGCCATTAGGCTTTCCATCATCGTCGCCCTGATCTTTGGTTATTTCGTCTATCCCGTGATTTCGAACTGGCTGTTCAAGTCCACCGTCGGAAAGCGAGTCATGCATTTGCAGGTCGTCGATGTCGCCGGCCAAAACGCAGGTCTGTCACAGCTGCTCACCAGGCACCTCTGTTACCTCGTGTCCGCCCCGCCATTGCTGATGGGTTTTGTATCAGTGTTGTTCGACGATTCTTCCCAGGGCTGGCACGACAAGCTTGCCGGCACGTACGTCACCTACACCGGCGACGGCCGCGTCAGCGACCAGCGAAAGTCACGGCGCCCGCGCACGACGGGCAAGGGGCGGCGGCGAAGCGATTGGCCCACAGAGTAGCGAGCCGTCGGAACGAGGCCGATCGCGGCTGGGGGCTACCGACAGGTGCGCGGATGCATCAATGTGGACAACCCGCCAACCGGCACGCCGCCGGCCATCCTGCCCTGCACCGAACCGACACCAGCCGCGGTCGGGTCGCCTCGGCTCGCAAGACCTGACCGAGCACAGGGCGACCGGATTCGCTGCGCCTGCCGCTTCCCTCGGCAAACGGTATACTTCGACTCCGCAGTAGCGGCGCGCACCCTGACCGGAGGCGACCCGTGGCTACGCAAGCAGACCGGCCGTCAGCAGAATCGGGAGGCGGCGAAGCCGGCGCGACCGACGAGCGATTGATCGGCGGCTATCCCTTGGCTCGCTTCCGAACCCGCTTCGACGCGAATCTGCTCGATCTATGCGTGCTGCTTCTCGTGATGATGCTGACCAGTCTGGCGTTCAGCCTTGATCACTCCCGCCTCCTGGAATCAGAATTCGCCATCTACATCGTTCCCTACTACCTCTACTACGCCATCATCTATTTCGCCGTGTTCTGGTGGGTGTGGGGTGCAACACCGGGCAAACTGATCTTCGGCCTCCGGGTGGTCGACCACAACGGCGGCCCGATCGGACTTGAGCGCGCCCTGGTGCGTACCGTCCAGATTCCGCTCTGCCTTGGGTTCATTTGGGCCTCGTTCGACGAGCACCGGCAAGGCGTCCACGACAAGATGGCCGGCACTTACGTGATTGACCGGCGACGGGGACGTACCACGCAGACCTCGACCGCAGAGTAGGTGGCGCATCCTGTCGCTAACGGCCTTTGGTCTGTGCCAGACAGTCCGGGTTGGCCGCGCCCGTTCGGTTCCGTACCATCACCATCGTGGCTGAACTCTTCGACGCGAACTGCGCAGTCGGCATGGTCTCCAGGCCGGGGCCGGCCGGGGCATTCCTGAATTCCGACGACCTGGCGGCGCACCAGGCGCGCTTCGGGATCGGCAAGGCGCTCGTGTATCACTCGCTGGCGCTGGAAGAGCACCCGGCCGCCGGCAACGAGTTGCTCATGCAGGCGCTCAAGGGCCATGACTCGCTTCTGCCGTCGTGGCTGGCGCTGCCGCACCACACTGGCGAGTTCCCCGAGCCGGCGCGATTCGTGGAGGAATTGCACTCGGCCTGTGTGCGCGCCGTCCGCATCTTTCCGGACGACCAGCGGTTTCTGACTGACGACTGGGTGTTAGGCGATCTGTTTGCGGCCTTGGCCGGCCAGGTTCCGCTGTTCTGGCACATCGACGCGTTTAGCAACGCCACAGTCCGGGACTTGTACCGTGTCGCGACCAACTATCCCGACCTGCAAATCGTGGTGTGCGACGTGGACAAGATGATCAACCGAAGCATGACCCCGCTGATGCGCGAGGCGCCCAACATCTGGCTGGAGACCGGCGGCTACCGAACGCACCGGGGTATCGAATACCTGTCCAACGCCGTCGGCGCCGATCGCCTGGTGTTTGGCACGAAGCTACCCTGGCAGGCGGTCGGGCCACCGCACGCCGAGTTGATGTACGCGGATATCGACGATGACGCGCGCCGGGCCATCGGTACGTCCAACCTGGAACGGCTCCTCGCCATGGCGGCCTGGTAACGCGATGTTTGGTCATGTCTGGCGTCACAACGCGCCGCACCCTCATCACCACCACCCGGATCCTGTAGCCGCCGACGCGCTGGCGGGCGAGCCGCTGAGTGACTTTGTCATTGACGTTCACAGCCACCCGGGACCGGGGACCAACTTCTTCTACCAGGGCGGCGGCGCGGGCGACTTGCTGCGGGTCATGGACAAGACGGGCGTGGACTATTCCTGCTTCAGCGCGTACACGGCCATCGGACCGGATTTCGTGCGCGGCAATGAGCTGGTCGCGCGGGCGGTGCGCGACCATCCAGACCGGGTGATCGGGTTCGCGGTTCCCAACCCGAACTATCCCGAGCTGGCGAAAGAAGAGTTGATTCGCCGCGTGGACGAGCAGGGGTTTCGCGGCATCAAGATCCACTCCACGTGCCACGAATACCCGATTCATGGCCCCAACTACGTTCCCGTGTACGAGTTCGCCGACGATCACGGGCTGCCGATTCTCAGCCACACCTATGACACACCAGCGCGCATACGCCAGCTGGCAACCACATACCCGAACGCGCGATTTATCTGGGCGCATGCCATCTGGCAGCACATCCGTACCCCGGACCTGGCCCTGACGGTGCGCGACCTGCCGAATGTTTTTTGCGAAATGTCCGGTTCGGGCAACCGACGGGGGCAGATCGAGGCGTTCGTCAAGGTTGCGGGAGTCGAAAGCGCGGTGTTTGGCTCTGACTACCCGGTGCTCGGCCAAACCTGGCAGATGGGGAACGTGGCGCACGCCGACCTGACTCACGACGAGAAACGCAAGATCTTCAGCGGGAACATTCGGGGCGTACTCGGGCTCTAATCAGGCGCACCGCGCCCGGAATGTCAGCGAAGCGGCGGATCGGGTGCTGCTAGGCGCCTGACTCGCGGATGTCCGGATCGCCGGCTTGCAGGCGCTCACGGTGCAGCAGCCGCCGCATCTCGGTCAAGCGTTCGGCATGGGCCGGGACGTCGGCGAGGTTGCGGATTTCCCAGGGATCGTCGGCCAGATTGAAGAGTTGAAGATGCGTGTGACCGGACATGCGCGTCTCGATCAGCTTTAGGTCGCCCCGGCGAACCATGCGCTGTGTGGATTCACCGGGTTCGAGAGCCTGGCTGCGCTGGAAGGCTGCAAAGACACCGTCGCGCATCTCTACATCCTGTCCTGTCAGCGCTGAAACGAGGCTTACGCCGTCGCAGTCCGACGGCACCGGGAGGCCGGCCAAATCAAGGATGGTCGGGAACATGTCGTGGAGGTAGCACAGCCCCTCGCGACGCTGTCCGGCCGGGATGCCCGGCCCGCGCATGATCAGCGGGACGCGCAGGCTGTGGTCGTAGACGTTTTGCTTGCCGAGCAGGCCGTGCTGGCCGACGGCCAGTCCGTGGTCGGCCGTGTAGACGACGATCGTGTTCTCCGCATGGCCCGAGGCGGCCAGCGCGTCGAGCAGTCGCCCGATCTGCGAGTCGAGGTGGCTGATCATCCCGTAGTAGTCGGCGATGTGTTGGCGGATCTCGTCCGGGTCGCGGGGATGGGCGGCCAGCGACTCGTCGCGTCCGTGCAGGTGCCCGTTGTCGAAGGGGTGCATGCGGGCAAAGTTGAGCGGCAGCTCGATGTCCCCGGGCGGATACATCCCAGCGAACTCGGCGGGCGGTGTGCGCGGGTCGTGCGGCGAGGTGAACGCCGTGTAGATGCAAAACGGCCGGTCGGCCGGATGATCCCGCAGCAGTTGAATCGTCCTGTCGACGAACATCTCGGTCGAGAAGCCATCACCCTGTGCCATGGCCTCGGGCGGATAGACGCCGTCCGGGTCGAATTCGTGCAGCGGCACGGCGTCGTGGTGCGACATTCCGCCGAAGAAGATGCTGCCGCCGCCGTTGAAACTGCGGGCGAAGAGTTCAGGTTCGTTGTGCCACTTGCCCACGCCGTAGGTCCGGTAGCCCGCTCCGCGTAGCAGCTGTGGAAACGTGGGAGTCTCGGGATCCATCGGGTACGGAGAAACAGCCTCCGGATTCGGAGCGAATACCCGGAACAGCGAGCGGCCGGTCATCAGCATCGCCCGGCTGGGCATGCAGACCGCGTTGGACGTGGACCCCATGATGTAGGCGCTGGTCAGCGCAGTCCCGGCCGCGGCCAGGGCGTCCAGCGTCGGCGTGTGCACCGCCGGGTTGCCCAGCGACTCGATGGCGTCGTGCCGGTGATCGTCGGCGATCAGGAACAGGAAATTCGGCGGCATGGGCCAGGACCGGGAACCGAGAGGACGGCTCAGCGTAGCGCGGCCCGCGGAATGTCGGCCGAATGTCTCGCCGCTCGGCTCGTCAGGCCTCACCTACGGGCAATCGACGGCCGCGCCGCACGACGATCTCCGATCCATCCGCCAGGAAGGCCGATGCCGGCTCGCGGCTCAGCGCCTCGCCGAACTCGTCGCCGTACAGCCGGCCGACGTCGCATGACAGCTCCGCCTCGGCCGCCCTTGCAACCCGCCAGCGGGGATGCTCGACCTGGTATTCGAGGGTCGACCCGTCCCGCTGAACGGCGTAGCCCCAGTAGTGCTCCGTGATGAACGCGGCCTCGGATGCCGGGTCGGCGAGTCGCCGGTCGCCCAGACCCGCGAGCGCCAAGCGGTTCCAGGCGCCGTCAAATCGCCACTTGTAGCGCGCCGAGGCGTGGTCCACTGCATGGCGCATCGGCAGGGCCACGTAGTTCTCGTGGTAGACCACCCGCGCCACCCAGGCGATGGCGCGCCGCGGGACGATCTCCTTGATGAAGACCACCCCGCGTCGCACCTCGCCCTCAATCTCGCGCCGCACATAGAACCGGAGGTTTACCTCCAGGAAGTTGGAGTGAAACGGAACGGGCGCGCCCATCAGCCGCGTCTTCAGAAACCGGAACCCAACCACGCTGACGAAGCATCGTCCACCCCAGAGATCAAGCTCGGTGCCCGCTGGCACGTACGGAAGGAGCACACCAGGCTCGATCTCGTAGTTGAGGAGAGCTAGATCGCGCCATTCGGCGGTGAGGAAGGTGCGCTCAGGCATGGTGAAATGAGCGGAAGGGAGACGTAGGTGCTCCTAGCCTGCGACCAATCCAGCGTAGCGCCACTTCCAACTACGTTCGCCAGGATGGGGCCCATGAATCAGAATGCCGTCGGCGCCAACTCCATGGGGTCCTCATATGCCCGCGCAACGCCCAAACATCCTCTTCATCACAACCGACCAGCAGCGCGGCGACGCCCTTGGAATCGCGGGGCAATCCTGGCTGCAGACCCCCACGCTCGACGCCTTGGCGCGGGACGGCTATTACCTGGCCCGCTGCTACAGCGAGACGCCAGTGTGCGTGGCCGCGCGCACGACTTGGATGACCGGGCAGCACCCGTGGGCGCACGGAGTGTTTGGCAACTCCCGGAATCCGATGATTCCGGAGAACACCCTGCCGGGCGTGCTGACGCGGCACGGATACCGCACGCACGGGGCCGGAAAGTTTCACTTCACGCCCGATCAGCGCGCATTGAACGGCTTCGAGAGCACCGTGATCTGCGAAGAAGGCCGCATGCGCGAAGGCGACGACTACCACCACTGGCTGCAAACCACGCCCTGGGCCGGCCTGGAACGCGCCCACGGCGTCGGCAACAACGACATCTTTGCGGCGCCCTCGCCGGTCCCGGAGTCGCACTACGTCTCCACCTGGACTGCCAACGAGGCGATCCGCTTTCTGCACCAGCATCACGCGACGGAGCCCGAGCGGCCCTTCTACCTGCATTGCAGCTTCACCAAGCCGCACTCGGCCTACGACCCGCCGCGCCCCTACGACCAGATCTACGCACCGGACGAGATGCCCGCGCCCTGGCGCAATGGGAAGGACATGCCGGAGAGTCCGCCGCAACTCCGCCGCGCCAACTTCGAGTACACGTGGCACTCCCTTGGGC
>JAPPFO010000156.1 GCA_028875175.1 Chloroflexota bacterium | reverse complement strand
CACGAGTCAGTGCGCGCGGCCCGAGACTCACGAATGAAGTCTGCCGAGTCGCCACTCAACGCCTCGTCTCCGAACGTCGCTGTGCGGAGAGCGGCCAGCCGGTCGAGAGCCTCGTGTCCAAAGGGCAGAGCTTCGAATCCCTGCGCTTCGTCACGAGCTAGTTCCCGTTCGATGGCTGCCTGGCAATAGCGACGCATGCTGATTCCCTTGAGTGCCGCAATCGCCTTCAGCCGCCGTTGAACGGGCGTGTCGAGATCGAGTGTGAGCCGACTTGTCATTCGAGCCATCCTGGAACCCACCCGATGATGTCCCGGTGGCCAAGTATGGCGGAATTACAGAAATCTGTGGACGCTCTGGGACGCTTCCCGCCCCGATTCCCTTGCCCTGCCAGCCGACTGCCCGCGCCGCAGCCGTAGCAGATCTCCCGCGTTAGAGCCGGAGAAGGACTAGTGGTGATGCCCGTTCGCGTAGTGCGCTGCCAGCAGATCCTCGCCCCAGTCGCCGGTGTAGCTCCGCATGACCGAGTGAATGTGGTTCGCCTCGTTCTGCGTGTTGTCGTACTCGATCACAAAGGAGGGCCCGGCAAGCGCGTAATAGTGCCCGGCGCCACGGGCTTCCGGACCGGCCCACAGGAACCGGACGCCATCCAGCCCGTCCTGCTCGATCTTGCGCCACTCGTTGGCCGCCAGGTCCGCAGTCTTTCGCTCGACATAGTGTCGAAGCAGCCCGATCAGTCCGTCCCGCTGCCCGTCCCGCAACTCAGCCAGCGAGATTCCCCCACCGGGAATCTCGTCAGGGTCGGCCACCCGGTAGTTCTTCGTCAGGATGTCGTCCGGCGCCACCGGATCCACGATCGCCACCGCCTTCTGCTCGGCATCCAGCCGACCCAGCAGCTCGCGCGCCAAATCCTCTTCCTCGGGTAGCGTTCGGACGCCCTTGTTCTCGCCGTGCCGAACCTCCGCCGGATTCGCGCCCAGGAACAACGGCAGTACCGACACGTAGGAGTTCGCAATTACGGTGGCGTGTATCCCGATGTGATGTCCGCCAGCCCGCCAGCCCCAGGGCGCCTCGCCGCCCGGCTGACCAAACACGCTGAAGTAGTAGATCTCGGGATCGCGCAGCCAGTGCATCCGCGTGTCTTGGATGCCCTCCCACTCGTCCAGGATGGCTTCCAACTCGATGATCTCCCTGGCCTTTTCGGCTCCATGCGAACTCAGGGCCGTGTTCATCATTCGAAACGCCGCCGCACGCTGAGCCCTCGTCATCTCCTTCAGCCGCAGGCCGTTGCGTTCAACCGGCGTGTAGTGCCACAGGAAGCGCTCGCCGCCCTCGAAGGGAAACGTCGCCACGTCCCGCTGGGCGGCGTCCAGCGAATCAACGAACGCCTGAGCCGCCTCGGCCATCTCGGCGGCTACGGCTACGGCGCGCGAGGCCGTGGTGATGTCCGTCGTCGTCATCGGAGCACGCTCTCTCTCGCCGCCGTCGGCTCGCTACCAGTCATACAGGTCCAGTATCCAACGCTGCGCCGGCGAAAGCATGCGGCAGCGCTCGGCACAGTACTCAACGAAATCGGCCGTGTGCGCCTGTAGCGGCAATGGTCCATCGATCCACGCGTGCAGCGCCCGGTACCGCAGCAAATCCGCCCGCGGGTGATGCGGCGCGAACCCGCGCGGTACCCGTTTGTAGTGCTCCCCGCCGACCTCGCCTCCTACCGCTCGCACTTGCTCAAGCGCGCGTTCCAGCGCCGCTCCGCGACGATCGTCGGCGACGGCAGCTCGAAAGGCCTGCAACGGCTCCTTGTCAAACCGATACCGTCCGGCGCCTACTTTCAGGCGATTCGGCTCAAGCCGGAGAAAGTAGCCCGGGCAGTCACGGCTGTGCCGATTCCCCTGCCAGAACCACATGTCGAAGTGGCTTTTGTAGGGCCGCTTGTCCCGGCTGAACCGGGTGTCGCGATGGATGCGAAATATCGACCCGCTTACTCGCGGCTCGGCGTGAATCCCCGGCGCGAACTCCGACAGCGCCATGCCCATCGCCACGACAAACAGCCGCCCGGGCCCCAGCAGCCGCTCCTCAAATCCGCGCCGGTTGGCCTCGAACCAGGGCTTGTTGTTGTTGTCAGCAAGGTCTCGGAGAAAGTCAAGACCTTCGGGCGGGAACCCCGCGAAGGAATCCGACATCCAGAATCTCCGGGAGCCCGCCTTGAGTCACGTTACCAACTCCGATCACGGTTCAGCGTCTGACGCCGTCGGTTGTTTCTCTAGCGTTTCAGGGACAAAAAAGCCGAAGGTCAGCGCCCCGCACAATCCGAGCGCAGCTACGAAGAACGGGGCCAGCATCAGGCCGAAGAGGTCGGTCACGCCGCCCACGACTACCGGCCCGCCCATTTCGCCAATCCCCCCGACCAGGCGCCAAATCGCCAGGAACTCGCCCGGCCGCTCCGACGGCGTGTAGTCGGTCCCCAGGGTGAGCATCGAGCCTGACCCGATTCCATTAGAGAACCCGATCAGGAGCCCGATCAGGACGAGCCCCGTAAAGTCCCGAGCTTGGCTCAATAGCGCCATCGATGCACTGAACAACGCAAACGACGGGACAATGGCGAACTTCCGGCCGAAGTGATCCATCAGGTAGCCAGCCAGCGGAAAAAGCGTCATGTCGATGGCCGCCGAGGCGCTAACGGCCAATCCGATCTCCTGCTCGTTCAACCCCAGCGCAAACGCGCCGTACAACGGCAATACGACCGGCCGGCCCGAGCGGATGGACTGGGCAAAGATGTGGCCGGTTCCGGCCCTGAGCAGGATGCTTCGACGTGCCTGCAGGGTGGCTCCAAGCCCACGAAGCAGGCTGACGGCCGACTGACTGCTGCGCCTATCGCTGTCAGGCGCGTCCCGGTAGGCCACCGCCGGAAGCAGGCTAACGGCCATGCACGCGCCGGCGATCAGGAACATCGCTTCGTAACCCAGCGTGCTGGCCATGGTTCCGCCGAGTCCGGGTCCGACGAACATGCCGATGCGGTTCGTTCCACCGAAGAGCGACATGATGCGCCCGCGCTGGTGTCGCGGGGTCACTCGCCGCATGTACTGCATGCGCGACAACGCCCACAGGCCCATCCCGGCGCCCATCAGCAGCCGGGCAACCACCAGTACCGAGTACGGCGGCGAAAGCGCTAGCACCATCACGGCCCCGGCCATAACCGCCAGGCCCGCGGTCTGGCCCATCCACTCCGAAATCCGATTCAGAAGCAGCCCCGCTGGCAGTGTCCACATCAGCGTGCCCAGAGCCGCCATCCCCACGGCCAGACCGACCAGCGTGATGTTCTCCTGGCCGGTCGCGGGATCCCGGACCAGGTCGGCGACGAACAACGGCAGCGTGGGCACCAGCATGCCGGTGGCGACCGAGCTGAGAAAGGCCGGGAGATAGACGCGCGGAATCAGCGACGTCAGGGTGTTGAGCGCGCCCGTGGGTTGCACGAGCGCGCATGCTAAGACACAACGCTTGGCTCGAACGTGGACAATGAGGCAAGCAGTCGTGCCTTAGGGGGATTCAATGCAGGCCATTCGCGTCAACCAGCCGGGCGGACCGGAAGCCCTTTCGTACAAGTCCATCGCCGATCCCAGTCCGGCCGCGGACGAGGCGGTCATCCGAATCGAGGCCATAGGCGTCAACTACATCGACACTTACCAGCGCAGCGGCCTGTATCCGCTCGACCCGCCCTTCACCCTGGGCATGGAAGGCGCCGGCGTCGTCGAGGCCGTCGGATCCGAGGTCAGCGACCTTGCGGTTGGCGACCGCGTCGCCCACGCCATGCACCTGGGTTCTTACGCCGACCTACAGGCTGTCCCGGCCGCGCAACTCATCAAGCTGCCCGACGCCATCGACACGCGACAGGCCGCCGCCGCCATGCTCCAGGGCATGACCGCGCACTACCTGGCCCACAGCACCTATCCGCTGGCCGCCGGTCACACCGCCGTTGTGCACGCTGGCGCCGGCGGCGTGGGGCGCTTGCTGAGCCAGATGGCCACGCGCGCCGGGGCCCGCGTCATCGCCACCGCCGGAACCCCCGCCAAGGCCGAGATTGCCGCGGAGGCTGGCGCCGATGACGTGATCATCTACACCGAAGCGGACTTCCTCGAAGAAGTCCGCCGCCTGACCGACGGCGCCGGTGTCGAAGTCGTCTACGACGGCGTCGGCGCTGCCACCTACGAGCGCAGCTTCGATTGCCTCAAGCCGCGGGGACTGCTGGCCCTCTATGGCGCATCCAGCGGCCCGGTGCCGGAACTGAACCCGCAGATCCTCAACGCTAAGGGCTCGCTTTTCCTCACCCGCCCCAGCCTGGGCCACTACACGCTCACGCGCGACGAGCTGGAATGGCGCGCGGGCGATGTCTTGTCCTGGGTCGCGGCCGGCGAACTGACCCTCATGATCGACCGCGAAGTCTCGCTGGCCGACGCCGCCGAGGCGCACATTGCCCTCCAAGGCCGTGAAACCAGCGGCAAGGTGCTCCTGATTCCCTGAGCGCCGAAGCGCCGGCCGCCGACGCCCACCTGCAACGCCGGGTCGAGTTCCTGCTGGAGCTCGACAAGGCCAAGGGCGTGCTGCGTCGCAATCTCATTCCGTCAGCGAATCGCCGCGAGAACGACGCCGAACACGGCTGGCACGTCACCATGTTCGCGCTGGTTCTGGCGGACTACGCGCCGCCGGGTACCGATATCTCCCGCGTCATTGCCATGCTGCTGGTGCATGACATCGTGGAAATCGACGCTGGCGATGCCTTTGTCTACGACGAGGAGGCCAAGGCCCAGCAGCCCGCACTCGAGCGTGCAGCCGCGGACCGCTTATACGGCCTCCTCCCGCCTGATCAGGGACGCAACCTCCGGAGACTCTGGGAGGAGTTCGAGGCCCGCCAGACGACCGAAGCCCGCTTCGCCGCTGCCCTTGACCGTCTCCAACCCCTGCTCCTCAACTTCCACACCCAGGGCCAGGCCTGGCGCCAACACGGCGTCACCCGCGACCAGGTCCTCACCGTCAACGCCCACATTGCCGACGGCTCAAAGGCTCTGTGGGGCTTCGCGCGCAGCCTCATTGAAGAGGCCGTGCGACTCGGTTACCTGAGTCCCTAGACGCTGCTCTGCGCGGCATGGGTCCAGAGCCAGGAGGCATGCAGCGTAGAGGGGACTCTGAGCCGCAAGGTGTCAGGCACTCGTCTGGCACTTGAATGTAAGACTGTAAGTGTCGATGCATTGCGTCGATAGGGAGCTCTTGCCCTATGAAACGGGAAATCGTCGTAAGTGTGCGCCAGGAAGGCGCGTGGTTCGTTGCCCAGGCTCTAAATCCTGATGTGGCAAGTCAGGGCGAGTCCGTCAACGTCGCGCTGGCCAACCTCCGCGAGGCACTGGAGCTTTACTACGAGCCGCCTGTTCCCACAGTGCCCTCGCAGCTCCACCGTCTAGAGGTCGAGGTTGCCGCCGGCTAGGCCCCTGCCCTATCGCGAAGTCGCCCGAAAGCCAAGAGCCGCTGGATTCGCAGAAGTCAGCCAGCGTGGGAGCCACGTCAAGTTTGCTCGCGATACGGAGGACGGCGTGCGAACTGCAATCGTCCCTCGCCACCGCGAGGTTGCAGTAGGGACCTTGCGCAGCATCCTGCGGCAGGCGGGCCTGTCGCGCGACGAGTTCGACAGACTCTAGGTCTCATCGTCTTTGCAGCGTCTCCTAAAGATCTGCGGAGCGCTCCGGCTGTCAACGCAGGACCCTGAAGCAAGGGTCCTCCCCAAGGGTGGATCTGGCCGATTCGACGCCTAAACGTCCAACCTGAACAACCTCGCCGCGTTCCCCGCATATATCTTCGCCCGCTCGTCGTCGCTAACCGGCATGTCGTCCACGATTGAACTGATCACGTCCGGTTCAACCCAGGGGTGGTCACTGGCGAACATCAGCTGGTCCGGCCCCACCATCTCAAGGCCGTACCGCACCGCCGCCGGCCACGGGGAGACCGTGTCGAACCAGATCTGCCGCAGATATTCGCTGGGCGGCTTGGTCAGGTTCTCCGCGCCGCGCTTCAGCACCATCGTCTGGTGGTCCAGCCGCCCGATCAGGTACGGCAGCGCTCCGCCCACGTGCGGGCATACGATTGTCAAATCCGGATAGCGGTCCATCAGCCCGCTCACGATTATGCGCGCCAGCGCGATCGTCGTGTCGAACATCAGGCCCAGCGCGCCGGTCAGGTTCCGGCCTTCCACCTGGTCGATGGTCACGGGACAGGCCGGGTGCAGATAGAGCGGAATGCCCAGCTCCTCGGCCCGCCCGAACAGCCACTCGAACTCCGGCTCGTCCGGGTGCCGTCCGTCCAGGTTGGCGTAGAGCAACACGCCCCGCATGTCCAGGTCGTGCACGGCCCGGTCCAGCTCCTCGCGTGCGGACGCCTCTTGAAAAAGCGGAAGTACGCACAGCCCGGCAAAGCGTCCGGAATACGCCCGCGTCTGCTCGGCGATGTAGTCGTTGAACAGCCGCGCCACCATCGGCCCGTCGTCCCCAAAGCGTTCCGGACCCGGATCGTTTGGCGACAGCACCGTCAGGTCGATCCCCGCCGCATCCATCGTCCGCACCTTGGCGTCCATATCCGAGTGCCCCGGCATGGCCGTCCGCCGCCACTTCCCGGTATCGATGAAGAGCGAGTCGCCGTCCCGGAACGCCATCGGCTCCTCGTCACGGGTGAGCAGGTAGTCCAGGAAGGGTTCGGGCCAGATGTGGCTTTGGGTGTCGATTCGCATTCGGACCTGTGCGTTTGTCCGCGGTCGTCGCGCAACCGCGGGGGGCGCTCAGCGGAGCACTGCCTCCGGTGAGCTGATCGAGTGTTGCCGATTATGCGCGTTTGCCTGCCCCGGCACGGACCGGCAGGATTCGGAAGCCGCCAGCGCCCGAGGCCCAACGATGGATCCGAGTGTGCTCGAATCGGTCGTGAATCGACCCGTGTTTGACCTCGGCACGCCCTACAACATGGGCATGCCCGTGCATCCGTCGCATCCGCCCTATGTGTTCACCCTGCAGCGGCGCCACGGCGACAGCATGCGCCCCGGCGGCCTGGGCTCGGCCAACGAGCTGATCGTCATGTGCGGTCACACCGGCACGCATCTCGACGCGCTTGCCCACTTCGCGCGCGATGGAATCATGTGCGGCGGCCTCGAAGCGGCCAAGGTCCAAAGCGGCGGCCGCGGCATGACCGAGCATGGCATCGAGCGTGTACCCCCCATCGTGCGCCGCGGCGTCCTGCTGGATGTGGCTGGCGCCGAGGGCGTCGACATCCTGCCCAACGACTTCGCCATCACCGCCGATGTCGCCCAGGCGGTCGCCCGCGCGCACGGCGTCGAAGTCCGCAAGGACGACGCCATTCTCGTCCGTACCGGCCTCATGCAACGCTGGAACGACCCGGCCTTTCTGGACCTCGAAAATGGCCAGCCCGGAATCACCGCCGACTGCGCCGAGTGGCTGGCCGAGACCGGCGTCTACCTTGGCGGCGCGGACACCATGACCTTCGAGTTCATCCCTGCTGGCGACGACCGCCTTCCGGTCCACGGCATTTTTCTTGTGGACCATGGCATCCACATTCTCGAGAACGCCGATCTCGAGTCGCTCGCCGCCGCCGGCGTCCACGAGTTCCTCTTTGTCATGTCCCCGCTCAAGATCGTCGGCGCTACCGCCTCGCCGGTCCGGCCAATCGCCATTGCCTAGCGTGCGCCCCTCGACCCGACACCCTCGGAGCTCCGAGTGAAGGCTGCCTACCTCGAATCAGCTCTCCAGGTCCGGACCCATGACGTCCCATTACCCGATCCCGGTCCCGGCGAGGTGCTCATCCGCATCCGCTCCGTCGGCGTATGCGCATCGGACGTCCACTACTACGAACATGGCCGCATTGGCCGCTATGTCGTGCGCGAGCCGCTCATCCTCGGCCACGAACCCGCGGGCGAAGTCGTCGCGCTTGGATCCGGCGTCGATTCCCTCGCCGAGGGAGACCGCGTCTCCATCGAGCCCGGCGTACCGTGCCGCGCCTGTGTGCACTGTCGAACCGGACACTACAACCTGTGCGACGACGTTGTCTTTATGGCCACCCCGCCCGTCCATGGCGCCTTTGTCGAGTTCGTCGCCCACCCCGCCGATTTCGCGTACCGCATTCCCGATCACGTCTCGTATGACGAGGCTGCCCTCATCGAGCCGCTCTCGGTTGGCCATTTCGCCGCCCGTCGCGGTCAGGCCCGCCTGGGCGACCGCGCAGCCATCCTGGGCGCCGGCCCGATTGGCCTGATGACACTGTTGGCTCTCCAGAGCCAGGGAATCCACGATGTAACCCTGGTCGATGTCGAGCCATTCCGTCTTGATAAGGCCCTTGAACTCGGCGCCGCTGACGCCATCGACGCCAGTGCCGAAGACGTCGGCCAGACCCGAGCCGCGCGGTTCGACCTCGTCTTCGAAACCGCCGGCAACTCCACCACCCTTACCCAGACCACCCGCATCGCCCGCCGTGGCGGACGGGTCGTGCTGGTGGGTATGACCGACGCTGACTTGACTCCCATCGACACCAACGAACTGGTCGACAAGGCTTTGGACATTGCCGGCGTATTCCGCTACGCCAACACCTGGCCGCTCGCTGTTGACCTGCTGTCCCGCGGTGCGGTGGACCTCAAACCCCTCATCACCGGGCATTACCCGCTGGAAGCGGCCGGCCAGGCCCTGGAGAGCGCCCGCACCCGAAAAGACGCCAACATCAAGGTCATGGTTACGCCCTAGCTGTGTTGCCGGCCCCGCGGTCTCGGTACTAACGTGACCTCGCCGGAAAGCTGTGACTCAGGGTTTCGACCATGCCCCGCGCCGAAGGCTCAACCACGTTCGCGACCGGAGATCGCGCGCCGGACTTTGATGTTCCCGTGGCGGGCACCGATGAACGCGTCACGTTGCAGGACTTCGCCGGTCGCTGGCTATGCCTGGTATTCCTGCGACATACCTGGTGACTGAGCTGCCAGGGCTACCTGGCGCGGCTCGAGGTCGAGCTGGACGAGTGGACGCGAAGAGGCGCCGCCATCGCGGGCGTCTTCCCGCAGGGCCTTGACGCCGTTTCGGGATTCGCCACGCGCGAGGAGATTCCGTTTCCCATATTGGCGGACCCTGACCGAAAAATGACTCGCGACTACGGCGTCTATGTTCGGTTCAGCTTCGACTCCTGGAACATGGCGCGGCCATCCGTGTTTCTAATCGATCCCGAGGGCATGGTGCGCAAGCTGTGGGTTGGCAGTCACCAGCTCGACTGGCCGGTGACTGCGGACTTTTGGGCGGTGATCGACGGTCACGAACCGAACGGTGGGCAATAGCCTCAACGGACTGCCCGAGCCGTCATACACTCGGAGCGTGGAGCTCGGAAGCATTAAGCACCACGCGCAGCGGAAGGGTGGACCACTGGTACCGGAGGACCACCATGACCGCAGGCGAGACCAGCGCCGACCCCGGACTTGAAGTTTCACGACTCGGCCACCGCATGAGCCGGCTCGAAGGCGCCTACGAACATCTCGCAACTAAGGCCGACCTCAAGGACCTGGAACTGCGTCTCTCGCTGCGCGTGCTCAGCATTGTCGGAATCGCCACCGGCCTCATCATCGCCTTCGATCGGCTTTGGTCCTAAGCAGTCCGCGCCTTAGTCGACGACCGCCCTGAGCAACTCGGCCAGATGCATTGGCCGGCCTGCCCCAGCCACTGTCGGGCCCTCCCTCAAGTGCATCAGGCACCCGGGGTTGTCCGCGCAGACCACCTCCGCGCCCGTTGCGGCGAACGCCGCCAGCTTGCGGGCGCGCATTCGTCGCGCGACCTCGGGGTGATCGAAGGAGAAGGAGCCGCCGAAGCCGCAGCATTCGCCTGATGGTGGGGCTTCGACGACCGTGTAGCCGGCGTCGGTCAGCAGTTCGCGCGGCTCTGGTCCCAGCCCCATGCCGTGCTTCGACTGGCAGGCGTCGTGGATCGTGACCACGCCGCTTGCCCTTCCCAGCATCTCGTCGGGAATTCCTCGCTCCGCCACATAGCTTGTAAAGTCCCTCACCTTGGCGGCCGCCGCCCGGGCACGCTCGGCCCACGCCGGATCGTCCTCTGACAACCGCGCGTAGTCATGCAGCATGGCGCCGGCGCAGCTGGTTGACGTGCTCACGACCGCATCTACCTCAAGCCGTTCGATGGCTTCGACCGTCTGCCGCATCATCCGCGTTGCCTCGTCCTTGTACCCCGCGTTTATCGCCGGCAGCCCGCAGCACGACGAAAACTGCACGGGCTCGACACCGACCCCCAGCGCCTCCAGTACCGCCACCGCGGCCTCCCCGGTCTCCGGCGACAGCCAGTCCGTCAGGCAGCCTGGAAAGTAGGCCACCCGCGTCGTCGCCTTCGTACCTTGCCTTGCCAGTTCGCCAACCCGGTCGCGGAACGGCCGCCGCTGTACGTTCGGCAGCGGCCGCCGTTTCAGCGGAGATCCTGGCAGCTGGCGGCCCAGCGCCTGCAACCACGGAGCCTTCGAGGCCAGCCGCGCTCCGCGCTCCAGCAACCGTTCGTCCGCCAGCGCGCCCAGGGCGCGTTTCTTCATGGCGTTGCTGGAATGCCCCTCGGCCGCGGCCCGCTCGCGTACATCAAGGATGAGATCGGGAATCGGGATCCCAGCCGGGCACACGCTGGCGCACGCCCCGCAGCCGGCGCAGAGCGACTGGGGCCCGGCGATGTGGTCCAGGCCGTGGTGATAGGGCGTCACCAACAGCCCGATCGGCCCGGTGTAGATGTGCCCCATCGCGTGCCCGCCCACCTGCTGGTAGACCGGGCAGACGTTCGAGCAGGCCCCGCAGCGCACGCACTGCAAGGCAGAGCGCATGCGCGGATTGGAGCGAATGGCCTCGCGGCCGTTGTCCAGCAGCACGATGTGGACGTGCCGCGGCCCGTGAACTCCCATCGACAGCGACAGCTCGATGTCCGCGCTGCGGCTGGGACCCGAGATGAACGAGACGTAGGTCGAGATCGGCTGACCGGTTGCACTCCGCGGCAGGCTCTCCAGCATCGTCGTGGCGTCGGCCAGAGTTGGAACCAGCTTGTCGATGCCGGCAATCACGATGTGCACGGGCGGCAGCGCGCTGGCCAGCCGTGTGTTGCCCTCGTTGCATACCAGCATCACGGTCCCGGTTGCGGCCACCAGCGCGTTCGCGCCCGTGATGCCGGCGCCGGCTTCAATGAAGCGGCTGCGCAGGTGGCGGGCGGCCGCGCCCACCAGCACGTCGGGATCCGGCGGCAGGTCTTCGCCGGTGGCCCGGCTGATCAGTTCGGCCGCGCGCTCGCGGACGATGTGAAGGGCGGGGGCGACGATGTGGGAAGGACGCTCCCCCGCAACCTGCACCAGGAACTCGCCGAGGTCGGTCTCAACGACCTCGATCCCGTCGTCCTCGAGGGCGGCGTTGAGCTGGATTTCCTCGGTGGCCATTGACTTGCTCTTGACCACCATCTGGACCTGGTGGTCGTGCAGCACCTGCAGCGCCGTCGCCACCGCGCCCGCGGCGTCGGTGGGACCGTGGACGACGGTCCCGACCGCCTCGGCGGCGGCCGTGAACTCCTCGACGAGCTCCGGCATGCGGTCCAGCGCGGCCTGGCGGCGGCCGCCCAGGTCGGCCTGGCTGCCCTCGAAATCGCGAGCGCTGAAGGCGGCGTCGCGGCGTTCGCTCAGCTGCGGCAGCGAGCGTCCCAACGCCACCGGCAGCGACTCCGATTCCAGCGCCTCGCGCAGCCGCTCCCTGAATGGCGGAATCGTGTGCGCGGTGCTACCAGCCGACATCAGGGCCTCGTCGCTTGCGGTTGGGCGCGCACACGGACGGGCTTACCAGGGCATGCGGTGGTAGTCGGTCAGGTGTACCTCGCGGCCGGTAATGCTGGACGTCTCGGCGGCCTGCAGGACTTCGATGATGTGGCGGCCGTACTCGCTGCTGGTCTGCGGCCGCATGCCCATCTCGATCGATTGGGCGAAGTGGCGGTACTGCTCGCAGAAGCCGTGCCTGCCGTCGTGTTCCACCTCCCGCCACTCGTTCTTCTGGCCCACCCGCACCGATCCGCGGATGGTGTACTGGATTTCGCCCAGCGCGCAGTGCGCCTCGATTCCGTCGGTCGCGCAGCCGTTGACGCTGCCCACCACCACCAGCAGGCCGGGAACCCCGTTGGCGTACTGCACGAACGCCGTGGTCACATCGTCGGCGCCCTGGTAGTGCATGGAGGTGCTCTGCTTGGCCTTCACGGCCACGGCCCTCGACCCGATGCAGTGGGTCAGCCAGTCCACGGCGTGGACGCCGTTGCCCATCCACATGCCGCCGCCCATCCAGCGGGTGCGGTACTGGTAGCGGCGCCCGCCGTAGCCCCAGTTCTTGTTGAAGCGCGAGAGCGCCGTGACCACCGGGCCGAGCTCGTTGGAATCCAGGATCTCGCGCGCCTTGCGCGTCGCCGGGTGGAAGCGGCCGGTCAGCCCGATTTGCAGGATCTTGCCAGAGGCCTGCTCGGCTTCGATCATGCGGTCGCATTCCTCCAGCGTGTTGGCCATCGGCTTCTCGACCAGGACGTGACGGCCGGCGTTCAGCGCGTCGATGGTCAGGTCGGCGTGCAGGTGGTGGCCCAGGATGATGGCCACGGCGTCCACGTTGGGGTCTTCCAGCAGCTTGTGGTGGTTGGGGTAGACCGCCGGGATTTCCCACTCCTTGCGATGGGACTCCCGCAGCTCCTCCACCAGGTCGGCCGCGGCCACGCAGCGCGCGAACCCCTCGTCCTCGGCGATCTGCAGCGCCGTGAGATGCGACTTCGCGATTCCGCCCAGTCCGATCACTCCGATACCTAGCATCAAGCCCTCCGAAATGCGTAACAACTGCCCTGGCCAACCATGGTGCCAGCGCCCCGCGCAGTCGGCATCCCGGGGCGGCGAGTGGGGCTGCAAAATGGGCGCTCTCGCGCGCAATAAGAGTTTTTTCCAAAAAACTCTTGAGTTGCAGCGGGGCGCATTTTGGCGCGAATTCGGGCGCGCTGGGTGTTGTGGAACGGACGCCAACGACGAGTGGCCAGGCGCCGTCGGGCGAGGTGGCGACGGGGCGGGGCCACGGGTCGTTGGGGAGGCTGGCGCTGAACATCCTGGAATGGGGTTGCGGAGACATCGGGAATAGTGTACTCTGAACGAGAACGAGCGGCAAGTGCATTCCCGTCAAGCAGCCGGCGAGGTCTGCGAGCGGGGGGGCGGCCAGGCTTCAACTCCCGCGGCGACGAGCCTGCACCAGACAGCCCGTAGGGGCAGGACAGCTCCGCCGATGCGTCCGGTCAGGGGGTGGTGGCGGCCGTTCCTTCTGGGGAACGCCGGCAGCTCAGGCGCAGCACCAGGTAGGCGGCCGCCGCGGATGCCAGGGATCCGGCGAGGATTCCGAGCCGGTCGCCGGCGAAGTAGTCGCCGCTGCCGTGCTCGAAGGCGAGGCCGGCGATGAACAGGCTCATGGTGAAGCCGATTCCGCAGGCAAAGGCCACGCCGGCAATCTGCGCCCAGGTGACGCCGCGCGGCAGGGTCGCCAGGCCGAGGGCGGCGGCAATGGCGACAAAGGCAAGAATGCCGACGGGTTTGCCGAGGAATAGCCCTGCGGCAACGCCTACCGTCACGGGATGCAGGAGCTCGTCCAGGCCGATTCCGGATAGCGCGAGCCCGGCGTTCGCGAAGGCGAAGACCGGCAGGATGACGAACGCCACGGGCGCGTGCAGATCGTGCTCCAGCTTTCGCAGCGGCGACTCGCCCCGCGGGTCGCGAATGGGAATGCA
Source organism: Chloroflexota bacterium (assembly GCA_028875175.1). GTDB lineage: Bacteria > Chloroflexota > UBA11872 > UBA11872 > UBA11872 > UBA11872. The sequence continues at coordinate 4,926 of JAPPFO010000156.1, read as the reverse complement.
GAAGGCGATCAAGACGCCGGCCAACGTGGCGTGCACCCCGGACTTCAGCACGGCGACCCACAGAACAATGCCGACGAGAACATAGGCCGTCACGCGGGTCACGCCCAACCGGTTGAACACGATCCCCGCGGCCAGCGCCGTCGCGCCAACCAGGAGCGCCGGAACGGCCAGGTCACCTGAATAGAAGATCGCGATGATCACGATTGCCGCCAGGTCGTCGAAGATGGCCAGGGTGAGCAGAAACGTCTTGAGCGGCGTGGGGATCCGCCGGCCAAAGACGCTCAACAGCCCCAGGGCGAAGGCGATGTCGGTGGCGACGGGGATGCCCCAGCCATCCAGCGCGATGGGGTCCTGCCAGTTAAGGGCGATGTAGATGGCCGCCGGTACCAGCATGCCGCCGAGGGCGCCGAATCCGGGTAGCGCGATGGCGCGCACGGACGAGAGCTCTCCTTCCAGGATCTCGCGCTTGACCTCCAGGCCGATCAGGAAGAAGAAGAGGGCCATGAGGCCGTCGTTAATCCACAGCAGCAGCGGCTTGTTGATGACGAGGTCCGCAACCTGTACCGCAACGATCGTGTCCAGCAACGACCCATAGACGCCCGCCAGCGGTGAGTTGGCGGCGACCATGGCGACCACCGCCGCCCCGAACAGCAGGATCCCGCCGGCCGATTCCAGCTTGATGAAGTCGCGGATGGTGAATGCGGACCCGCTGGGGGGTGCGTTCGATTCCGCGGATGCGTGGACTGTCAAATCCTGTCCCTGCGGCATTCCCGTCCTAGAGACCTTCGCATAACCCTGGGGGAGCCGGAAGACCGTCACCCCAACCCTCTCCCAAAGGAGACCTTTGCGTAACCCGAGGCTGGGTGCCCGGAAGACCCCTCACCGAATTCGGCCGAAGACGGCCGAGTCTGCCTCTCCCCTTGGAGAGGGTGAAGATCGGCGTCCCCTGAACAAATCGACACCGAACGCCGTTGCTATCCGCCGGGGCGGGAGTAGGGACGGTAGCGCGTTGGCGGACGAGAGGCGTTATGCAAGGGTCTCCCAATGGAGAGGGTCAGAGGGGCGCCCCGTGGATGGGGTGCGGCGAGCGGCCCGAGTGGGCTTTGGGGGTTGGGTGCCCGGAAGACCCCTCACCGAATTCGGCCGAAGACGGCCGATTCTGCCTCTCCCCTCGGAGAGGGTGAAGAACGGCGTCCCCTGAATTGGATTGAGACCGAACACAGTTGCAATCCCCGGGGCGGGAGTAGGGGCGGTCGCCCCTTGGCGGACGAGGGGCGTTTTGCAAGGGCTTTCACGGGGAGCGGGAGCGAGAGCAGCCGCTCATCAGCAGACGAGCGACGTTATGCAAGGGTTTCCGTCTCCGGCGAGCTTGGCCGTCGACGACTCGTGCGGCCTGGCCTGCCTCCCGCGCGCACGGGCAGGCCGACTGATCACCATCTGGCGTGAGGGGCCGCTCCGCCCGCTGTGTTGGGACGCCACATCGCTGCATTTGGACAGTTGCCGTCGGTTTTGCGTGAACGCGCCCCGGCCATGCGAGACCCTTGCGTAACCCGAGTCTCGTATGGTCTGCCAAAGGACCTGCGCGGCACCCGCTTGTCACAATTGGCCTGCCTCTCGAGGTGCAGGCGGCGTGAAACAAGGAGCGAAAGGGGCGATGGCTGGTTGGTATGGGTATGCGAAATCCCGGAACGCGGAGTCGCCGGAGGATCCGGCCTACAGCCGCGTAACGAACCCCGAGCGCTTTCGGCCGTTGCATTCGGCCATGCTGGAGATTGTCGGCCGGCTGGAAGACGACTTCGACGTCGAGCGTACCGAGGGGTATGGCCTGGACGCGGAACTGGAGCGGGGACTTGTACCTGCACGTCCGCATGTGCGACTCAATCCCAGGGACCCGGAGGCCGCCCCAATTGCCGTGGTGTTCTCGACGTTTCCGGGTCTTAGCGTCCTATTTGGGCGGTGGTTCAGAGAGCCTTTTCCGAGTTGTGGCTGCGACGCGTGCGATGAGTCCGCGGAAGGCGAGATCGAACGGCTCAACGAGATGGTGGATGACGTCGTCGCCGGGAGGTTTTGCGAGGCGATCCGGCGTCCCCTGATTTCCTTCAGGGGGACTGGTTGGAGAGAAACGAAGTTCTGGTCGTCGGTCGGGAGACGCACAAACAGAGCCCGCGTTGACGGTTTGCGCGCGCGTGAGATGGCCGGTGGTCGGCGTCGATTGGACCTGAACTGGAAGGCGTGGCGGCGGAGACGGACTATCAGGAAAGACCGGCGGGTCTGAGAGCGGCCCACTCGGCAGGCTCTAGGAAAGCGCGACGCGATGGTGCGCGGAAGACGGGCGGGTCTCAGACGCCGCCCCTACGAAGAGCCGGAGGGGGCGTGCGACCGATGTGGGCGGCGGGGATAATCGTTGGGACTGGAAGGAGTCGAGCGATGGCCATGGTCAACCCGCCGCATCCGGGCGGAATTGTCAAGAGTGAGTGCCTGGAGCCGCTTGGGCTTTCCGTCAGCAAAGCCGCTGAAGGACTGGGCGCGAGCCGGCAGGCGCTGTCGGAGCTGGTGAACGAGAAGTCCGCGGTGTCGGCGGAGATGGCGATTCGGTTGTCGAGGGCCTTTGGGTCGAGTCCCGAGACGTGGTTGGGGATGCAGACGGCCTATGACCTGTGGGAGGCGCAGGAGCGGGTCGACGAACTCCAGGTGACACGGCTCGCGCCGGCGTCTGCAGTGACTGATCTATAGCCCGGCTTCGCGCAGAGTTCGGCGTGTCGTCAGCCTCGGCCTGAGGTGACCGCCCCTGTTCTTCGCACTAGCCGCTGTCCTGCAACCGATGAAGCTTCGGTTGCCGCTGGCGACCTGGTAAAGCCGAACTGGCTGCACTTTTCTCCTGACGAGTAGCGGCTCGGTGTATCCGACATCGAGTATTCGAACGATCCGGATGAGCCGGGTTACATTCGGGTGTTTGGAGTGGTGGCGGGCCAGAAGCTGCGGAGCGCCGAGGCGCTTGCGGATATGTCACCCGGATTCTCCGATGGGATCCGGACGCATTGCGACGGGATTGCGTAGTCAAGCGTGGGTTGGGCAGGACCCTGAACGGAGGGGGTCCACTGCTTGCCCCCGCACGGAGAGTCAATTGGCCGGATTCTCGTTCCGGTAACTTGCGCCAGCCACTGCTTCGGCGGGCCCAACTGGAGCCGGCTGCCTACGATCGGAAGCCAGACGCTGTATTCGTTGTACGTGGAAGCGGTTGGGAGTCGGAGGCCATCGCAGTCGCTGTCGCGCTGAGCGAGGGCCGACTGTTCGTGCGGGCGATTACGTATTACGCTGAACATCTCCCTGCGAACTGAGATGGACGATGGCTGGCGACACCAAATGCAAGACCAAGTCGGAGAACAAGTGGATTACGCCGATTCGGGTCAACGTCTTGGCGCTGTTGGTCATCGCCTATGGGTCGATAATTGGACTATTCGCCATTCTGGTCGGTGCCGGAGTCGACCCTAAGACCGCGTATGATCTAATTGGCGTTCCGTTTGTGGCGCTGATCGGTGGAACTCTAGCAGTCGCCAAAGACCTTATCGGCTGACAACGTCCGCGACGAGACCGCCGATTATTATGTTCTGGTGTAAGGCAACGGAGAATCCAGCGCGAGGTACGGGATGCACTGCCTGACACCGGACCGTGAGTTGTTCGGCCAGACTGTCCTTTTGGAACCTGGCGTCAACCTGCGCTTCGGTGACACTAAACGGGACCATTTGCTCATGACCGGTAGCCAGTCGATGCCTGCAGTGTATGTCAACGCAATTGAGCATCAACGCGACGAAAGATCCCTTCATCATCGAAGCCAGGCGGCAATCCCAAACGGTCTGAAAAACACATGAAAGTCGCACTAGTCAATGGAGAGAGATCAAAGCCATTTCCACGACAAAGGGCAGTGTGTCCCTACTGTGGACAAGACATGATAGCCAAATGTGGCAGAGTGAGATTGTGGCACTGGGCACATAAGAGCAGGTCGAGCTGTGATCCTTGGTGGGAGTCTGAGACGGATTGGCATAGAAACTGGAAAGGTCAGTTCCCGACGGCTTGGCAGGAAGTAGTACATGTCGATAGAAACAGCGGAGAAAGACATATAGCAGATGTCAAGACGCCCTTCGGTTTGGTGATTGAATTTCAGCACTCGCCCATTGAGAACGCGGAGTTGCAGAGTCGCGAGGAGTTTTACAAGAACTTGATCTGGATAGTCGACGGCGACCGAGGGTCGACGGATCCCCAGTACTTCTATATGGGACTCTTGACTAGAAAGCCCGAGAGCTTTAGTCCACTTGTCTACTGCTTTGGATGGTCTGGTCAGAGCAGACTTCTTCATAGTTGGGCACAGGCCTCATCTCCCGTATATCTTGACTTTGGGGACGAGAATGTGATCTGGAAGCTTGTTCACTTCGACCCTCACGACCACAGGGGATTCGTGATGCCGACGAAGCGTGAGTGGTTTGTTGAGGCATGTTCAAATGACGAGCCAATACCTTCAGTTTCGGCTGATGAGAATGATCCACGAACGTATCATCGAGAGATGACTAGATTGTATTGACCTATGGGCTCGATGGCCTCGGCTCTCGAGTGCCGACATTTTTCGACGCTGGCGGTTGGGGATGTGGGGGCGTCTATGGGGTGCTAATCGGAAGAGCAGAGATTTGGGACGGTGCTTGTGCTGTCGGCTCGGACGGCGGGTCCGTGTTGAGTCAGTTGCGGCGGCGGAGGGGCTGGGTGTTGGTGCAGGGTTGGTCGGAGGCGTATTGGGTGCAGCCGAGGAAGCGGCCGGGGCGGCCCTGGCGGATGACCATGACGCCGGCGCGGCAGGACTCGCAGACGGGCGGGGTGGCGTTGCAGGAGAGGTTGGTGCAGCGGGACGAGGGGCCGGAGATCGTCACGAAGCCACGC
>JAPPFO010000293.1 GCA_028875175.1 Chloroflexota bacterium | reverse complement strand
CCCACCAGCTCCACCCGGCCCGGCGCGGGCGCGGCCGCGCGGCCCCCCCCCGCCGGCGCCCCCCCCCGCCCCGCCGGCCCGCGCGGGGGGGTGGGGGGGGGCGGCCCGGGGGGCGGCGGGGGGGCGGGGGGGTTGGGGCGGGCGCCGGGGGGCTGGCGGCGGTGCTGGGCGCGACGTTGCTGTGGGCGCTGGCCTTCGCGCAGATCTACGGCCGCGACCACACCCGGGTTGCAGCGTCCGACTTCATCTACGAAAACGTGGCGCCCGGATCCACGATTGCCGTGGAGCACTGGGACGACGCGCTGCCCCTGCCGCTCGATGGACGAAATCCGCAGCTGTTCGAGCGCGTGCAATTGCGGGTCTACGACCCGGACCGCGAGGCGAAACGCGCGCACCTGATTGAGACCCTGAGCCGGACGGACCTGGTGGTCCTGGCCAGCGACCGGGGCGCGACCACCATTCCCCGCATGCCGCAGCGCTACCCGTTGACCGGCCGGTACTACGCGGCCCTGAACGACGGCTCGCTCGGGTTCGACCTGCTGGCGCGGTTCGAGTCGCGCCCCTCTCTCGGTCCCTGGAGCATTGACGACCGGGCGGCCGAAGAGGCGTTTAGCGTCTACGACCATCCCACGGTCTCGATCTACGCACGGCGAGGCCTCGAGACGTCGATCGCCATCCAGCGGGAGCTCAGCGCCGTTGACCTGCGCGGCGTCATTCAGGTGCTGCCCAAGGACGCCGTCACGCGCCGCACCGACCTTGGGACGGCCGAGGCGGCCCGCGTCGAAGCGGACGCAGGCTGGCCCGCTCAGTTCCAGGAGCGGCCGCTGGGTGGCGCGGGCTCCGTCGTGGCCTGGTTCGCGGCGGTGTGGCTGGCTGGGCTGCTGGCCTGGCCGCTGATCTGGCCGGCACTACAGGGGCTGCCCGACCGTGGATATGCGGCGGCGCGGGTGCTGGGACCGGCCGCGGTGGTGTTTCCGGCCTGGTGGCTGGCCAGTACGGGGGCGACGCGCTTTGACGTACCGGCGATTCTGGCCGGGGCGGGTCTTCTGGCAGCCGCTTCAAGCGCGGTGCTGTGGCGCCGACGGGCCAAGCTGCGTCGCTCGTTGGCGGGGGCCGTGGCGCCGATCCTGGGAACCGAGGCGCTGATTCTCCTGGCCTTTGGCGCCATGCTGATGCTGCGGATGCGCAACCCGGAACTCTGGCACCCGGTCTTCGGCGGCGAAAAGCCCATGGACTTCGCGCACCTCAACGCCGTGATTCGCGCCCCGGAGTTCCCGCCGCACGATCCCTGGTACGCGGGCAGCCGGCTGAACTACTACTACCTGGGCCACGTGCCCACGGCCGCGCTGGCCAAGACGCTGGGCGTGGTTCCGGCCACGGCCTACAACCTGGCGGTGACCGGCGCGTTCGCGGCCGCCGTGGCCGCGATCTTCGGTGCGGCTTCAAGCTTCTGGTCCTTGCTGGGGCGGCGCTGGAGCGAGGCGGTAGCAGTCGGCCTCGCAGCTGTAGCGCTGGTGTTGCTGGCCGGCAACCTGCACGTGGCCCTGCAACTCGTCGTGTCCGCGCAACTCAAGGCCGGGGACACCGGGATTGCCCTGCTGGAAGTACCAGGACTTCTCCTGGGCGGCGGCCTGAGCCAGTCCTTCGACTTCTGGGCCGCGACTCGCGTGATCCCGCGAACGGTCAACGAGTTCCCCTGGTTCACCTTCATGTATGGCGATCTGCACCCACACCTGATGAATTTCGCCAACACCGGGGCGGCGCTGATCGGGGCTGCGGCCATCCTTGGGCTGGGCGAGGCGACAAGACGGCAGCACCGGATCGGGTGGCTTCCCTGGGCCGCCGTTCTGGCGTTCCAGACCTTCGTGTTGGCGCTGCACCGGGTCGTCAATCCCTGGGACTACCCGACGTATGCCGTGATCACCCTGTCGGCGCTCGCCTACGCGCTCTGGCGCAGCGGCCGGCTCGAGACGCGAGCGCTGGCCGCGACCTTGCTGGGCATTGGCGCGGCCCTGACGGCTGCATCGCAGCTGCTCTTCCAGCCGTTCCACGCGGCCTACGTGGACTTCTACGGAGGTCTGAACCCCACGCCGGGAACGACGCCCGCCGCGCAGTGGCTGCTCATTCTCGGCCTGCCGGTGGCCGTGCTGGCCACGTACGCCGCGCTGCGCCTGCGTGAGAGTTTGAGGGAACAGCCGCCGCGGCTCGCGTTGCAAGCTGCCGCCGTCGTTGCCGGCGCGCTGTTGCTGGCGGGACTGCTCGGTGCAGGGGCCGACTGGTCGACCCGCGCGCTTATCGTCGGCCTGCTCATCCTTGGCGCCGCCGCGGCCTGGCCGCTTCGAAGCGAGCCGAAGAAGTTAGCGCCCCTGGCCCTGCTGCTGGCGGGCGTGGGACTTACCGCGGCGCCTGAGTTCATCGTGGTGCGCGACGACATCGGGCGGCTCAACACCATCTTCAAGTCCTACCTGCAAGCGTGGACCCTGCTAGGTCTCGGTGCGGCGCTGGCTGTGCCGTACCTGGTTCGGGTGCTTCGGCCTCGACGCGGCAGGCGATTCAAGACGGCGCGCGTGGCCTGGGCCGCTGGTCTGGCGCTGCTCGCCGCCACCGCCCTGTCGTATCCGCTGCTGGCCACGCCGCACAAGCTGGATCTGCGCATCCAGGCGCTGCCGGCAACGCTGGACGGTGAAGCCTTCATGGACGGGGGCGTCATCTACGACCAGGGTGTGCCGATTGACCTCAGCGCCGACCGTCGAGCTATCGAGTGGCTGCGCACTCACGTGGACGGGGCGCCCGTGGTGGCGGAGACGCCCACGACCATCTACCGCTGGGGCGGTCGAATCTCCGTGTATACCGGCCTGCCAACCGTTATGGCCTGGGACTGGCATGCCAAGCAGCAACACTGGGGCTACGTGCATGAGGTTGAGGCCCGGTTTGACGACGCCCGCGAGCTGTTTGCAACCCGGGACATCCGGCGCGCGCGGGCCTTGCTCTCGACGTTCAACGTCGGCCTGGTCTACGTTGGCGAACTGGAACGGAGCATCTATGCGGCTGAGTCACTGGCCAAGTTCGACCGCATGCAGGCTCTGGGCGTACGCGAGATCTATCGGGACGGTGATACGGTGATCTATCGCGTAGACCCGAGCAGCCTGTCCCTGCCTGCCGGATGACGGATGCGGCAGCGCCGATGCGGAGGGAAGACGTGACATGGCAACCCAACTACTGAGCCACGTGGTCCTGCAGCAGGTCACGCAGCAGGTTCTGCCGCGGGTGCTCCAGCAACTGCCCGAGCTCATGGCACGGACCCAGCCCGGCTCGCCGCAGCAGGCGCCGATTTCAGATATCTCACGCATGAACGCGCTGGCGATTGGCGAATTGCGCGCCGAGGTCGGCCAGGCTCGGGCCAATACCGAGCGCGACGCCGCCCGCCTGGACCGCCTGGAAGCCCGCATGACTCGTCTGGAGCAGCAGACCCGGTGGCGGCGCACCGCGCTGACGTTTGCCACAGCCGTCGTGGCCTATGGCATTGGCCTCGGCACGGCGGTGGTGCTCGTGTTGCTGGGCGCGTTTGGCTAGGCCGGGGGACGCCATGCGTTGCGAATTCGGCCGAAACTGCGAAGGGTGCCGCGTCTCGTTTACGGAGCGTCATCGTGCCCGCTGACCTTTCGGCCGCCTTCACGCGAGTGACGAGCGACCTCGGAGACAACCCCAATCTGATTGCCACGCTAGAGGTCGTCGACACGCTCAACGTGATGGTCGAGGGCGCGCATCCCATCCTGCGCTGCCCCAGCGGCTGCGCCCGTTGCTGTCATCAGCAGGTGTATATCAGCGAGGAGGAGTGGGCCATCCTGCTCCCGGCCCTGCACCGGGGCTCCACGGCCGACGAGCGGCGCCGAATCGTCCGACGCGCCCGCCGCCTGCTGGACCGCAAGCGCGGTCCGTTTCGCCGGGCCTTGCGTGCGCGCAACCTGGAGGAACTGAGCCGACTTATGCAAAACGTCGATCGGCGACGCGTCCAGCGCTGCGTGCTCCTGACCAGCGACAACCGCTGCGCCGGATACGAAGGCCGACCCATGATCTGCCGGGCATTCGGACGCGTCGCGCACACCGTCAATCTTCCAATGTTGTGCAAGATCTTCTTTGATCGGCTGCGGGACGCGGGGGAATCGCACGAGTCCCTACAGTTGGCGGACTTTGCCCCGGTGCGCCAGGCCTATCTGCAGGGTGGCGCCGAGGATCTTCGCTGGAGTCTGCTGCCGGTCTTTGTGGTCCTGCACGCCGATGACGACGGCGACCTGGTGCGCGAGCCGCGGCCGCTGCCCCGCGACGGCTCCTGGCCGACGATGACCCGCGAAGACATGGAACACTTCTGACCATCTCCTCTGACGCGCTGGCCCCCATGACGGTGGGCACGGCCGGTCACGTGGACCATGGCAAGTCCACGCTGGTGGAAGCGCTGACCTCGATCTTCCCGGATCGGCTGGCCGAGGAGCGCGAACGCGGTCTGACCATCGATCTCGGCTTCGCCTGGTTCACGCTGCCCAACGGGCGCGAGGTTTCCGTGGTCGACGTGCCGGGGCACGAGCGCTTTGTGTCCAACATGCTGGCTGGCGTGGGCGGCATCGACGCGGTGCTGCTGGTCATCGCGGCCGACGAAGGCGTGATGCCGCAGACGCGCGAGCACCTGGACATTATCGATCTGCTGGAGATCGACACCGGTGTGGTAGCGCTGACGAAGTCCGACCTTGTCGACGACGAGTGGGTGGAGCTGGTCGAGGAAGACGTGCGCGATGCCCTGGCGGGCAGTGCGCTGGCCGCTGCGCCGATCGTGCCTGTGTCGGCGCAGGACCGAACCGGGTTGGACAGGCTGGTTGAGACTCTCGACCGGTTACTGGCCCGCCGCTCCGGGCGCCCCGACAGCGGAGGCGCGCGCATACCGATCGACCGCGTGTTCACGATGCCGGGCTTCGGCACCGTCATCACCGGCACGCTCACGGGCGGGCCGCTACACGTGGGCGATCGGCCTAACCTCTATCCGAGTGGACGTGGCGTTCGGATCCGGGGCTTGCAGTCGCATCAAGCGACCATCGACGCCGCGCAACCCGGATGCCGGGTGGCGGTAAACCTTGGCGGCGCGAACCCCTCGCAGACGCGCCGCGGTGACGTGCTGGCGGTAGAGGGGGCCGTGTTCGAAACCCGCCGCATCGACGCCCGGCTGCGCATGCTGCCCTCGGCCGCGCGGGCGCTGAAACCAGGCGAGGACGTGGCGCTGCACATCGGCGCGGCGGCGCGTGTTGCCAGGCTCCGGCTGCTGGAGGCGGATCCCATCCCGCCGGGCGGCTCGGGCTGGGTTCAATGGCGTCTGGACGCCCCAATCGCGGCGCGCCGCGGCGACCGTTATGTGATCCGGAGGCTCTCGCCGGCAGCCACAATTGGCGGCGGCCGCGTGGCCCGCGCCCTGGCGCGGCATGCGCCACGGGGCGACCGAGCGGTGCTGGACGCCCTGGCGCGAGCGGCAGCCGGCGATCCCGCCAGCCTTGTCCGTGACGCCCTCACCGACGGGCTGGTGACGCTGGCCCAACTGGCGCGGCGAACCGAGCTGGACAATGCGACGACGGAACAGGCGATCGCCGACCTCGCCGCTGCCCACGAGGCGCGGACGCTCCGCAGCTATGTGGGCAGCGTGCAAGAAATCGAACGTCTGACCTCGCATCTCCTTAGCGCTCTCCGGGCACACCACGAGTCCGATCCTGGAGCGCTGGGTCTCAGGACGTCGGACCTTGCCCACTCGCTGGACGCGCCAGCCGATGCGATCGGTGAGCTAGCGGCCGCTGCGGCTACCCGGGGATTGGTTCGCCTGGAGGGGCCCCGCATTGTTCTGGCCGGACACACGGTCGAACTCACCGAGGCCGAGAGACACGCGGCGCCTCGACTACTCGCGCGCCTCGACCAGGGCGGATCGACGCCGCCGTCGCTCAGCGAAGCCCTGACGGCCACAGGTGGGAGCCGCCGCCTGACCGCGGCGCTGGCGCAGGACGGGCGGCTGGTAATGCTGGCGCCCGATATCGCGCTCTCGCGCGGCACCTATGACGCGTGGCTGAGCGCCGTACACGGCCTATTTGACGCAGGACCCACCGTGACGGTTCGCGAGGTGCGGGACGCGCTGGGCACCAGCCGCAAGTTCGCGCTGGCGCTGCTGGAATACCTGGACAGTCGCGCAATCACTCGGCGCGTGGGCGATGCCCGCCTCTGGCTGGGCGAGGACTCGGAGCGCGACTAGCCTCAGGCCTCGGGCAGCGCGGCCAGTCCAGGCAGCTCGCGGCCCTCCAGAAACTCCAGCGTGGCGCCCCCGCCGGTGCTGAGATGGCCCATCCGATCCGCCACGCCGGCGGCCTGCACCGCGGCCAGCGCATCGCCGCCCGCGATCACCACGAAGGCGGACGACTCGGCCAACGCGCGCGCGACGGCCAGCGTGCCCCGCGCGAACGGTGCGTATTCGTAGACACCCAACGGCCCATTCCAGACCACCGATTGAGCCTCGGCCAGGACCTCCAGGTAAGCGGTTGTCGCGGTCGGACCGATGTCCAGGGCCATCTGATCGTCGGGAACCCCATCAGCGGGAACGACGGTCGTGGCGGCGTCGGGATCGATCAACGCGGCGGCGACCGCGTCCTCGGGCAGCAGGACTCGGCAGCCTGAAGCCGCTGCGGCCGCCCGCACGGCGCCTACAGTCTCGCCCTGCCCGGGCTCGACGAGCGAACGTCCCAATGCGCCGCCCGCGTTGGCCACGAATGTGTTGGCGATGCCGCCGCCCAGCAGCAGCGCGTCCACCTGCGTCGCCAGCCGCCGCAGCACGCCGATCTTGTCGGAGACTTTGGCACCGCCCAGGACGGCCACGTAGGGACGAGTCGGATTGCGAGTCAGGCGATCCAATGCCTGGACCTCGGCGTGCATCAGGGGCCCGGCGGCTGCCGGTAGCAACTGCGCGACACCCACCGTGCTGGCATGTGCCCGATGAGCCGTGCCGAAGGCGTCGTTGACATAGAGGTCCGCCAGCCTCGCCAGCGCGGCGGCATGCGAGGAATCGTTGTGCTCTTCGCCCGGATGGAAGCGCAGGTTCTCCAGCAGCAGCACGTCGCCGTCGGCCAGGCGCCGTGCCCGGGCTTCCACGGTGGGACCAACGCTATCCGGGGCCAGCGCCACGGCGCAGCCCAGCAACTCGCTCAGCCGCTCAGCCACCGGGGCCAGGGATAGTGCCGGATCAGCCTGCCCCTTCGGCCGTCCGAGGTGCGAGGCCACGACCAGGCGCGCGCCCCGCGCTCGCAGGTCGGCCAGCGTGGGCGCGACGGCGCGCAAGCGCGTGTCGTCGCGGATCCTCTCGCCATCCAGCGGCACGTTGGCGTCCACGCGCACGAACACGCGCCGGCCGCTGACCTCCAACGCCTGGCTGCCGCGTTTCACGGCGCTGTACCTGCGGCAACGTCCTGGCGCGACGACCCCACGAGCAGCCTCGGGGTCCGTCCATACGACATTCGACAGGTGGGCTGCCGCAAATGTTTCACGTGAAACATTGGGCGCGCACAGCCGCCTCAGACGTTGGCAGGCGCTCCAACGCGCTCACCGATAGCCATCGCCACATCTCCGATCCGGCAGGCATAGCCCCACTCGTTGTCGTACCAGGCCGCAACCTTCACAAGGTCGCCGCCAATCACCATGGTCGAGCCGGCGTCCACGATGGACGAGCGGGTGTCGCCCTTGAGATCAATCGAGACCAGCGGCTCGTCCGACACGCCCAAAATGCCGTCCAACCGCCCGGCCGCCGCGGCGCGCAGTGCGTCGGTGACCTCGCCCTCGTCCACCGGTCGCTCCAGGTGCGCGACGAACTCAACGATGGAGACGGTGGCCACCGGCACCCGGTAGGCCGCGCCGTGCATGCGCCCGTCCAACTCCGGGATCGCCAGCCCAATCGCGCGAGCGGCGCCGGTGCTGGCCGGCACGATGCTGAGGGCGCTGGCACGAGCTTCGCGCAGATCGCCGATGGCCGTGTCCACCAGGCTCTGCGATGACGTGTAGGCGTGGATGGTCGACATCAGCCCCTTGCGCACGCCGAACTCGCGATGCACCACGTCCAATGGCGGCGCCAGGCCATTGGTGGTGCAAGAGGCATTACTGACGACGTAGTGCGAGACCGGGTCGAACTGGTCGTCGTTGACGCCCAGGACCACGGTGAGGTCGGCATCGCTGGATGGCGCCGAAATCAGGACGCGCTCAGCGCCGCCGTCCAGGTGCGCCGCGGCCCGGGCGCGCTCGGTGCCCACGCCGGTCGACTCTACGACAAGGTCAGCGCCCAGATCACCCCAGGGCATGGTTGCCCAGTCACGGACGGAGTAGTACGGGATCGACGTCCCGCCCACAACTAGCCCGCCGGCCGTGGCCTCCACGCTTTGACCGAAGCGGCCGTAGTTGCTGTCGTACTGCAGCAGATGCGCGGAGGCGCGTAGCTCGGCCAGATCGTTGATCCCGACAACCTCGGCCTGGGGATGGCGCTCCAGCAGCGCCCGCAGGGCCAGGCGTCCGATCCGCCCAAACCCATTGATTCCAATTCGCACGATGGCTCTCCTCGGTGTCATGGCGTAGAGATTGACTGGCCGTCATGGCCGGCCCGACCGCTTCCGATCACCGTCGATTTGCGGCGACGACGGTCGACGTAACTGGCCGTCGCCGCGCGGGCGGGGTATCGGGACGACGCAGCCGGGCGCTGATCTTACGCGACGGGCGTTGGCGTTGGGCGGACGCCGGTCCGTTCGAAGGAGTTGCAGCGGATGCGGACAGTCTCCCAATCGCGGCGTGGCCTAAACTTCACGGTGGCGGGGCGCGTGGCGGCGGCCCCTGGATCAAAAGACTGGAGCGTGCGTGCGATGACCTCTGCAACGCCCGCGTCTCTTCGGCCATGAACCCATGACCACCACGTCGCCGCCCACGTCCGTACCCTCCCTTGCCGCGGTCATGCAACGGGCGGGCGGCGAGAATTTCCCGGTGGCGTCGCGGCTGTTACCCAGTCACCTACGCCGACACCTGCACAACATCTACGGCTTCGCCCGCCTGACCGATCAACTTGGCGACTACGCCGAAGGGGACCGGCTGGCGTTGCTGGATTGGCTGGACGGCGAGGTGGACGCCGTCTACAACGGCGGCCTGCCCAGCCACGACGTGATGCGGCGCATCGTGCCCACGGTGCTGCGGTACTCGATTCCGGAGGCGCCCTTCCGGGCACTCATCAACGCCAACCGCCAGGACCAACGCGTCACGCGCTACGCGACCTACGAGGAACTGGCCGCCTACTGCGCACTCTCCGCCAACCCCGTGGGCCACCTGGTGCTCTACGTCTTCGAGGCGGCGACGCCGGAGCGGTTCTGGCTCTCGGACATGATCTGCACGGCCCTGCAACTGACCGAGCACTGGCAGGACGTGGCCGAGGATTGCCAGATGGACCGGGTGTACCTGCCGCTGGAGGACCTGGACCGCTTCGACTGCTCGCTTGACGCGATCGCCCAGCGCCAGCCAACCAGCGAGTTTCGGGCGTTGATGCAGTTCGAGGTGGACCGCGCCTGGGACCTGTTCGATCAGGGCGCAACGCTGGTGCGGACGCTGCCCGGCGTGCGCGGCATGGCGATCGCTGCCTTCATCGAGGGCGGGCGGGCGGCCTTGCACGCGATCCGCCTCGCGGACTACAACGTGCTGACCGACAGTCCTCGGCCAAACGCCCGCGCGAAGGCTCGCGCGGCGCTGCGGGTATTGCGACTGGCGCTGGACTGGTAACCGATGGACGCGGCCGCGGCCTACGCCCACTGCGAGCACATCACGCGCACACAGGCCGGCAATTTCTATTGGGGCATCCGACTGTTGCCGGGGCCGAAGCGGCGGGCGCTCTGCGCCGTCTATGCGCTGGCGCGCGAGATCGACGACATCGGCGACGGCGACCTGCCAACCGAAGCCAAGGCGAGAGCGCTGGGCGCGGCGCGTGAGCGGCTGGCGGAAATCGGGCCTGATGCGGAGGAACCGGTGCTGGCCGCCCTCGGGCACGCGTCGCTGCACCTACCCATACCGCTGTCGGCCTTCGGCGAGTTGATTGACGGCGTGGAGATGGACGTGCGCGGCACGACCTACGAGACATTCGACGACCTGGTGGTGTATTGCCGGCGAGTGGCCGGCACCATCGGCCGGCTCTCGCTGGGCGTGTTCGGCGCCGAGAACATGGATCGCGCCGCGCCGCTGGCCGACGCGCTGGGCGTGGCGCTGCAGCTCACCAACATCCTGCGGGACGTGCGGGAGGACTATCTGAACGGCCGGATCTACCTGCCGCAAGAGGACCTGCGCCGCTTCGAGTGCACGCTGAATCCTGACGCTCCGCCCGCCCCGAGGTACCCTGAAATGATTCGCTTCCAGACCGGCCGCGCCGCCGAGTGGTTCGACGAGGGACTGCGGCTGCGGCCAATGCTGGACCCCCGCAGCTCCGCCTGCGCCGGGGCAATGGCGGGCATCTACCGCCGCCTGCTCCAGCGTATCGAGAAGGACCCGGCTGCCGTCTTGCGCGGCCGGGTGGCGTTGCCGGCCTGGGAGAAGGCGCTGGTGGCGGCGCAGAGTCTGGCGGGCGGGTGAGCGGCTCGCGGGTCGTGGTGGCTGGCGGCGGGCTGGCCGGGATCAGCGCGGCCCTGGCACTGGCCGACGCGGGCCTACGGGTCACGCTGCTGGAAGCGCGCGGACGCCTGGGCGGGGCCACCTACTCGTTTCAGCGCGATGGGCTCTGGCTCGACAACGGCCAGCACGTCTTTCTGCGTTGCTGCACGGCCTACCGAGCGTTCATCGAGCGCATCGGGTCCGGCGACCTGGTAACGCTCCAACGCCGGCTCGACATCCCCGTGATTCACCCCGATCGCGGGGTCAGCCGGCTGGCTCGCTCAGATCTGCCGGCGCCCCTGCACCTGGGACCGCGCCTGGCGGCCTACCGGCACCTCAGCCGTTGGGACAAGCTGCGCATCGCGCGCACGGCGGCGGCGCTGGCGCGGTTGGACCTCGGCGACCGCAGCCTGGACCAGCAGACCTTCGGCGGCTGGCTGCGCAAGTTCGGCACGTCGCCGCGAGCGCTGGAAGCGCTCTGGGACCTGATCGTCCTCCCCACCTTGAATCTGACCTCCGACGAGGCCTCGCTCTGGCAGAGCGCCATGGTGTTCCAGGTTGGGCTGCTGACCGACGCGCCGGCCGCGGACCTCGGCTACACCACGGTGCCGCTGGGCGAGGCGCACGGCGCCCGAGCGGCGGCCGCGCTGGCGGCGGCCGGCGTCGACGTGCGACTCAACGCCGCGGTATCCGGTATCGAGCGGCGGGATGGTGCGGATGTCCATGTGCGGGTAGGCGGTGAGCGCCTCCGGGCGTCGGCCCTGGTCCTGGCCGTCCCGCACGAACCGGCGGCCCGACTGGTGCCGACCGAGATTCATGCGAACGCCGAGAGCTTCGCCCACCTGGGGCACAGCCCGATCGTCAACCTGCACGTGATCTACGACCAGCCCGTCATGGACCACGCCTTCGCCGCCGGCGTGGGCACGCCGGTGCAGTGGGTGTTTGACCGCAGCGCCGCGGCGGGTTTGACTATGGGCCAGTGTCTGGCCGTTTCGCTTTCGGGCGCCACGGCGTACGCCGCGCGCCCGACGGAGGAGTTGCGCGCGATGTTCGTTCCTGAACTTGCGCGGCTGTTCCCCAGGGCTGCCGCGGCGCGCGTGACCGCGTTCTACGTCACTCGAGAGCACCGCGCTACCTTCCGACCATCTCCCGGCACGCTGCGGCTGCGTCCGCGCGCGACCACGTCCGACCCGCGCATCGCCCTGGCCGGCGCGTGGACCGATACCGGCTGGCCGGCCACGATGGAAGGCGCGGTGCGCAGCGGCCGCCAGGCGGCTCGTAGCGTGCTGCTGGCCCTCGGCCGCGAACGGGATCTGCCGACGGCCGCATGAGCGTTGAAGTCTCCGCGCGCCCGAACGCGCTGGCCAACGCCATCGAACGGGCGCGTCGCCACCTCATTGGCCTGCAGCACCCCGAGGGCTGGTGGAAGGGCGAGCTGGAGAGCAACGTCACCATCGAGGCCGAGGACCTGTTCCTACGGCGCTTCCTGGGCATCCTGGATGCCGGGACAACCGAGCGAACCGCGCGCTGGATTCGCTCGCGTCGACAACCCGACGGGACCTGGGCCAACTTCCACGGCGGGCCGCCCGACCTGCACACTACCACCGAGGCCTACGTGGCGCTGCGGCTGGCCGGCGACCGGCCCGACGACGCGCTCATGCAACAGACCGCCGCCTGGATCCGGGAGCAGGGCGGCGTGGAGGCGACCCGCACCTTCACGCGCTTCTGGTTTGCGCTCAACGGCTGGTGGCCCTGGGACGACGTGCCCGCCATGCCGCCGGAGGTCATGCTGCTGCCGCCCTGGTGGCCGCTGAACATCTACGACTTCGCCTGCTGGGCGCGCCAGACCTACGTGGCGCTGACGATTGTCCGCTCGCATGAGCCCGTGCGCGCCGCGCCGTTCCCGATCGACGAATTACGTACGTATCGAATGCCGCCGATGGAACAGTCGCTCCGCACCTGGACGGGCATCTTCAACCAGGTCGACCGATTGCTCCGCTGGTACCAGAAGCGTCCAATTGGCTGGTTGCGCAGGGCGGCGCTCAGCCGCGCCGAAGCCTGGATCGTGCGGCGACAGGAGCGTGATGGGTCCTGGGGCGGCATCCAGCCAGCGTGGGTCAACTCGATCATTGCGCTGACGCTGCGCGGCTATGCGTTGGACCACCCGATGATCGCGC
Source organism: Chloroflexota bacterium (assembly GCA_028875175.1). Classification (GTDB taxonomy): domain Bacteria; phylum Chloroflexota; class UBA11872; order UBA11872; family UBA11872; genus UBA11872. The sequence continues at coordinate 5,954 of JAPPFO010000293.1, read as the reverse complement.
GGGCCCTGGATGGACTTGACACGTTCACCATCGACGATGGGCACACGCGTCGCCTGGAAGCCTGCCAGTCACCGGTATGGGACACCGCAATGGCCATCGAGGCGCTCACCGACTCCGGCACGCCGGGCAACGATGCGCGCCTTGTTCAGGCGGCGGATTGGCTGCTGGACCAGGAAGTTCGCGTGAAGGGCGACTGGAGCGTCCGCCGGCCCCATCTCGCGCCCGCGGGCTGGGCCTTCGAGTTCGCCAACGACAACTATCCCGACGTGGACGACACCGCCGAGGTCGGGCTGGCGCTGCGGCGGGTCGACCATCCGGATCCCGACCGTGTAGACGCCGCGCTGGTCCGTGCACGTGGATGGCTGGAAGGCATGCAATCGCGCAACGGCGGCTGGGGCGCGTTCGACGCCGACAACACCAACACGCTGTGCCGCCAGCCGTCGTTCCGCGACTTCGGCGAGGTCATCGACCCGCCCTCGGCCGACGTCACCGCCCGCGCCCTGCAGTTCCTCGCGCAAGAGGACGCTCTGAACACCGAACTGGCGCGACGAGGTCTGACCTGGCTGCGCGCGGAGCAGGAAACCGACGGATCATGGTTTGGCCGCTGGGGCGCCAATCACATCTACGGGATGAGCGTGGTGGTCCCTGCGCTGGTTGCCGCGGGGACGCCGACGAGCGATCCCGCGCTCCGTCGGGCCGTGGCCTGGCTGAAAGCCCACCAGAACGCCGACGGCGGCTGGGGCGAGGACTTGCGTTCGTATAGCGACCCGGCCTGGATCGGTCGCGGCGCCAGCACCGCCTCCCAAACGGCCTGGGCCCTGCTGGCCCTGTTGGAGGCTGACGACGAATCTGCGGCGGTGCAACGCGGCATCGAGTACCTGGTTCGCACCCAACGCGACGACGGCAACTGGGACGAAGACTTCTACACCGGCACCGGCTTCCCCGGCGCCTTCTACATTAACTATCACCTCTATCGGCTGCTTTTTCCGTTGATGGCACTCGGGCGGTACGCCCGGAAAGTGGGGCGGGACGAGGACGACATGTGACAGCGACACCGTGCCGGAGACCCAGTCCTGAGATCTAGTTGGCGTAGCGAAGCGCCCGTAGCCAGTGGCATGAGCAACGTTCAATCCCTGCACACCAGATGGCTCCGCGATTCGGCCTATCGAGAGGCCTATGCTGAACTCGCGCCAGGATTCCGGATTGCCCGGGCTCTGATCGAGGCGCGTACCAACGCCGGACTGACGCAGGCGCAAATGGCCGAACGCATGCAGACTACCCAGTCGGTCGTTGCCCGCCTCGAAAGCGGCCGCGCGCACCCGTCCACCCGCACCCTTGAAAGGCTCGCAGAGGCCACCGGCACCCAACTCAAGATCAGCTTCGAGCCGATGGATGGCGCGGTTTGATCGGGGCATGCATGGGCGGCGATGATCTAACTGGCGGATGATGGGCACCGGTTTGCCACCTGAAGACCAGTTCCGGCCGACCAATGGGTCAGCCGGAGACTCAGGCGATTCCTGCCACAGCGACAGTCCTCCGGCCGTATCCGAGCGCTGCTCTCGGCGCCTCGACGATCAGATCACAGCCAAGCTGGACGATGTCTATCGTTTGCAGCCGAGCCGGCTCGATCGCAGGTTGCGCCGGATGCAGGGGCGCAGCCTCTCAGCTGAGGAGTGGTAGCCCAGGCGTCAGGCCCGAGGCCTTGACTCCGAATCTCAGCTGCCGTCAATGTCGTCGTCAGATTCTTGGTTCATCCGACCTTGGCGTCCACTCGTTCTGCTTGATGCCGTCTGGAACCCAGTTGTCCGTCCATCACTTTTCACAGCTCTGGACGCCCGCGTGCTCCCGTCGTAGGTTTGGCGGCCGCCGCTCGAAGGTGAACGGTTTTTCATGGGCGTTCCGCTGCGTCAGAGCCTGGCGGTGGGGTGGTACCTGTTCCGTCAGCGGCTGCAGGGGCGGGACAAGTTCCCGCTGATCGTGGAACTCGAGCCGCTCTACGCCTGCAACCTGGCCTGCGAGGGCTGCGGCAAGATCCAGCACCCCACCGAGACGCTGCGACGGCGCATGCCGGTGGAGCAGGCGGTGGCGGCGATCGAGGAGAGCGGCGCGCCGATGGTCTCCATCGCCGGCGGCGAGCCGCTGATCCACCCCGAGATCGACCGCATCGCCGAGGAACTGGTGCGCCGGCGCAAGTTCGTGTACCTGTGCACCAACGCGATCATGCTGGAGCAGAAGCTGCACCTGTTCACGCCCTCGCCCTACTTCGCCTTCGCCATACACCTTGACGGCCTTCAGGAGCGGCACGACCAGTCCGTGGCTCGCGAGGGCGTGTTTGAGGTGGCTGTCGCGGCCATCAAGGCGGCGCAAAGGGCCGGCTTTCGGGTCACAACGAACACGACGTTCTTCACCCACGATTCAGCCAAGGACGTGCGGGCGGTGCTGGACTTCCTGAACGACGAGTTGGCAGTCGACAGCATGATGATCTCGCCGGGCTACGCCTACGAGAAGGCGCCCGACCAGGACCACTTTCTTCCCGTGGATCGAACGCGCGCCGTCTTCAGCGAGGCCTTTGCCGACGGGCGGCGCGATCGCTGGCGCCTGAACCACAGCCCGAGGTTCCTGGACTTCCTCGAAGGCAAGATCGACTACCAATGCACGGCCTGGGGTATCCCCAGCTACTCCATCTTCGGCTGGCAGCGGCCCTGCTACCTGATGGCTGACGGCTATGCGGAGTCATACGCAGAATTGCTCGAAACTACGGACTGGGACGCCTACGGCCGCGGCCGGGATCCGCGCTGCGCCAACTGCATGGCGCACTGCGGGTATGAGCCGACGGCGGTACTGGATACGGCGTCGTCGGCCAGGGAATCGGTTCGCGCCCTCGCCGGCGCGCTGCGCTAGCGCGCCCGCCTAGCCAAACCAACGCTCCAGGCGTCCGTACAACCCTGGCAGCGTGGACTGCAGCCAGATCGGAATCCGCAGCCAGCCTGGAACCACGACCTCCGACCGATCTCGGGCTATGGCCCGCATGATGGCCCGCGCCACGCGCTCCGGCGGCAGAGGCCGCGGCCAGCCCCGGTCGTAGGGCGCGCCCCGACGTTCGAAGAAGGACGTCTGCACGACACCGGGAATCACCACAGTCACACCAACGCCAGTTCCCGCCAACTCCGCATCCAGGGCCCGGCTGAACACCGCCAACGCGCCTTTGGTCGCGCTGTAGACCGTCTCGTTCGGTACACCCAGGCGACCCGCAACCGAGGCCACATTCACCACGCGACCTCGCCCGCGTTGCCGCATGCGGGGCAGCACCGCCTTCGTCAACGAGATCGGAGCGCGCACGTTCACGTCCAGCAGCCGGTCGATGTCCCTCGCGCTGTGCTCGGCCAGCGGCGCGAAGCGTCCGGACCCGGCGCAGTTCACCAGGATGTCGACCGGCGGAAGGTCCGGCAGCGAGTGTTCGACGAAGTGCTGCAACTCATCCGCGGGCTCAAGGTCTACTGGCAGCACGGTGATGCCGTTGGTTTCGGCGAGCGAGCGAAGGGCCGGCACGTCCCGGCCAAGTCCGACGACCTGGGCGCCGGCCTGGCTCAGGGCGATAGCCACGGCGCGTCCGATCCCGCTGCTGGCGCCCGTAACGAGGGCGGTGGAACCGGCGATTTCCATACCAGGTAGGCGCTTCGCTTCATGCGGGCCGGGGGCGCAAGTATTGCGCGAATCACCGTTCAACGGCACTATCGAAGAACGCCCGCGGCTCGGGTGTTTGCAAAGGGGGAGTGTGGTGGACCGCATACTTGATCAGATTGCGGATCCATCGGATCTGCGTGCAATGACGGACGCGGAGCTCGACCGCCTGGGCGACGAGATTCGCCAGGTCATCATTGAAACGGTCGACGCGAACGGCGGCCACCTGGCCAGCAATCTCGGTGTGGTCGAGATCACCCTGGCGCTGCACCGTGTGCTCGAGAGTCCCAGCGACAAAATCGTCTGGGACACCAGTAATCAGACCTACCCGCACAAGCTGGTGACGGGCCGCGCTACGGACTTCCCAACGCTGCGACAGCCCGGCGGCTTGTCCGGGTTCGCCGCGCGCGAAGAGAGCCCGCACGACGTGATGGGAGCAGGGCATGCCGGCACGGGCGTGTCGGCGGGTGTCGGGATTGCCGTCGCTGCCCAGCTTCGAGCCGAAGCGTCGGCCACCGTCGCCGTCATCGGCGACGGCTCCTTCACCTCCGGCGTGGTCTTCGAGGCGCTTAATCAGGCCGGCGACCTTGGGTTGCCGTTTGTCGTGCTGCTGAACGACAACGGCATGTCGATCTCGCCCAACGTGGGGGCGTTGAGCCGCAACATGGGTCGCGGACGCGACACCTGGCAGCCGGGCGATCCCGAGGCCCAGGCACGCTTTACCGCGACCCAGATGGCCACGCAGCCGACTGAACCCTACGCCGACGCGGCCGACTTCTGCGCGGCGTTCGGATTCGAATACGTCGGACCGGTGGACGGCCATGACCGACCGGAACTGGAAAACGTCATTCGCACCGCCGTCGAACGCCGGCGGCCCGTGCTGATCCACGCCTTCACGCGCAAGGGCAAGGGTCTGCCGGCGGCCGAAGACGATCCGGTCACGCTGCACCAACCCGGCACCGCGCAGGCGGTTGGGGCCGCCAACGCCACCAGCTATAGCAAGGTATTGGCCCGCACGCTGACCGATCTGGCCCGCGAGGATGAACGCATCGTGACCATCAGCGCGGCAATGTGCGAGGGCACCGCCCTGGCCGACATGCAGCGCGAGCTGCCGGAACGGGTCTTTGATGTCGGCATCGCCGAGGGCCACGCCGTGGCCATGGCCGCCGGGCTGGCCACGCAGGGGCTGCGGCCCGTGGTCTGCATCTACAGTACCTTCCTGCAGCGGGCCTTCGACCAGATCGTGCATGACGTTGCGATCCAGAACCTGCCGGTGATCCTGGGCGTGGATCGCGCGGGAATCGTTGGCGACGATGGGCGTACGCACCACGGCGTGCTGGACTTGGCCTATTTGCGGGCGATTCCCAATTTCGTCGTGGCGGCGCCCAAAGACGAGGACGAGCTGCGCCACCTGTTCCGCACGGCGCTGGCCAGCGATCGGCCGTTCGCGGTCCGCTATTCGCGAGGCTCCGGCGTCGGAGTTCCGCTGTCAGGCCCGCCACGCGTCTTGCCCATCGGCCGATCCGAGATGCTGCGCGATGGGTCGGATCTCGCCATCATTGCCCTGGGGTGGGGCGTGGCCCCCGCTCTCGAAGCTGCCGAGCGGCTCGAACACCTGGGCGTGCAGGCCGCGGTCGTCAACGCCCGCTTCGTGAAGCCACTGGACCGAGAGCTGATCTGCGAGCTTGCCGCGCGCACCCGGTCCGTCATCACGGTCGAAGATCACAACTTGATGGGTGGCTTCGGCAGCGCCGTCGTCGAGTTGCTGGCCGACAACGATCTGGGCGACGTGCAGGTTCGCCGGATCGCCATGCCCGACATGTTCCACGAGCACGGGCCGGCCGACAGCATTCGGGCCGCGCACGGCGTCAGTGCGTCCGGCATCGTGGATGCGGCCTGCGCCCTCACCGACCATGCCGTCGCGGTTCGCATCGACGCGGGACGACTGATCGTCGGATCGTGAGACGGGACCGCTGAGCACGCGGCCGTCGGCGACAATTCCGGCGCCAGCGGTTCTCGAACGCTATCGCGAGCGCATCGACGCGGAACTCCACCGCGCCGTCGCAGGGCCCAACCTCCCCCTGTACACCATGGCCCGCTATCAGCTGGGCCAAGTCAACGCTGACGGATCCCCCGCCACCACCGACCGGGGCAAGGCCGTCCGCCCCACGCTGTGCCTGCTCATGTGCGAGGCGCTGGGCGGCGATCTGGAGGCGGCGCTCCCGGCGGCGGCCGGGCTGGAACTCCTGCACAACTTCACGTTGGTCCATGAC
>JAPPFO010000279.1 GCA_028875175.1 Chloroflexota bacterium | reverse complement strand
CCATGGAGCTTGGTGAGGTTTTTCAGATTGACATCACCCCGCCGAACTTCGGACGTATCGCTACGCAGAAGGCCCGGCAGGCCATGCAGCAGGCCCTGCGGGATGCCGAGCGGCTGGAAATCTACACGCACTTCATCGAGCACCAAGGCCAGTTGCTGGTTGGGCGCGTGACGCGCGTGGAGAATCGCGGCGTCTTTGTGGATCTTGGGCGCGGCGAAGCGATTATGCTTGCGGGCGATCAGGTGCCTGGCGAGTTCTATCGCTCCGGTCAGCGCATGCGCGTGCTCCTGCTTGACGTGGCCGAGGGCGGCCGTGGCGCACAGTTGCGCGTTTCCCGCTCGCACGCGGATTTCGTCCGCCGCCTGTTTCAGCGCGAGGTGCCCGAGATTCAGAACGGCCTAGTTGAGATTGCGGCCATTGCGCGCGATGCTGGCGTTCGCACTAAACTGGCCGTTCGCTCGAGGCAAGAGGGGCTTGATCCCGTTGGTTCGGCGGTCGGCATGCGCGGGACGCGCATCCAGAACGTGCTCCGCGAGCTTGGACAGGAGAAAGTAGAGATCATTCTGTACGACGATGAGCCGCGCGTGTACGTGGCGAACGCGCTCAGTCCCGCTCGTGTACGCAACGTCCATGTCGATCTGAACCAGCGGATGGCCGATGTGTTTGTGCCGACCGACATGGTGTCGTTGGCCATTGGCCGTGAAGGGCAGAATGCACGGCTAGCCGCGAGGCTGACGGGGTTCAGGATCACGATCCGGGATGCGTCGGAACCGGCTGAAGCCGTGGATGTCGCAGTACCGGAGGACGAGCTGACGGAGGAATTGAGCCACCCGGGTACAGGCGCTCCACAGGACGACGCCAGTCTCTCGTCGGAGGCGCCTTCCGCGCCGATGGCGGAGCGTGTCGGCCGAAGCGCCGACGGGTCGGGGAGTTGACCATCGCCCGCGCCGAACCTGCTCGCACGTGTGTCGTCACACGCGTGAAGCGTCCCAAACGCGAACTGATCCGCATTGTGCGAACGCCTGACGGCGGCGTGCGCTGCGATCCTTCTGGTCGGCGGAACGGGCGGGGCGCGTACCTTTCACTGGAGCCCGGTTGTGTGCAGAAGGCGCTGGCGCGCGGCATCCTAAGCAAGCAGTTGGGAGTTTCCCTTGATCGTGCACAGGCTGAGGTTTTGATCGAACACGTTGAGCGTGAGCGGCTTGTCCGGATAGCCGGGAGCGACGGCTAGCATGGCGCGCCGCCGACGAACACGTCGACGCCCGCCGCCGCGGCCGCGCGCGAGGCGCCGCCCCCAGCAGCGGCCGGGTCCGGCCGCTGAGGAGCGCCCCCCCGAGCCTGAGGAAACTCCGGCCGTCGAGCTTCGCCAGGTCGCCATGCCGACTTCCGCCGCGATAGCCGACATTGCCGAGCGCGCCGAGGTGCCGCCGACGGACATCATCATGGAGCTGCTCAACCGAGGCGTGCTGACCACGATCAACGCGGCCATCGATCGGGATACCGCGCGCGCGGTGATGCGCAACCTCGGAATCGCCATCGTCGCCGAACCTGCACAGGAGCGGGTCGCTCCCGCGGCTTCGCCGAAGCCGGTGGACGAAGAGACCGAAGACCCTCCGGACGGTGAGCCGCGCCCACCCGTCGTGACGGTGATGGGTCATGTGGATCACGGCAAGACGACACTGCTGGATGCGATCCGCAACACCAATGTGGTCGACAGCGAATTCGGGGGGATCACCCAGCACATCGGGGCGTACCAGGTGGCCGTGAATGGCAGCGCCATCACCTTCATCGATACGCCGGGCCACGAGGCTTTTACGGCGATGCGCGCGCGCGGAGCGGGGGTCACCGACATTGCGGTGATCGTGGTTGCCGCCGATGACGGGATCATGCCCCAGACGGTGGAAGCGATTGGGCACGCCCGAGCGGCCAGCGTGCCGATCATCATTGCCGTTAACAAGATTGATCTGGAGACCGCAAATCCCAGTCGCGTGCTCCAGCAACTTACGGAGCATGAGATTGTTGTGGAGGACTTTGGCGGAGATGTCGTGGCCGTGCCGCTATCGGCCCTCCAGGGTGAAGGAATCAACGATTTACTGGAGTACATCAACCTCACGGCCGAGCTGGAAGAGTTGCGAGCGCCGGTGGACGGGCCGGCAAAGGGCACGATCATCGAAACACGGCTCGATCACAGTCAGGGGCCGGTGGCGACCGTGCTGGTGCAGCGCGGAATTCTGAGAGTTGGTGACACGCTCACGACCGGCGAGATTAACGGCCGCGTACGAGCGTTGTTTGACGAGAGTGGCGGACGTCTGCGCACGGCGAGTCCATCGACACCTGTCGAGGTCATGGGTCTGGACGCGATGCCGGGCGTTGGCGATCCCATCAGTGTCATTCCACGGCAGCGCAAGCGGCGCCGACAGCAGGGCCGAACGCCAACTCGCGGTAGTGGCGATCAGGCCATGCGTCTGAGTCTTGAGTCGCTTGCCGCGCAAATGACGGCGGGCCGCCTCCAGCAGATCAACCTGGTGGTGAAGGCGGATACGGCCGGATCCGTTGATGCCGTTGTCAAGTCAATCAACCAACTAGGCGACGACCGGGCTCGGGCCATGGTGGTATTTGAGGGTGTTGGATCGGTCACCGAGTCCGATGTGAATCTCGCCGCCGCCGCCAAAGGCCTGGTGCTTGCCTTCAATACGCGGGTTGACGCGACGGCGGCAGCGGAAGCCGAACGCCAGAACGTGAACGTGCGGAACTATCGCACGATCTATGAACTCATCGACGATGTGGACGCGGCGCTCAAGGGCTCAATCAAGCCTGAGCAAGTTGAGGTGGTTGACGGTCGCCTTGAGATTCGTGGCGAATTCCGAACCGAGCGCACGCGCCAGATCGTGGGCGGCATGGTGCTTTCAGGACGTGTCTACACCGGCGCCCAGGTACGAATCCTGCGCGGCAACGAGGAGATCGGCACGGGCCATATCCTCACGGTACGCCGCTTCTCCGATGAGGTGGATGAGGTTCGACAGGGCTTTGACTGCGGATTGGCCATCGAAACGACCACCAAGATTCAACTTGCCGACATCATCGAGGCCAGCCACACCGAAGAACGGCTCCCGTAGCTCCGGAGGCCGAACCATCGCTACGCGCCGTGCGCAACGGATTGAAGCCCAGATTGCGCGAGAGATCAGCGGCCTGATTGAGCGCGAGCTCGAAGACCCGGCCATCGGTTTCGTGACCGTGCAGCGCGTATCGATTTCTCCAGATTTCGGACAGGCTGTCGTGTTCGTGACGCCGCTGGGCGACGCGCACAATGCCAGGGAATCGTTGGCGGCCCTGGAGCGCGCGTCAACGTTTGTCCGTCGTGCATTGGCGGCGCGCATTCGCGTATATCGCATTCCGCGTATCCGGTTCCAACTCGATCCCGAGATGCTGACCGTCGAGGTGGATTCCCAGCGCCGCGCCGACCAGAGCGCCGCCGACAATTCGGCGCAGGCTCGCACCGCTCAGCCCAGCGATGGCCCGTGATGGTCAGGCCCCGCCCAATGGCGGATTCATCAACGTCTACAAGCCCATCGGCGCCGGTTCCACGCAGGTTGTCGGGCGGGTCCGCCGCGCCGTTGGTGTGCGACGCGTGGGGCATTGCGGCACGCTGGATCCGCTGGCTTGGGGCGTGCTGCCGCTGGCGATTGGGCGCGCCACCCGGCTGAGCAGGTTTGTCCTGGATATGCCCAAGACGTATGAGGCCGCCGTGCTCTTTGGGGTCGAGACGCCGTCATTCGACCTGGAGACGCATCCGACGGCCGAACCTCGACCGCCGCCAGGGCCGGATGCCGTGGAGCAGGTGCTGCCCTCGTTCACAGGCGCAATTGAACAGCGTCCGCCGGAGTATTCAGCCCTGCGAGTTGATGGGGTGCGCGCCTATCGCTCCGCCCGGGCCGGCCGGCAGGTGGAATTGAAACCGCGTCGAGTCCACGTTCGGGCGCTGCATCTTGTTTCGGCTGGCCGGATCGGCGTGCGGATGATTGACGGTCGCCTCCAATTTGGTGGAGGAGTGGGCTGGAGCGACGCTTTGCTGGCCGGTCTGCGTATCGAATGTTCGTCCGGTACCTACATTCGAGCGCTGGCTCGCGATCTCGGAGCGGCAATCGGCTGCGGAGCCACGCTGTTTGGTCTGGTACGTACGCGCGTGGGGCCCTTTCGCCTGCCTGCGGCGACCGAGTTGTGGCAGCTAGAGATCGCAGCGCGCAATGGTTTCCTCAACACGTTGCTGTACGCCCCGGACACAGCGGTGGAGCACCTGCCCGCGGCCATCCTCAGCGACACGGATCGGGTTGCGTTTGGCCACGGACGCCTGCTGCGCCGCGCAGCTTCCGGATTGCACCGCCTATATGACGGCGCTGGCGGCTTTCTTGGACTCGCGCACGGTGAGGCCGGCTGGTGGACGCCTCGCACGGTGTGGATAACCCCGCAGTGACGCAGGCCCCGAGCGGTCGCCAGGTCCGCGTATTCAGGGAAGACGACACGTTTGTTCCGCTGGGCGGCGCGGCTGTGACGATTGGCCGCTTTGACGGGGTGCATCGAGGTCATCAGGCGTTGCTGCGGGCAACGTGCAGGGCCGCTGCGGGACACGACGATGGACGTGCGATCGCCGTCACGCTCTGGCCCCCACCGGAATGGGTGCTGCGGCCGTCAGAACCCCGTCGGCTGCTGACGACCCTGGACGACCGAATCGACTTGCTGGCCGCCTCGGGAGTGGACGACGTGATCGTTATGCGCTTTGACGCGCAATTCTCACGCCGTTCAGCCGATGAGTTTCTCCAGGATCTGATCAAACGGCTGGATATGCGGACGCTGGTGACCGGACCTAATGCGGCGGTTGGACGGGATCGCGAGGGGACGTTGGATGTCATCGCGAGCTTGGCATCGCGCTTGGGGTTTACTCACGTGGCCGTGCGCTATGAGGGCGAACCCGGCGCTATTTCGAGCAGCCGGGCCCGAGAGGCACTGGCTGCCGGTGACGTGGACCGGCTTCACGCGCTTCTGGGCCGAGCGCACAGTCTCGTTGGCACGGTTGCCAGGGGAGATGGTCGAGGCCGTGACCTGGGCTTTCCTACGGCCAATGTTGAAACTCCTCCGTGGCTGGTCCTTCCAGCGGACGGCGTCTATGCGGGACGAGCGCTGGTGGACGGCGATTCCACGCTCTACCCGGCCCTGATTAGCGTTGGCACGCGCCCCACGTTCGGCTCGAGCGTCCGGCTATTTGAGGTTCATCTCCTGGAATTCGACCGCGAGATTTACGGCCGCGGGCTGCGCACGTTTCTTGGTGCCTGGTTGCGTGGCCAGGAGGCGTTTCACTCGATTGAGCAGTTAGTGGCCGCCATGCATCGTGATCGCGAGTCCGCTGAGCGCATCGATCTTGGCGGGTCGGAACAGGCGATGCCGTTTCTTCGAGCGCGGGGCTGACTGGGTCGTCGCGATCCAGGAATCGTGGACGCCAAGCAACGGCAGGGCTGTGCCACCATGTGTGCGGAACACCGAGGTCGTCAACTGCGTTTCATCGTCGGCGACCTGGGCGTTTTAGGCTGAGACGACGCAACAATTTCGGGCGGAAGGCGATGCGTGACTCAAGTCGGAGCGCTGAACGGCCGGCTGGCCGATCCCCGGATGCCGGCGGTGTGAAGCGACATTACTTGCAACAGGTCGAAGTATTCCAAGACCTTACCGAGAAGCAGATGTACGAAGTTGAGCGCAGTACGCGCATGTCGACTGTCGGTCCTGGCCGGATCCTGCACCAGCCGGACGAACAGCCTGAAGTGCTGTTCCTCCTGAAGTCCGGCCGCGTTCAGGTTTACCGCATCTCACCGGATGGCAAACGCTTCGTCGTCTCCAACATCGAGCCAGGGATGTTCTTCGGGGAGATGGCGCTGCTGGCGCAGGGGGACCATGACTCGTTTGCCGAAGCGATTACGGAATCGACGGTGTGCGTGATCGGTCGACGGGACCTGGAGTACCTCATCGCCCGCTTCCCGACCATTGGCGTTCGCATCATGCAGGCGCTGGCCGAACGTCTGAGCGAAGCCGAAACGCAGCTTGAGAATCTGGCGCTCAAGTCCCTGACCGCTCGGCTGGCCACGTTGATCCTGCGTCTCTCGTCAGTCGCTAGCGGACGAGTGGACGGGCTCACCCACAATGACCTGGCAGAGCGCGTAGGCACATCGCGCGAGACGGCAACGCAGGCCCTAAACGAGTTAAAGAACGCTGGGCTGATCGCCATTGGCCGCAAGCGAATCGATGTGCTGGATCGCACGGCCCTGGAGGACGTGGCCGAGGAGTACTGAAATCTCGCAAGTTGCCGATGCAGGTCCGCAGGCCCTTTGGATATGCCACGATGCCTGCGAGCGAGCATCATGCGGCTTTTCGCCTATTGCAAGGAGCTAAGCGCCCATGTTCGGACGGCGGCCAAGCGTCACTTCCCGCCGAGGCGTTGTCGCGGCGGCGCATCCCCTGGCGGCGCAGGCGGGCGCCCGCATCCTGTCCAATGGCGGCAATGCCTTTGACGCCGCGGTTGCGACGGCAGCAGCGCTCAACGTGGTTGAGCCCTACATGTCAGGGCTTGCCGGCATGGGCACGGCCATGGTTTACGTGGCTGCGGAGCGCCGTGTGCGCTGCCTGGACTTCACGCCGGCGGTTCCGCTTGATTTCGACCCTATCGCGCGGCGCTACGACGATCTGACGCGCGGTCCGCACGGCGTGGGCCCGCCGGCCAGCCTGGCCGGCTGGATGAAGCTGCTCGATACCTACGGCACGCGCACGAGGTCCGACGTCTTCGCCGATGCCATTGATATGGCGCGGGGCGGATTTCCCGTTTCCGAGGGGAACGCTCACATGATCGGCGGCCGCTTGCAGGACATCGCCGAGATCTTCGACGGCTGGTCGGAGATTTTCCTGGACAACGGCGAAGAGCCAGAGGCCGGTTGGATGTTGCATCAGCACGATCTGGCGGACACGTACGAGGCCCTGGTGAGCGAAGGCCCCGACTACTTGTATCACGGACCGCTGGGCGAGGCGCTGGTCAGCGAGATCCAGGCGCTTGGCGGGGCGCTTTCCATGGACGATCTGGCGGCGGTTGAAGCCCGCTGGCAGGAACCGATTCGGATCGGCTATCGCGGCGTGGTAGTGAATGGCGCGCCGCCGCCGTCCGAGGGCTTCCAAATGCTGATGACGCTCGGGCTCATCTCCCAACTGGACATCGGCGGGCTGGAACGAAACGGTCCGGAGCATCTGGACGCGATCATCCGCGCGGTTCGTCTGTCGTCCAGAGCGCGCTTCCGGCATGCCAACGCGCCGATCGAGATCGTTGAAGAGATCCTGGGAGACGAGAACCTGGATCGGCTGCGCGGCCTGCTGGACTCCCCAGAGGCCATCAGCGGACCCACGGAGCAGATCGGAGCCGCGGCGCCGCCGGGCTCGCAGCCGGACCCGATGCTGGAGCACACGACCTCGTTCTCGGTGATGGATGGGGAGGGCAACGCCGTGTGCCTGACCCAGAGCCTTGGGGCGGGGTTTGGCTCGGGCATTGTCGTGCAGGGACATGGAGTGCTGACGAACGATCTGCTCCGGTGGGGCGATCTGAACCCGCTCAGTCCGAATCACCTCTACCCCGGAGCGCCACTCTCCTTGCCAATTGCTCCAACGATCTCCCTGCGCGATGGCGAACCGGTCCTGGCGCTGGGCACGCCGGGCAGCTACGGCATCTGCCAGACCCAGCCGCAGGCGCTGGTGCAGCACGTGGACTTTGGGCTGGACGTTCAGGCGGCCATCGAAGCCCCGCGCATGCGGCTCATGGATGGCGACCTGGCGCTGGTTGAATCGCGCATCGCTCAGGGCGTGATTGACGCGCTCTGTGCTCGCGGCCACGGCGCGGAAGCCACCGACCCATGGACGATGACCGTCGGCGGGATGCAGGGCGCCAGCCGAAACCCGGCCACCGGCGCCCTCCAGGGAGGCGCCGACCCGCGCCGCGATGGGTACGCCATCGGCGTGTGATCGGGAGCTGAGGGTGATGAGGCATCGGGCGGCGTTGGGCCATGCGACCTCGTGCCTGGAGCGTCGCCGTTTCGCTGCGTCGCCGCATGCAGTCGCGGTTGGAGCGCCGTCCGAGTGCGCGTAGTCCATGCGGCGGATATTCACCTGGATACTCCGTTTCGGCGACACGACGCGGCGTTACGCCAGCGGCTTCAGCAAGCGGGCCGCGAAGCCTTCAGCGCATTGGTGGACCTCACCCTTGAGGAGCGAGCCGACGCGCTCCTGATCGCTGGCGACCTCTTCGACAACGACTGGCTGACCATCGCCACCGAGCGCGTGCTTACGAGCGAACTGGCCCGACTCACCGATGCCGGTGTCACCGTGGTCTACGCCACCGGCAACCACGACCCCGGTCGGACCAACTACCGCGCCGCCCACATTGACTGGCCCTCCGCCAACTTCCATCTGCACAACTCCCGAACGTCACGCAGGATTCCGATCAATCGTGGTAACGATCGGGTTGGCTGGGTCGTGGCCGCGGGACATCAGACCACGCATGAAGCGACCAACCTTGCGTCGACGTTTCCACCGGCGCCCGGCCCTCAGCCGGCGGTCGCGCTGTTGCACGCGGACGTTGGAGGCGCGCAGGGGGCGCCGGACGACGAAGCGGGCAACACGTACGCGCCCGCCGCCCTGTCAGATTTGGATCCCAGCTACGCCTACTGGGCCCTGGGGCACATCCACAAGCGCCAGAAGCTCCGCGAGGACTCCCCGGCCTGGTATCCAGGCAACCTGCAGGGACGGGACTTCGGCGAGGCCGGTGCGAAGGGCGCTCTGCTTGTTGATCTGAGTCCGCACGAACCACCACAGGTGCGCTTCCACCCGCTGGCGCCCGTGCGCTGGGAACGGCTCGCGGTCAGGGACTTGGATGAGGCTCGCGCCATCGGCGACATTCACAATGCCGTACGGGCGAAGGTCGACGCTTTGAGAGAAGCGGACGATGCCCTGCTCGGTTACGAGGAGTGGATTCTGCGGGTGGAGCTGTCGGGTCCGTGCCCGCTGGCGGCGTTACTCCGCCAAGACGAAGAACGCGATGGCCTGGCCGAGTACTTGTGCGAATCGCTGGGCGCGCTGGATGTCGAGGTTCGCGATGCCGGGCTCGTTCCCCCGATCAACCTGCGTCGCCACGCCGGACAGCGGCACGTGCTTGGCGAGGCTCTGGAGTTGATTGAGCAGGCAGGCCGCGACGACGGGCTGCTGTCCCGCCTGGCCCCATCGGAGTTGGCCCTCGGCGACGAGCAAGCTGAGCAGGAGGAGCGCCTGGAGTATCTTCGCGGCCTTCTCGACGGCCTTGACGCGGCCGCGGCGGAACGTCTCCTACGCCAAGATTCCACATGAGGATTGACGGCTGGTCCATCGGCGCCTTTGGGCCGATTGACCAATGGACGGTATCGGGTCTGGCGGAGAACGACGTCGTGGTGGTGCTGGGACCCAATGAGTCCGGCAAGAGCGCGTTGTTCGAGTTCTTTGCCAGCTCCCTTTTTGGCTTCTCGCCCGCCACGGCCGAGGCCCATCCCTATCGGCCCTGGGACGGTCGCTTTCTCGAGGGCCGGCTTGACCTGGAGCTGAGCGGTGGTGAACAGATTCGAGTCGCCCGCAGGCTCACCTCCAGACCCGAGGGCCGCATTATCCACGCGCAGGCGGAGGAGCGGCTCGCCAATCGGCCGATTTCGCCGGTTGGCCTGATGACGCGCGACGTATTCAAGAACGTCTACGCGCTGACCCAGGAAGAGGCCCTGGGCCTGGACGCTCGAGCCTGGCAACACGTTCAGGATCGGGTGCTGGGTGGCAGTTCGTACGACTTTCTCCGCCCCTCGCGAGAGGTGGTGAACACGCTCGACTCTGAACGGCGGCGTCTTTGGCGTCCCGATCGCCGGGGCAGACCCCGGGCTCGTGAGATCGCTATCGAGATCAGGGGAATGCGGGACGGCCTTCGCGAGGCCGCCCAGCGGCGTTCGCAGATTGAAGCGATCGATGAGCGACTAGAGAAAATCGCGGCGGCGCTCGGCGACAACACCCGCAAGCTGCAGCGCATCGAACTGTCCCTGGAGCGTGATGCCACGTTGGCGCCGCTGGTTGGGCGCGTTGAACGCATGGGCCACCTGAACGCACAGGCGGATGACCTGCTGCCTGAGGGCGTTCTTCCGGACGACATCCCCGACCGGCGCGGCGCCCTCGTCGCGCGACTCGAGGAACTCAGAGAGTCGCGCGAGACGCACGTGCGCGAGATCGAGGCTCGTGAAGCGGTGACCAAGATCGATGAGCCGACCGGTCGCCTGCTGGAAGCCCGCGCAGCCATCGAACGGCAAGACCGCGAACTTGCGCTCGCCCGCGCGGATCAGGACCGAATCGCCAGCATGAATGCGGAGCTGCAGCGCCGCGACGGCGCCCAGCGCGAAGTCGCGGTGCGGGCGCTGGTCTCTGAAGTCCTGGACTCGGACGCACGCGACGCGATTCTGGGCCTTTCGGTTGCCGAGTTGCGCGGACGGCTTCGCGCCTCCAGCGACGCGCGCCGCAGTTTCGATGCGGCGTCGGAAGCCGCTCGCGCGACTGAGTCTGAGCGTGAGCGTCTCGAGGAAGTGCTGGCCGCGTCAGAGGCAACGCCAGGGCGCGCCGAATTGGATGAGCGCCTGCAAGCGCTTCGCGAAGTCGAAGCCGTCCGGCGTGTTGAGGCCGAGCGTCCCGCGACTCGCCGGTCACTGCCGACCCCGCTGCCTGTTGTGATTGCACTTATCGGCGTGGCTCTGCTTGGGCTTGGCCTGGGCGTGTATCTGCTTGGGCTTGGCCTGGGAGTCGGTGGAGTGATCGGGAGCGTACTGGCCATCGTGGGCGCAGCGGCTGCGGTCGCCGCCGTCGTTCTTACACTGACGCGCGCTCCGACCAGTGGTGCAGCGGACCTCGACGCAAAAGCACGGCTCCGGGAGCTTGACCTTGGTCCGACGGTCGACATCTCGTCCGAGCTCACTCGCACGCAGGGCTTGCGCGATGCCGCGATTCGGCGGGAGCTTGATGCCGAGCGAGTGACGCAAGCCCAAGAGGCCGCAACTCAAGCCGGCGAAACGGCGCGAACCGCAGAGGCCGTCTACCACGCCGCCCGCGCTGGTTTTCTTGGAGTGATTGCCAACGTTCCGGTTGCGCCCATCCACCGCGAGGCCCCCTCGGATGGCCTGGTTCGCGATCTGGAAGAGATGCGCCAGTCCATCCAGGACACGATGCGCATGACTCGCAATCGAAATGAAGTGGCCGAACGGCTGACGGCCTGGCGCGCCGATGTCGAAGGCTTGCGCCAGACTCTCGACATTGAGTCGCCCGCCGATCCCTTCGAGGCCGCCCCGGCCGCCCGGCGAGCGCTGGAGGCCGCGCTGGATACCGAACGTGCGGCGTCGGAAGCCGCGGCGGAGCTTTCAGAGATTCGACAGCGTTTGGAGTCCTCTGATCAGGAACGAGATGGCGCGATGCTGGAACTCGAGCGAATCGACACATCCCTTGCCGCTCTCGACCCGGACGCGGCCGATCCGGTGGTGGGGCTCGAACGACTCCAGCAGGCGCGTGAACTACGGGCCGAGGCTCGGCGGATTCTGGCCGATCTCGAACGTGAAATGCCGGGCTGGCGTGAGCGAGTCTCCGAGGCCGACGCACTGCTTGCCACCGGTGAGTCGATTGATCTCAGTGACGCCGAACGCGTCGATCATCGTCTGCGAGCGGAAGAGCTGCGCGGCACGGGACAGGACCTGGCGGCTGAGAAGGGCCAACTGACGACCGAACGCGACCGCTTGTCCGCCGAGCCGGGGCCGGCGCACATCATGGGCGCGATTCAGGCTGCCGAGGAGCAATTGGCTTTCGTGCAACGCGAACACGACCGTCTGGCCCTGCTGCGCCAGGTGGTGCTGAAAGCCGAGCACTCGTTCCGCGAGCGCTACCAGGCGCCGCTGCTGACGGCCGCGGGACGCCACCTGCGCCATTTCACCGGTGGACGGTATGACCTGCTAACCGTCGATGACGCTTCGTCTCGAGACGTCAAGCTCCAGGTCCGTCGGACCGGTGAAGACTTTCCACAGGATGTGGATACGCCGCTGAGCCGCGGCACGATTCAGCAGATCTACTTCGCGCTTCGGCTGGCCATGGTCGACCTCGTCGAAGGCGACGAACCGCTGCCGCTATTCCTGGACGAAATGTTCGTCAACTGGGATCCGGGTCGCACCACCAGCGGCCTGGCGGCACTGGCCGACATGCCCGGCGACCGGCAGGTGTTCCTCTTCACCGCCGACCCCTTCTGGGCCGAGCGTGCCGTGCAGGACGTTCCCGCGCACATCGTGCGCACCCCCGCCGGCTGACGTCGCCGCGGCGCAAGGCCGCTTCGCAACGGTCTGAAGGTCCAGATGTGCTTAGGGCGTAAAGTCGTCGTCGGGCGAGATTCGGTTCGCGAACTCCGCCAGCAGACTGGCGGCGGCGTCCGCGTCAGCCAGCGCGACAATCTCCGACGGCGTGTGCATGTAGCGGAGCGGCACGCTGACCAGCCCGGTCGCCACGCCGGCCCGCGAGAGCTGAATGGCGTTCGCGTCCGTTCCGGTCCCGCGGGCAGCCGCTTCCATCTGAACCGGCATGTCCAGGGCTTCCGCCGCTTCGACAAGTTTTTCCACGACTACCGGGTTGAAGTTCGGCCCGCGCGAAATCGTGGGGCCGCCGCCCAGCGTCACGTCGCCGGCCGTCTTCTTGTCGATGTTTGGGTGATCGGTCGCGTGCGTCACGTCGACCGCGACCGCCACCAGCGGATTGATGCCGAACGCGCTCGTCTCTGCGCCGCGGAGGCCGATCTCCTCCTGGACCGTGGCCACGGCGTGGACGGAAGCCCGCAGTTTCGCGTCGTCGATTCGCCGCAACGCCTCCCCCACCACCCAGGCGCCCACCTTGTTGTCCAGTGCACGCCCGGCCACCACACCGTTCCGCAAATCCTGGATTCCAACGTCGTACGTGATCGGGTCGCCGATTTGCACGAGGCTTGTTGCCTCGTCCTTGTCGGCCACCGCGATGTCAATCCAGATGTCCTCGACCTTGGCCGGCTTACCACGATCGGCAGGGGGTGTGAGGTGGATGGCCCGCCGACCTGTCACCCCGGCGACAGGACCATCTCGCGTGTGGATCACCACACGACGGCCAGGTATCACGCCGGCGTCGTGACCGCCGATCGTGTTGAAGTAGATGAAGCCTTCGCTCGTGATGTAGTTGACCTGGAACCCCAACTCGTCGCAGTGCCCGGCGAACATGACACGCGGGCTGCCTTCCGAATTGCGCGTGGCGATGACGTTGCCGTGCACGTCGGAGCGCACGCCGTCCGCAAACTGCTCGGTGTACGCGTGGTACACGCGTCGCGCCGGCTGCTCATAACCCGACGGGCTGGGCGCCTCAACGAGTGAATCAAGGAATGTCCGTTCCGGTGCGTTCATGTGACCAGACCTTTGGGCCCGGGCGCCCTGGCCCTACCCCTCTCGCTCTCGTGCCGCCATCGCAACGATTTGCTCCTGGATGTTCGGCGGGACTTCCTCGTAGCGCACGAACTCGCGCGTGAAGCGACCGCGGCCTTGTGTGATCGAGCGCAGATCGGTCGCGTAGCGCTGGACCTCGGCCTCCGGGGCCTCGACCTCCACGATTGAGGATCCCGGTTCGCCTTCGGCCGGCGCCATCCCGAGCACGTGCCCTCGCTTTGAGCTGATGTCGCCGATCACGTCGCCCGTGTTGCCGTCCGGGATCAGAATCTCGAGCTTGAGAATAGGTTCGAGGATCACCGGACCCGCATTTGGAATCCCATCCTCGTATGCCAGCCGCGCCGCGATGCGAAACGACTCATCGGATGAGTCGACCGAGTGGTATTGCCCGTCAAACAGCGCGGCCTTGAGGTCAACCACGGGGTAACCGGCCAGCATTCCGCGGTTGATGGTTTCGACGAGACCCTTCTCAACGGCCGGGATGTACTGGCGCGGTACGCGCCCGCCAACGACGCGGTCCTCGAATTCGAAGCCCGAGCCTCGTGCCAGCGGCGAGAACTCGATGTGTACATCCCCGAATTGGCCGTGACCGCCCGACTGGCGCTTGTGGCGGCCATGCCCGTTGACGGTCCTGCGAATGGTTTCGCGATACGCCACCCGGGGCACGTCTGCCGTCAACCCAACCCCAAACTTGCGCCGCGCGCGTTCCAGGCTGATCCGCACGTGCGACTCGCCCAGACCCGCCAGGATCGTCTCGCCCGTCTCATCGTTGCGGTAGGTCTGTAGCGATGGATCCTCTTCCGCCAGGCGAGCGAGGGCCGTCCCCATCTTGTCCAGGTCCGAGGTTGTTTCAGGAGTGATTGACGCCTCGAAGAGCGGCTGAGGCATGGCGAATGCCGGCAGACTGATCGACTCTGAGTTCGCGGTCAGCGTGTCCCCGGTCGTCACGCCGTCCAGCTTGGTGACAAATGCGATGTCGCCCGCAGCCATGCGCCGCGCCGGGTTTCCGTCCTTGCCGGTCGCGAACTGGATATTGGCCAGGCGTTCCGTTTCGCCGGTTCGCTGGTCCACCAGCTGCGCGTCACCGTCAATCTGGCCCGCAAAAAGGCGGAACATTGAGACCTTGCCGACGAACGGATCGGCAAGCGTCTTAAACACCTGAGCCACGACCGGCCCGTCGATTGGTGGAGCGTTTCCGTCCAGCATGCTCTCAAGCCGCTCGGCAGGCGATGGCGCGAGCGTCGCCAGCGCCTCAATGGCCTCGTGAACACCCTTGAGATCTGTCGCCGCGGTGAACAGCACCGGAAAAATGCTCCCGTCGGCTATCCCGGCCCGCAGGGCGCGTTCGAGGTCCGTACGCTGCAACTCCTCGCCTTCCAGATACTGCTCAAGGAGATCATCGTCGGTGGAGGCCACGGCCTCGACCAGTTGCTCGCGGGCTTCCTCCACGATGTCGGCGATGTCGTCCGGCGCTTCGTCAGTCGACGACCCGTTGTCGCCGAAGATGCGAGCTTTGCCGTCCAGCAGATCAACCACGCCTCGGAATCCCGGACCATTGCCAATTGGAACCTGGATGGGGGCAACGTTTGCGCCGAAGCGTTCACGCAGGTCGTCGACAACCGAATCGGTGTCAGCGTTGTCCCGGTCGACACGACTGACGATCAGAAGGCGCGGGCAATCCAGATCGGAAGCCAGTTTCCACACGATTTCCGTTCCGACTTCAATCCCCGCCGTGGCGTCCACGAGCACCGCGGCGGCGTCGGTCGCGTTGAGACCGGATATGACCTCGCCGACAAAGTCGGCGTACCCGGGAGTGTCGATGACGTTGATCTTAGTCCCGTGCCATTCGCAAGCCACGGCGGCCAGGTTGATCGACATGCCACGCTCATGTTCGTCCGGGTCGTAATCGGAAACCGTGTTGTGTTCTTCGACCCGGCCCAGGCGCGAGGCCTTGCCGGTGACGTAGTACAGCGCCTCGGCCAGCGAGGTCTTGCCCGCGCCGCTGTGGGCGACGAGGGCCACGTTGCGAATGCTCTCCGTGTCGTATCGGTCCATCGTCTCGCTCATCTGCGGCCATACGGCAACAGGCGCCAGGGCCGCGGGGCGTCATTATAGGCGCGAGTCCCGGTTAGGTCGGTAGTGTCGGCTTACAATCTCTACTCCGCTCGTCGGGTCGCCAAGGAGCCACCGGGTGACGTTGCACGCTTCGCGCCGCATTGTGGTGAAGTGTGGGACTCGCCTGCTGGCCGGCGAGTCCGGGGTCAACCAGGCGTTCGTCGCCAACATGGCGCGACAGATTGCGCGCATCCGCTTGCAGGGCACGCAGGTGGCGTTGGTCACGTCTGGCGCCGTGGCGGTCGGGCGGTCGATCGTCGCCCTTCCGGGCGATGCGCTGGTCACACGCCAGGTGCTGGCCGCAATCGGCCAGGCGCCTCTCATGGCTCAATACTCGGCGTGCTTTGCGGGGCAGGGGATGACGGTGGCGCAGACGCTGCTGTCGCGGGCCGACCTTCACAACCGCACGGGCTACTTGAACGCGCGCAACGCACTGACTGGCCTGTTCGATGCGGGCGTTGTGCCTATCGCGAACGAGAACGACGTGGTGGCGACCGAGGAGCTGAGGTTTGGCGACAACGACCGGCTGTCGGTGCTCATCGCCAAACTGATCGGCGCCGACCGGCTCTATATCCTCTCGCGCACGGCTGGCCTCTACACGGCGGATCCGGAGTGCGAGTCGACGGCTGAGCTGATTCCCGACGCCAGCGCCCTGCCACGCGCGGAACTTGAACGTATCGCGGGCGGGGCCTCCCAGGGCGGCCTCGGTGGAATGCGCTCCAAGCTGCAAGCGGCGCTGGAGGCGTCCGCCGACGGGGTCGATGTCGTGATTGCGGGTGGTGACGAAGCAGATGTGATCGTGCGGCTTGAAGCGGGTGAACGACTGGGAACGCGCTTTCCCAGCCAGGGGCCTCGACGTTCCAGCCGCGCCCGCTGGTTGAGCTCGAGCGTGGCGCAGCGCGGCTCGATCGTCGTGGACGACGGTGCGCGACGCGCGCTGGTCAGCAACGGCAGCAGCTTGCTTCCGGCCGGGATTACCCGGGTTGAGGGCGCCTTCGAGCGCGGTGACCTGGTCAGCCTGATGGACGCACGCGGAAACGTGTTCGCCCGCGGACTCGTGAATTACCCATCCGGCGACCTGGCTCGGATCCGCGGCCAGCCTTCGACGGCGATCGGCGCTATCCTCGGAGCCTCGAGCGGTGACGAGGCGGTTCACCGCAATAACCTGGTCTTGATCGACCGCGACGCCGAGTGAGCCAAATGACCACAGCTACGCCTACGCGACCATCTGTCGATCTCGCGGCCATCGGTGCCGCCGCGCGCGAAGCCGCCCGGATTCTGGCGACGCTGCCGACGGGTACCAAGAACGAGGTCCTGGCCGCAATGGCGCAGGCGCTAACCGCACGTTCGGACGAAATCCTCGACGCTAATCAAGTCGACATTCGCGCGGCCCGCGGGGCGGGTATGTCCGACGCGATGATTGACCGGCTCACCCTTACGCCGAAGCGGCTTACGGATATTGCCTCCGCCGTTGGAACCGTTATTGGTCTGGCGGATCCGGTTGGCAGTGTCGAGGACGCGCGGCGGGTTGGGAACGGGCTCGAGGTCGGCCGCCGACGTGTTCCGCTTGGGGTTGTGGCCGTGATCTTCGAGGCTCGCCCCAACGTGACCGTGGACATTTCGGCGCTCTGCCTCAAGGCGGGCAACGCCGTGATCCTGCGCGGCGGGAGAGAAGCGCTGCACAGCAATATCGCGCTGGCAGCCGTGATTGGCGATGCGGCCGAGAATGCCGGGGCGCCGCCGGCCGCGGTGCAACTCATTGCCGATCCCGACCGTGCCCTGCTCAACGACCTGCTGCGAGATCGCGAGCACATTGACGTGATCGTGCCGCGTGGCGGCGGGGGCCTCATCGACTTCGTGACCGAGACTGCCACTATCCCCGTCATCGAGACTGGCTGGGGCGTTTGCCACACGTTCGTGGACGCGGGCGCGGACCTTGAAATGGCGCAGCGGATCGTCGTCAACGCCAAGACGCGTCGCCCGTCGATCTGCAACGCGCTGGATACGCTGCTGGTGCACCGGGGCGTAGCGGATGAGTTCTTGCCGTTGGTATCACGCGAGCTGGCTGGACGTGGTGTGGAGCTTCACGCCGGTTCCGACGTCGGTGAGCTACTGGACGCGAGTGCGCTGGTTGCGCCGCTTGGCGATGATGACTTTGACACCGAGTGGCTGTCGCTGCGGATGTCGGTCGCGGTGGTCGATGGCATGGATGACGCGATCGCGCACATTCGCAGGCACGGCGGCGGGCACTCCGAAGCGATCGTGACGAACTCGCACGGCAACGCGCGTCGCTTTACCGATGAAGTGGACGCGGCGGCCGTATACGTCAATGCCTCCACCCAGTTCACGGACGGCGGCGAGTTTGGTCTGGGGGCCGAAGTGGGCATCAGCACCCAGAAACTGCATGCGCGCGGTCCGATGGGGCTGCGCGAAATGACGACGTACAAGTGGGTCGTGTTGGGCGACGGTCACGTCCGTCCCCTTTGATCGCGAGTTCTTGCAGCCCTGGGCGAGGCGGTTGATTTGACCGCGGGCGAGGGACGCGTGCGCTGACGCCGTTTCCCAGGGTTCCGCGGCTTCTGCTGCCGCACCCGGGACCGGCACTACGGCCGCTGGCCATTGTTGGGCTGTTGCTGTTCATTGCGCTTGTGGTTGTGGGTCAGGCGGTTGGCGGGCCACCGGGACGATCGACACCGCTGGCGTTGTCGACCGGTGAACTGGAGTTGCGCGTCTTTGACGTAGGTCAGGGCGACGCGATCCTGCTGCGGTTTGGTGACGGCGCCTTGCTGGTGGACGCCGGACCGGATCCCCAGACGGCGCGCCAGGTGCTGCTGCCGCGACTGGCGCGGCTGGGCGTGGAGCGACTCGACGGTCTGGTGTTGACGCACGCGGATGCCGACCACATTGGCGGCGCGGCCGACGTTCTGAAGGCGCTGCCTGTTGCAACGGTCTGGATGGCGTCGTCGCGTCAGGATCATCCCTTGCTGTTAGTGATTGAAGCCGCTGCCAGGCAGGGGGGCACGCGGATTGAAGAGCCGGTGCATGGCCAGGCCTTGGAGTGGGATCCGGCGCTTTCCGTTGAGGTGAGCATCGCTGCACCGAGCATGGCCAGCGGGGATAACAATCAGTCGTTGGTGCTGCACGTCCGCTACGGCGACGCTGACTTTCTGTTGACTGGTGACATCGAGCGCGCGGCCGAGCGAGTGCTTGTGGATGCGGTTGGCGGCCTGGCGGCGGATGTGCTGAAGGTCGCGCACCATGGGGCGTCGACGTCGAGTTCGCCGGAGTTTCTCGCGACGGTGAAGCCGCAGGTGGCGGTGATCTCAGCCGGGCTGGGAAATGCGTTCAATCATCCGCGGGACGAGGTGCTGCGACGGCTGCGGGCAGCGGGAGCACACGTGTTCAGAACGGATCTGGCGGGGGATGTGGTGGTGCGGACTGACGGGTACGAGATCACGGTGGTGTTG
>JAPPFO010000032.1:6455-19292 GCA_028875175.1 Chloroflexota bacterium | reverse complement strand
CGCCCCAGGGGGTATTGGTCACCTCGGCCACCAGCGCCTGCACGCGGGACTCATCGGGCGTGAAGCAGTAGTACACGCTGATGGGGTTCATCACGTAGCCGAAATACCGCAGGTGTGTCAGCAGGCGAATCGGTCCTTCGGGCCGACGGCCCGTCACTTCCGCCACGCGTGTACGCACCGCCTCGTCCAGCGACATGTCCGGATCGCCGAAGTGATCCCCGCGCCGAAACCAGGCCAGCGCCGGACGCCGCGCCGACCAGAACAGCCGCCCGTCAAACAACCCCGGCAACTCGGCCAGGTCCAGATAGACCATGAAGAGATTGAATCGGAATCCGTGGATGGCCGGCTCGCGACGGTGATGCGTGACGTATCCCGAATAGAGGGCACTGGCGCCACTCATGCGCTGGCGAGCAGGGCTCGCGCCGCGCGCAGGCCGCTGACCACCCCGTCCTCGTGGAAGCCGTAGCGCCAGTAGGCGCCTGCGTACCAGGTTCGGCGCGCGCCGTTGATCTCACCCCAACGGTCCTGAGCATCGATCGCCGCTTGATTAAAGACAGGATGGTCATACCTGAGACGCCGGAGGACGGTAGCGTCGTCGATGCAATCGGTCTGATTCAGTGTCACGCAGTAGGTCTGCGGAGCGTTCAGCCGCTGCAGGCGGTTCATGATGTACGTGGCCGGCACGCCAGCCGTCCTCTCCGGCGGGATGCGGTAGTTCCATGACGCCCACGCCCTGCGTCGTCGCGGAAGCACCCCGGTGTCGGTATGCAGCGCCACCTCATTGGCCTGATACTCGATCGCCCCGAGCACCTCGCGCTCCTGGCGACTGGGATCGCGCAAGGCGCCCAGCGCCTGGTCGCTGTGCGTCGCGAATACGACGTGATCGAATCGCGCCTCACCCGCCCCAGCCACCGCGACCGTTACCTGATCGCTTGACCGTCGCACGCCAACCACCGGCGCGCGCACGTGGATGCGGTCGCGAAACGGACGAATCAGCGCTTCCACGTACCGTCGTGCGCCTCCCACGATCGAGAGCCAGTGCGGCTTCCCCCAAATGCCCAGCAACCCGTGGTTGTAGAAGAAACGCGCAAAGGTGCGGACCGGAATTCGACTGAACTTCGACGGATCGGCCGACCAGACTGCGGCGCCCATCGGCACTAGGTACAGATCCCGGAACACGCGGGAAAACCCGGCGTCGTTCAGATATTCGCCCAAGGTGCGTCGTTCACTCGGGCCGAGCAGGCCTGTGGCCAGGCGATTGAAGCGCAGGTAGTCAAAGAGCAACCGCAGGAACGCCGGCCGAAGCAAGTTTCGACGCTGGGCAAAGAGCGAATTCAGTGAGCCGCCGCTGTATTCGACGCCGCTTCGGTCGCAGCGCACGGAGAAGCTCATCTCCGAGGGCTGGCTCTGAATTCGTAGCTCGCCCAGAATCCGGCGCAATTCCGGATACGTCCGGTGGTTGAAGACCACGAAACCCGTGTCGACCGCGTAGGTGCGCGAGCCGCACGTCACGTCCACGGTGTGCGCGTGGCCGCCGGGCGTGCTGCCGGCTTCAAAGATCGTGACTTGGTGATGCGGCGCCAGTTCGCGCGCCGCAACTAATCCCGAGACGCCGGCCCCAATGACAGCGACGTGCATGGCGACGGTTCTCCTTAAACGACTTCCGCGGGCTCGAGCAGATGGTGAGCGACCACCCACTCGCGTCCGGCGCGATAGGCGAAGAGTTCTTCGCACGCGATGAAGAACAGCCTCCAGCGCGCGATCCAGAGGTCAGCCAGGCCGTGCCCGTATACCTCCTGAAATATCGCGCGTACGGCCTCGCGTCGCCGGTCAAGGTTGCGCAGCCAGGATCGCAATGTGCGCGCATAGTGGCGGCCGTTGACGACCTGGCGGTCAATGGTCCGCACTGCCGGCACACAATCCTGGAAGAGGTCGAGGTTCGGCATGGTGCCGCCGCTGAAGAACCAGCGCGCCATCCAGCCATCCTCCGGCTCGAAGGTGTAGGCGTACCGCCGATGGCTGAAGACGTGCACGAAGAGAAGGCCGTTGGGCTCCAAGGCGTTAGTGAGCCGGGCCAGCAGCGGCCCGTGGTTGCGCACGTGCTCGAGCATTTCGATGCTGACGATGCGGTCATACCGAGCCGGCAGCTCCAGCGCCGCCGCGTTCCCGGCAACGACCTGCAGGTTCAACAGGCCGAGCTCCGCAGCCCTCGTGGCAATGAACTCACGTTGCGTGCGCGAGTTGCTAAGCGCCGTGAAACTCGCCGACGGATAGCGTTCGGCCGCCCACAGCGAAAACGCGCCCCAGCCGCTGCCCAGGTCCAGCACCCGCTGCCCGTCCGCCAGCCGCGCACGACGCGCCGTCAACTCCAGCATCGCGTGTTCGGCCTGTGCCAGCGTCGTGTCGCCGTTGGGCCAGTACCCGCTGCTGTACTTGAGCCGCGGTCCCAGGATCAGGCGAAAGAAGTCCGTCGGCACCTCGTAGTGCTGCCGGTTGGCGGCGTCAGTATCCACGGCGACGGGCCCGCTTCGGCCTCGTTGCATCCGCTCTTGCGCGGCACCTCGATCCAGCCTTCGCAGGCGCCGTCGCAGCGCCAGCCGCACGCCCAGGCGCAGCAGGCCATCCGGCGCTAGCCCGCGAGCCGCTAGCCGCTCGAACCGGGCCACGTCGTCAGCCACGCCGGCGCAGTCCCGGGATTCGGGGAAGGAAAGCCGGCGTCGATTCCACGTATTCGCGATATCCCGGCTTGATGTCAACCATGCTGCGCTCCAGCATCGCCACGCCGGAAACGCGCCGCAGCAGGAAGGTCATCAAGATGGGGCTAATCAGCGCCCACCAGGCCCCCACGGCCAGCCCCAGGCAGCCGAAGCCCCACCAGACCACGGCGTCGCCGAAGTAATTCGGGTGGCGCGTTAGCCCCCAGAACCCGCTGGAAAGGACCCGGCCGCGATTGGCCGGATTGGCCTTGAAGCGCGCGAGCTGCAGATCGCCCCCAGCCTCAAAGGCGAAACCCACGACCCACAGCGCCACGGCAACGATGTCCCACGGCACGAGAGCCTGCGGTTCGGGCGAGGCCAACGCCGCGTTCAGCGGGAGCGCTACCACCCACATCACGCTCCCCTGCAACAGAAAGACGGTGAAATAGCTGCGCCACCAGAATGCCGCTCCGGCATTCCGCCGAAACTCCTGGTAGCGAAAGTCCTCCGGCTTGCCTCGATTGCGCCAGCCAATGTGCGCCGCCAACCGTAGGCCCCATACCGCCACCAGGACCACCGTGAGCGCGGAGCGGCCGGGATCGCCCGAGCCCAGCCAGAACCCGAATCCGGCAAGGAGGGTGAACCCGCACCCCCAAAACACGTCTACGATCCCCGCGTTGCGTAGCACCAGGCTGAGCAGCCACACCAGGGTCATGCTGGCGGCAATGACCGTCGCGGTCACGCCCAGCAGCCAGGGGTCCGTCATCGGTCGCCGTGCCTGCGACAACTGCCAGTGTCCTGTTGACCGGCGGTCATGGCGTCAGGTCCGCGCGTGCGACTCTCGCGATCGCCCGGCCAGCAGGACGGCGGCCGCCACGACCTCAAACGCCAGGCTGATCCAGTTCGATTGCTCATCGGCCGATCCATCCACGAACATGAACGGCGCGCGCACGACGGCAATGGCCAGGTAGACCAGACCGAGAACACGCTCGGCGGGCGTCTTCAGAATCAGCGGCGCCAGCCCTAGCGCTACGAACACGCCGCCCATCGCCGCGCGGATTTCAGTGATTCCGCGCGCCGCGTCCGGGGCCAGCCCCGTAAACCCGCTGACGCTCTCAGGCCTAACCAGCAGCACAAGTCCGGACGCCACCGTGGCTGCCAGCACGGCGTATCGCAGCAGACGCAGGAGCATGTCCAGACCTTTCGGCGTCAACGCCGACTCCAGGCTCAATTCCCAATCCTAGTTTGGCGGACGCCGACGAAGCGATTCCGTGGGTATTCGTCCGATCGGACAGCGCCGCCATCTGATCGGGTACCTGATCATCAGCCCGTGGATCGCGGGATTCGCCCTCTTCACAGCCTTCCCCATGATCTACTCGCTCTTCCTCAGCTTCACCAAATACGACCTGTTGGGACCACCCGAATTCGTCGGCTTCAGCAACTTCGAACGCATGGTGTCGGATCACCTGTTTCTGACAGCCCTGGGGAACACGGCCTTCTACACCCTGCTGGCCGTGCCCGTCCAGCTACTGCTGGCGCTCTTCATGGCGCTCCTGCTCAACCAGAAGCTGCGCGGAATCAACGTGTTCAGGACTGCCCTGTATCTGCCCACCGTCACGCCCACCGTGGCCTTTGTCGTGCTCTTCGTCTACATGTACAACCCCGAGTTCGGCATCTTCAACGCGATTCTCGGCTGGTTCGGCATTCCCAAGCAGGGCTGGCTGACTGATCCCAACCTGGCCAAGCCGGCCTTCATCATCATGAGCCTGTGGCACGTCGGCGGCCAGATGGTCATCTTCCTGGCCGGCCTGCAGGCCGTACCGGAAACGTTGGTCGAAGCCGCCTCAATCGACGGCGCCGGCAAGCTTCTTCGTTTCTGGCACGTCACGGTTCCCATGATCAGCCCTGTGATCTTCTTCAATCTCGTCCTCGGAATCATCGGCTCGTTCCAAGTCTTCGCATCCGCCTATATCGCGACCAACGGCGGTCCCAAACACGCCACCCTGTTCTACGTGCTCTGGATGTATCGCCACGCGTTCGAGAATTTCCGCATGGGTTACGCCGCTACCCTCGGCTGGGTGCTCCTGGGCGTGATCCTGGTCTTCACCCTGATCCAGTTCGCCGTCAGCCGCCGCTGGGTCTACTACGAAGGCGAAGGGACCTAGACCCGTGCGGCGGATCAGCCAGATTTCTTTCCAGGCCGCCGACGCCAGTACCAGGCAGCGCACGCTCCGTGCCTACGTATGGATCGTCTTCGGTCGCCTCTTCGGCTACGCAGCGCTCTTGCTGGTGGCCGTGATTTCGCTACTCCCCCTGGCATGGATGGTCTCGACGTCGTTGAAGGCCTTCGGCCGCGAGTTCCCCTTTCCGCCCCAGTGGATCCCAAACCCTGTCGTGTTCGGCAACTATCTCACGGCGTTTGAGACTTCGAATCTCGCGCGATATTTCGGTAATACCTTGATGATTTCGGTTCTTGCCACACTCGGAACAGTAATCAGTTCGTCGCTGGTCGCCTTTGGCTTCGCCAGGCTTGAGTTCTTTGGCAAGCGCGTGTTGTTCATCATCTTGCTTTCCACGTTGATGCTGCCTGTAATCGTGACCCTGGTTCCCACATTCGTCCTCTTCAAGACCCTCGGTTGGATCGATACACCGTTGCCGCTCATCGTTCCCTGGTGGTTTGGCGGCGGCGCGTTTGGTGGCGCGTTTTTCGTCTTCCTTATCCGTCAGTTTATGCTGCAGCTTCCGCGCGAACTGGACGAGGCGGCGCTCGTGGACGGGGCCTCGTATTTCCGCATCTACTGGCGAATCATGCTCCCACTATCCAAGCCCGCGCTGGCCGCCTCCGCCATCTTCTCCTTCATCCATCACTGGAACGACTTCCTCAATCCCCTGACCTTCCTGAACAGCGAGGAGTGGCGCACGCTGGCGCTGTACCTGCGCTTCTTTCTGTACACCGAAGCCGGGGGCGGCGCTGGACTCACCCGCTGGAACCTTATGATGGCGGCATCCGTCGTCATGCTTGTTCCCGTCCTTGTCATCTTCTTCTCGGCTCAGCGCTACTTCATTCGCGGCGTCGCGCTGACCGGGATCGCCGGGCGATAAGCCCCGTGGACTTCAGTGCTGCAGCCGACAGGCCCGATCAAGCGTCCGCTGTTGGACGCCGGGCTGCCTGAGAATAGGAGCGACCCATGGCAACCGAGGCCGCTGACAAGCGCATCACCGGCTACCCGAACGATCCGCCGCGCGAGCGCAAGGCGCTCAATCTCACAACCTACGAGTACGAGTTCCCCTTCAACTACCCCAACGTGCTCGTGGACCGCGTGTGGGTTGGCGGCGAACGTCACGGCATCGAGCTCTTTCCGATTAAGACGACCGACGGCTCCACCGCCACCACGCAGACCCCGTCCGACTGGATCGTCATCGAGGAAGATCACCCGATGGTGCAGGTGGCCGTGATCGGTAGCGCCTGCACTCCGCCTGGATCCATCCTGGTCGAGTGCGACACCATCGATAACTTCAGGCACGAGGGCGAGAACGAACGCGCCGTGTCCGCGCGCTTCAGGGTCGACAACCTGTGGGGGATGCACCTGCGCGCTGACCTGCTGAAGCAGGGCGGCTCCTACCACGCCCTCCCGGTTGCCGGCATGAGTTGCGTCGTGTTCGAAATCCCGCCCTCACACCGCGTTCGCGTCGCCGGCATGGGCGCCATCCCCGCCTGGTCCGAGGACGGGTATCCGGACGATGTCCACTACTCCGTCCGGTACATCCGAACCACCGTCGCCGAGGACTACTAGCCAAGAGTCGGCTTTCTTGCCCAGGTTCGGAGGGCGGCGTGCCCGGTCGGTTCGTGTCGCCAGCGTTTCGTCTACGGCGCGCGTCCGGCCCACGCGCTAAACTCGCGCGCCAGGTTCGGCATCGAATTGTCCGATGTCACGCCAGAGCAGCCTAGAAGAGGACCGTCATGGCGATAGCCGACCAGCCAGATGTCCCACGAGCCAGGCGCCGCCCCCTGATCCCTGGTTGGACCTGGCGCGAGACCCAGGGATTCCTCTTCATCCTCCCCTGGCTGTTTGGCTTCGTCGTCTTCATCGCCGGGCCGTTCTTCTTCTCGTTCTTTGTAAGCCTGACGGAGTGGAGCTTCATCGGCGACATCAAGTGGTTGGGACTGGATCACTACGTTCGACTGCTGTCCGCCAATGACCCACGATTCGTCCAGGCGGTCTATAACACCACCTATTACGTGGCGTTTCACGTACCTGGCGTGCTGCTCATCTCGTTCATCATCGCCGGGCTGCTGAATCAAAAGGTTCGCGGCATCGCGATCTACCGCACGTGTTTCTATTTGCCCTCAATTACCACCGGCGTGGCTACGGCCGTCCTCTGGTTCTGGGTCTTGCAGCCAAACGGCCTGCTCAACAACTTCCTGGACATTTTCCTGGAGCCACTTGGCGTGAGTGGGCCGAACTGGCTCGGTTCCACCTCGTGGGCGATGCCGGGGCTCATAATCATGAGCTTCTGGACCGTTGGGACCACCATGATTATCTTCCTGGCCGGCTTTCAGGGGATTCCACAGCATCTCTACGAAGCTGCCGAAATTGACGGCGCGGGCTGGTGGGGCAAGGTCCGCAACGTCACAATCCCGATGATGACGCCGCAGATATTCTTGACTTCGGTGATCGGCGTAATCGGGTCGTTCCAGGTCTTTACCGCGGCGCTCATCATCACCGACGGTGGCCCGGCCGACGCCACGCTGTTCATCCTGCTGCTCCTGTATCAGATGGGCTTCCGGGCGTTCAACATGGGCTACGCGTCGGCCATCGCCTGGGTCCTTTTCCTGATCATTCTGTTTTTCACGATCGTCCAGTTCATCAGCGCGCGGCGCTGGGTGTACTACGAGGGCGTGCGCGCCTAACGAAGATTCGCCACCCAGTTGCCGCTACGCTGGCGCCGCGGATACCAAGGGCGCCGGGAGCAGATTGGACATGGGTCTCCGTGGTAGTTCGTCGCAGAGACGTTCGGCCGTCCAACGGCTAAGGGAGACCAAGCGCCGCGGCACCGAGTGGCTCCTGGCGCGGGTCGGCCCTGACGGTGGGGTACAGCCTTCCGACGAGGGTTTCCGCTACTACCGCCTGCCCTGGACCCTCACGGTAGCCGGCCACACTCAGGCCGCCACCGCTGTCTGCGGCTGGATTCGCGAGTACATGCTCACGCCGGACGGCGACTTTGACCGCGGCCATCGCCGTCTCTACGACGCCTACGCCTACCGCAACGCCACCCTGGTCTACGGCGCCCACATGGCTCGCCAGTTCGACCTCAGCTCACGCGGCCTGGAATTCATCCTCACGATGCAGGACCGGGCCTCCGGCGGCTTCGCCAACGACCGCGATCCAGACGGAACCCTGGGCGACGTCATGGACCTGCCCTACACTTGCGGTTGCGGGCTGGCCTGTATCGCTCTCGGCCGGCTGGACAAAGCCCGACAGGTTTACCGGTTCCTGGAACGGGTCTGGAACGCGCAATCCGAATTGCCCGATCGCCTGTACTACTCCTACTCGCGTCGCGACCAGGCCGTGATCACCAGCTACGACGCCCGCAACCGGTTCTGGCACGTCGTCGAGTCGCAAGAACCACGGCCACAGCGCTGGACCGTGGGCGGGTTGTCGGCCGCCTTCCTCTGCCGGCTGTACATGGTCGATCCCAAACCCGACTACCTCTCGCTGGCCCGCGACTTCCAACAGTTCTCCATCCAGAGCACCCCACGACAGTTCGAGTTTCCGCAAGTCTGCAAGAGCGGCTGGGGCGCGGCACTCCTCTACCAGGTCACGAGCGAGGAGCAATACGCCGCCTGGGCCGTCAAGCTGGCCCACTGGTTCGCCGACACCCAGACCGACGACGGCTCCTGGGTCTTCGACAGCGACCCCACGGAGGGCCGCACGCTGGAACTGACCGCCGAGTTCGTGGCGCACGTGGACACCATCATCGGCTGCCTGGCAAGCCGTCCGTGACCACCACGACCAGCGCGGTGCTGGTAGCGCCGGAAACGTTTGAGTTACGCGACTTTCCGATTCCTTCCATCGGCGAAAACGACGGCCTCTTGCGCATGGAGCTATCCGGGGTCTGCGGAAGCGATGTCTTGCATTGGGGCGGCCACTCCGCTGTAAGCCGCAACCTGCCCGCCATCCTGGGCCACGAAATCGTCGGCCGAATCGAGCAGGTCGGACTGAACGCGGCAAGACGCTGGGGCGTGGCCGTCGACGACCGCGTGATCGTGGAAGCCAGCTTCGGCTGCGGCCTCTGCGACGTGTGCCTGCGCGGCAGCTACCAGATGTGCGCGCAGGGCCAGGGCTACGGCGGCCGCATTTCGGCCGGCGTCACGCCCCACTTATGGGGCGCCTACGGGCAGCATCTCTATCTGCCGTCGCGGGCCCGCGTCCACCGCGTAGGCGACGCCATTCCGCCCGAAGTCGGCGTCGTAATCGGAGCGGTCCTGGCTAACGGCGTGCGCTGGGTCCAGACCATCGGCGGTGCCGGAATCGGCGACACCGTCGTCGTTTTTGGACCCGGCCCGCAAGGGCTGGCCGCCGTCATTGCCGCTCATGCCGCGGGCGCCGAGCGGATCGTCGTGGTCGGGCTGAGCGGCGACCGGGCGCGAATGGCGTTCGCCCGCGATTGCGGCGCTACCCAAATGCTGAGCTTCGACGAGCACACGACTGAGGCCATAGCCGATCTGACCGGCGGTCGCCTGGCCGACGTCGTGATCGACGTGACGGGCAGCGCCACGTCACCGGCCGTCGCAGCCGAAGCCGTGCGACCGCTGGGAGCTTTCGTGATGGCCGGCTCCACAGCCGCCGGCAGGGTCGAACTCCCCTGGAACGAACTCGTGCGCAAGGAAGTTCGCGCCCAGGGCGTGAACAGCCACGACCAGGCCGCCGTCCACGCCGCCGTCGCGCTTGCAAGGTCCGGCCGCTATCCCCTCGAGCGAATGGTGACCCACCACTTTCCCCTGGAAGCCGCCGGCGACGCCTTGCGCCTGGTCCGAGACGCGGCTGACAGCAACGGTGTCATCAAGGCCGTGATCGACCCATTCGACCAATTCGTGAGACAGCGAGCCGCTCCCAGTTGAGTCGGAGAACTCCACATGCCGCTTGAAGTCGTTTCAACTGACGGCCGGACCTTTCGCTACCGGGAATACGTCCTGCAGACACTTGGCCCTCGCGACGTGCGCGTGCGCGTGGAGTTCGCGGCGCCGAAGCATGGGACCGAACTTCACTCGCTCTCGGGAAACCCGCATCACCGCAAACGCTGGGACGAGACGCTGCGGATCTATCTGCCCCTGCCGAAACCTCTCCCGCTGACCGAGCGTCCCGTGGGCAACATGGTGGTCGGCTCCGTGACCGGCGTGGGATCGGGCGCCACCCGATTCTCACCGGGCGACCGCGTCTTCGGCTACGGACCGATCCGCGAGGAACACCAGCTATCCGAAGACTCCTGGCGGCCACTGGGCAGCCTCTCCGACACCGACGCCGTCTGCTCCGATCCGGCTCACGTGGCCCTGGTGGCCGTGCGGGATGGCAATGTCCGGATCGGCGACGCGGTCGCCGTGTTCGGCATGGGCGCCATCGGCCTGATGACCGTCCAGATCGCCGCCCGCAGCGGTGCCACGAAAGTCATCGCGGTTGACCCAATTGAGTGCCGCCGATCAACTTCCGGGGAACTTGGCGCCGACCTGCTCGTCGATCCAAGTGCCGAGGACGCGGGGCTGCGGATCAAGCGAGCGACGGACAGTCACGGCGTGGACGTGGCCATCGAGACCTCGGGCAGCGCCGCCGCCCTTCACGAATCCATCCGCGCCATTCGCCAGTGCGGAACCATCGTGCACGTGCCCTACGGCCCGAAGGACGCCTCGACGCTGCACCTGGACGAGGAGTTCCACGTCAACCGTCCCACCATCATCGGCAGCCAGGCCGTCTGGCAAAACCCGGACCGCTCCTACCCGCTTTGGGACGAAGAACGGGCACGAGTCACAGCCATCGACCTGTTTCGACGCGGGATGGTCACCTCCGAAGGCATCGTCACGCCCATTGTTGGCTTCCGCGACGCGGCACAGGCCCTGAGCGACAGCCTGGGCGCTCCCGATCGTGCAATCAAGATTGGCGTGCGCTTCCCGTAGCGGAGTCTGGCCAGCGACTCTCTGGCTGCGGCCAGCAGATTCGAATTCCTCCGAGCAGCAGCGACCCGGATCATCGCGCACTTGACGCCACTAACATTTCATGGCCTAATCTTTATCTACTTGGCAATTCCAGTTAGAACCACCTTGGTTCTCGTCTGATCTGGGGGCGATATGAAGGCCAACATCACACGACGCCGGGTTCTGATAGGCGCAACGGGAGCGATCAGCGCAATCGCGCTGGCGGCCTGCGGCGAAGCTGAACCGAAGATTGTGACCAAGGAAGTGCCCGTTGAACGGGTCGTGGTCAAAGAAGTTCCGGTCGAAAAGATCGTCACTCAGCAGGTCGAGAGAATCGTGACGCAACAGGTCGTGAACGTCGTCCGCGAAGAAGTTCCAGTCGAGAAAGTCGTTGAGGTCAAGCAGGTTGTCGAAGTCCCGGTCGAGAAAGTCGTCGAAAAGGTCGTTACGAAGGAAGTCGAGAGAATCGTTGAGAAGGTCGTCGAAGTCGCCCCGCAGGCCCCGCCTGTGCGGTTCGTCTTTCACTCCGACCACACCTCCGGCCCTCGCGGCGCGGCCATGGGCTGGGCATTGGACAACTTCGCCACGGAGTTCCCCAACATTGACGTGAAGTTCGTCCTCTCGCCGGACGCGAACCAGGAAATGATCGCCATCATGATCGCCGCGGGTACGCAGCCCGAGGCGGTGCTGATGCCGGGCTGGTTCGCGGCCCAGTTTCTGGCGCAGGGCGCGTTCACGGTGATCGACGACGTGCTGCAAAAGCACGACGGCTTCGATCCGACCGATTGGTATTGGTGCCCTGACGAATCCACCGTGAACCTGGTCAACGAACGCCCCTTCCCGCACCGTGATGGGTTGCAGGGGCCGTTCCACGGCATGCCCTATCAGGGCAACTTGAACGTCCTCTCGGCCAATCTGGCGTTAATGGAGAGCGCGGGCGTCGACTTTCCAACGCCCGGCAACTGGGGCATCCAGGCCGAAATGCCGGACGCCTTGCGGCGCATCACCGACCCCGAGACGGAAACCTTTGGCTTATGGGACTCCGGGACGCTTGTGAGTAGCAATGCCATTTCGTGGGGCTGGGCGCTGTCCGACGAGGAGAACCTGATGTACTACAACAAGGACGCCACGCGCTGGACCGTGTTTGATTCCGGCGCGCACGTTGGGTTGCAGATGCTCCGGGATTTCGTGCTCGAAGAGGGCGTGGTCCCGTCGCGCGCACGGTATCGGGAGATCAGGGGCGATGCCGGCGAACCGTTCTCGAACGGGAAGATTGGGTTCTTCCACTGGGGCGGCGGCGTGGGCGGACCCATCAACCGCATCAAGGATCGCTTCCCGTGGGCCTTGATCCCTCTGCCCGAAGGACCGCGCGGCCCGCAGCCACAGAAGTTCTCCGACGAGCCGCACTTGATCACCCAGATGGCCGGCCTGCGCGGCAACACCGAAGCCGTGGTGGAGTGGCTCTTGTACCTGGCGGGACCGAAGACCCAATCGCGCGTGGCGATTGACCGAGGCTCTGTTGTCTGGCGCAAGGATGTGGTGGCGTCACCCGAATACGCGGCGGGACCGCCCGAGAATCACGTGCAGCAACGGCTCTACCTGGAAAGCGACAACCCCGCCTACCAGCAGCGCATGCATCCGGCGTGGCAGGAAATGGTGGAGCAGTCCGGGTACGCCAGCAATAGCAAGGTCATGTTGGGCGAGGTGTCCGTGGAACAGGGCATCGAGGAAATGTTGGGGATTCTCGACCGGTACATGGAAGAGAACCACGATCGCTTCCTTGAGCTCAAGAGCTTTGCCGAGAGCCAGCCGAATCCGGTCCGCTCGTAGCAACTGCTGAACCGAAAAGCAGCGTCGGGGGGCCCCCCGCGGCGCCCCCCCCCCGCCCGCCGCCGGGGGGCCCCCCCCGCCAAAAAAATGATTAGAAAAAAGAGGCGGGAGAAGCAACAGAGA
>JAPPFO010000032.1:0-6445 GCA_028875175.1 Chloroflexota bacterium | reverse complement strand
ACCCCGGGGGGGGCCCCCCGGGCCCCCCCCCCCCCGGGGGGGGGGCGGGGGGCGCTGAGATGCACTTGAGGATGTAGCCATGCTGCGCGTGCACGTCGGACCTTCGGAGATGCGTGTCGAGGAGGCCACCTTCTTCGCCTTCGACGACGTCTGCATCCCCTTCCGTACCAACTTCCAGCTTCACCTCATCCACGGCAAGCGGACCCCGGGCTGGCGCGATGGGCCGACCGTGGTCGTCCCCCGGGGCCCGCCCGGCTCGCATGACGAGGGCGTCCACTATTACGGCAGCACCATCCGCGTGGGCGACGAGTTCCACATGTGGTACATAGGACGCGTCGGCCGCAATCCGAACTGGGCCAATTACGAGGGCTTCGACGGGCGCTTGTGCTACGCGAACAGCCGCGATGGCATCCACTGGACCAAGCCGGAACTCGGACTGGTCGACTACCAGGGCTCAAGGGCCAACAACATTGTGGATTTCCCCCGTCACATTGACATGTTCATGGCCCCGATCATTCACGATCCCGAGGACCCCGACCCCAGCCGCCGGTTCAAGATCACCTTTAGTCACCGAACCGGGCCCTCTGACAACCGCCGCGGCGGCTTGTCGGTGGCCTACAGCCCCGACGGGCTGCATTGGACGCCCAGCCCCAATAACCCGCGTGGCAGTGTGGCCTTCGAGCACTCGGGCCTGATCAAGTGGAACGGCTGCTACTTCGCGAACGGCCACAGCGTTGGCCATCCGGGTCCCGGTCGCAAGATGGAGACCTACGCCTCCTACGATTTCGAGCACTGGACAGAAGGCAGCGCGCTGAGCATGACGCGCAGTCCGCGGCTCGAAGGACCGGATCTCGAAGACCGGCAGAACATCTGGGAGGAAATTCACCTGGGCGCGGGGCTGCACTCCTGGGGCAACGTGATTCTGGCCATCTATGGCCAGTGGCACGGCTATCCCTACGGCGACCGGCGCTACGTCACGATTGACCTGGGGCTGGCCATCAGCCACGACGCGATTCACTTTCATGAACCAATTCCGGACTTTCGGTTCATTCCCTCGCGCGAGGAGCGCGACACGCGGCTGGGGGCGGGACCCGCGCTGCAGCAGGGGCAGGGCATGGAGAACGTGGGCGATAAGACCCTCTACTGGTACTCCATCTGGCGTGGCGACGGCCAGGTGCGTTTGGCCCAGTGGAAACGCGACCGCCTGGGCTACGTACAGCCCTACGCGGCGGGCACGCGGGCGCAGTTCATCACGTGTCCGTTTAGCGTCCCGACAGCTGGGGCGCCAGTCCACCTGAACGTATCGGGCCTGGGTGAGTTCGCTGCGGCGCGCGTCGAAGTGGTGGACCATCATTTTCGGCCGCTGCCGGGCTTCTCCGGCGACGATGCGGCCACACTTCGAGAATCGGGGCTTCGCGTGCCGGTTCGTTGGGCGAACTACGACTCGTTGCCAGCAACCGACACGCCGCTGCGCCTGAAAGTGGAAGTTGGACCAGTCAGTCGCGACTGTCCGCGGCCCGACGACGTAAAGATTTATGCGGCCTATGTGGGTTTACGGTCTGGGTGACGCAGCTCAATAGGGCGCACGTCGGCGCTGAGTAGACCTTGAGGTTGTAGCCATGCTGCGCGTGCACGGCGGGCCGTCAGAGATGCAGGTCCAGGAGGCCACGTTCTTCGCGTTCGACGACGTCTGCATCCCCTTCCGCACGAACTTCCAGCTTCACCTCATCCATGGGAAGCGAACCCCCGGCTGGCGCGATGGGCCGACGGTCGTGGTACCCAATGGCGAGCCCGGCGCGCACGACGAGCAGGTCCATTACTACGGGAGCGCCGTCCGCGTGGGTGACGAGTTTCGCTTGTGGTACGTCGGCCGCGTGGGTTGTAACCCGACGTGGGTCGGCGGCTACCAGGGCTACGACGGGCGTCTCTGCTACGCGGTCAGCCGCGACGGTATCCACTGGACCAAGCCGGAACTCGGACTGGTCGAATACCGGGGCTCAACGGCCAACAACCTGGTGGACTTCCCTCAGCACATCGACCTCGGGTGGGCCCCGATCATCCACGACCCCGACGACCCTGACGCTGGCCGGCGGTTCAAGCTCGCCTTCACCCACCGGACAGGCCCCTCAGGAAATCGTCGAGGCGGCCTGTGCGTGGCCTACAGCCCCGACGGCTTGCACTGGACGCTCAGTCCCAACAATCCCGTCGGCAGCGTCGCCTTCGAGCACTCGGGCCTGATCAAGTGGAACGGCTGCTACTTCGCGAACGGCCACAGCGTTGGCCATCCGGGTCCCGGTCGCAAGATGGAGACCTACGCCTCCTACGACTTCGAGCACTGGACCGAGGGCAGCGCATTAGGCATGACGCGCAGCCCGCGGCTGGAAGGACCCGACCTGGAAGACCGGCAGAACATCTGGGAGGAAATCCATATGGGCGCGGGGCTGCACTCCCGGGGCAACGTGATCCTGGGCATCTACGGGCAATGGCACGGGTACCCCTACAGCGACCGGCGCTACGTCACGATCGACCTTGGGCTGGCCATCAGCCACGACGCGATCCACTTTCATGAACCAATCCCGGACTTTCGGTTCATTCCCTCGCGGGAGGAGCGCGATACGCGCCTGGGGGCCGGACCCGCGCTGCAACAGGGGCAGGGCATGGAGAACGTGGGCGACAAGACGTTGTACTGGTACTCGGTCTGGCGCGGCGACGGCCAGGTCCGGCTTGCGCAGTGGGAGCGGGACCGGCTGGGCTACGTGCAGCCCTACGCAGCGGGCGCGCGGGCGCAGTTCATCACGTGTCCCTTTAGCGTCGAGGCCGATGGGACACCAGTCCACCTGAACGTGTCGGGCCTGGGTGAGTTCGCAGCGGCGCGAGTGGAAGTTGTCGACCTTCAGTTCCGGCCGTTGCCCGGCTACTCCGGCGACGCTGCGGCCACGCTGCGTGAATCCGGGTTGCGTGTGCCGGTTCATTGGGCCAGTCAGGACTCGCTACCTGCATCCGACACGCCGCTGCGCCTGAAGGTGGACGTCGGACCGGTCAGCCGCGACTTTCCGCGACCCGAGGACGTCAAGATTTACGCGGCGTACGTGGGTTCCGCGTGAGGCCGGCAGCTCCAACCGCCAAGCGTTGGTTCCGGCGATCGGCAAACTCGCTCAGTCGCCCGCCAGCACCCAGTCCAGGTTGAACCGCGCCGCGCTGATCTTCTCGTGGTAGCGCTGCTTGCCGCCTTCCCAGATACAGAGAATCGTCTTGTCCGGCAAGACCGATAGGTCCGAGTAGCCGGCCAGATCGCTGGTCACGGTTCGCGATATGGGCCAGGTCCGGCCGTCGTCGCGGCTAACCCGTACGGTCAGGTTGCGGCGGGCCGGTCCACGCGGATTGCTGAAGAGCAGCACATTCTCGCCGTCGGCGTCCGTGCTCGAGTAACGCACAAGCCCGACGTGGCAGCACGGTGTCACCTGCTCCTCGTGCTGCCCATGGTTGTCAAAGCTCTCCCCGTTGTCGGAACTTCGTGCGAACCAGCGCAGTCCGTTGTAGTACGGACGATTCTTCCGGTAATTCACGTAGATTCCGCCGTCTTCCGTCTCCTCCAAGACGAGTTCGTCCGAACCTGCGGGTAGGACAGCACCCGCGTGCCAGGTCTCGCCATGGTCGTCGCTGTACACCAGGCCGCCGCGCACGCCGGGGGCCTGCCCTTCCTCGCCGGCTTTGAAGAGAAACCCCGCGATCACGTGCCGACCGGCCCGCGGACCTCGCGCCAGTTGCACCCCGCGCGACGAGTTGTTCACCCAGGCAACCCAGCCCTCCGCATTGGGCGTTGGACGCACGAAATACGGCTCGGACCAGCTCTGGCCCTCGTCCGAACTTCGCACCATCCAGAACCCGCCGCCCATTTCGGCATAGGGAGCGAAGTAGCCCAGGCCGTTGCCCTCCGCCTGCGGCAGCTTCCAGAAGGTCACGAACACGTCGTTCGTATAGCGATCGGCGAGGATCGGTCCAAGGAAGGTATTGATGCCCGCTTCCGCGAACAGCACCTCCTGCCGCGTCCAGTTCTTGCCGCCATCCTCGCTGCGCGTCACCAGGACATTCGTCGCGTGGCCGCCATCGGCCAGGGAGCCCACCCGCTGTTGGCAGACCGCAATGACCGTGCCGCGAGGCGTAACCAGGATTCCCGGTATGCGGACCCCATATCCGTCAATCACGTGATGGCCCCAGCCGGCATCGACGATCACGGTCCGCTCGGTCAGGAGGCGCCGTTGAGCGGCCGTCAGGCCCGACAGGTGGAGCATGACCTCCTCCTGTCCGAGCTGTCCCAGGTAGATTTGCGCTGTCACGGTTTCGCTTGCCTGCCAATGGGCGGCCACGTTCTGATTGAGCGTCTCGCCAACTCCCGGCAGAAGTACGTCCACCGTCTCGTACAACTCAGCAGGCACAATTCGGCTCCTTCATCAGACCAGGAAGTCGGTATCCCGGCAGGGCTGGCGTTGGCTGGTGCGCACGGCGATTCGGGTACAGAGACACGCAAATGACAAATGAGCTAGGGGCACGAGCAGCACCTGGGGCCGGTCGTCCGGTGTTTGCACAGCGCTTCACCACCGTGCCCGACTCTATGGTGCCGCGGCACCGCTGGTCGGCGTGACCTTAGACAGCTGCTTGCTCGCGTAGCTCTCCTGGAGCTTCTGCCGATCGGCATCGCTCATTCCGGGGCCATAGTCCCCGTGCCGCATCATCTGCCGCTCACTTTTCATGTACTCGAATTCATCGCTGTCAGCGCACCCCGCAAACACTGTGGCCAGGAACAACGCAAGTGCCGCGCCCGTCACGTACCTGGTCAGCTTTTTTGACGAGTGCATAGCGTCATCCTCCACAAGCGCCACCTTCGGCCGGCGGGTTGACAATAGGGGCATCGGACTCGCGCCGGCGGCTGCGACCCTCCAGTGCATGTGCTGGTTGAAAGCGACGACAGCCGCGAGGCATTCAGCTTCACGACAGACGTGCCGGCGCGCCTCTCAAACTGGCTAGGCAAACAGCCACTCCTGGTTAAAGCGAGCGACCGTGAGTTTCTCGCTGTCACGTACCTCGCCAACGGTATATATGCAGAGCACCGTCCCGTCCTCAGTCACAGCCAGGTCGGAGTACCGACACGGCCTCTCATCAATGAGTTTCGAAATCGGCCAGGTACGTCCCCCGTTGCGGCTCACGTAGATTGTCATGTCCGCACCTCCCGGGATCAGGTGATTCACGCCCGTGGGGTGCGAGAAGAGCAGCACGTCCGGATGGTTGTTGGCAGCCGATCCATGCCGGGCCAGTCCTACGTGCACGGGCCGGCCGCTCAGTTCCTCATGCTCACCGAGCTCATAGAATCTCTGGCCGCCGTCCCGGCTTCGCGCGAACGTGCGTCCGTCCCGTCGGCAGGTGTTCCTCCGATAGCTGACGTAGATCTCGCCGCCCGCGGTCTCCACCAGCGAAACCTCGTCCGATCCCTCGGGGAGCACGGCGCCAACCGCCCAGGTCTCGCCATGGTCGTCGCTGTACAGCAAGCCGCCGCGCACGCCCGGCACCTCTCCAGGTTCGCCCTCCTTGTAGAGAAACCCCGGAACCACCAGCCGCCCGCGATGCGGCCCGACCGCGAGCTGAACCCCGTGCACGCTGTTGTTTGGCCAGCCGGTCCACCCATCCGGATTCGGCATCGGGTCGACATGCCGTGCCTCTGACCAGGTCAAGCCATCATCAGCGCTCTGCACGATCCAGAACCCGCCGCCCTTCTCGGCATACGTGCTGAAGTACCCGAGGTCATCGACAACGCCCGCCGGCATGTCCCAACCGACGACGAAGAGCGTGCCCGAGATGCGGTCCTCGACGATGGCG
Organism: Chloroflexota bacterium; assembly: GCA_028875175.1. Taxonomy (GTDB): domain Bacteria; phylum Chloroflexota; class UBA11872; order UBA11872; family UBA11872; genus UBA11872. The sequence continues at coordinate 574 of JAPPFO010000032.1, read as the reverse complement.
CCGAGAAACGTGTATTGACCCGGCTTCGCATAGATCACCCGCTGCCGGGACCACGTCTTGCCGGCGTCCGCGCTGCGCGACACAAGGACATCGTTCTCGTGGCCGCCGTCACCCATGCCCCCGTGGCGCCGCTGGCATACGGCGACGGCACTCCCGGCAGCCGTGACGATCAGTCCTGGCAGATGGACGCCGAATCCATCGAAGTCGTGATATTGCAGGTTGGTGAAGTCCATCGTGATCTTCGCTCGCGCCAGCTTTTTTCGTTCGGTGCGGTCCGTCCCAATCACCGCCACGAGCACCGAATTGGGATCGCGGGTGCTGGTATAGAAGTTGGCCGTTACGCCAAGGGTGTGCAATGCATCGGATTGCGGCCGCTCCGTGTGTTCGGATAGGCCTTCCTTGGCGGAAACCTCGGCCGGCGCTGCGTTTCGTTCCCAGTGATACGCCGGCGCTTGGGTCAACGTGTCGCCCTGACCGGGCAAGAACACATCCACGTTCTCAAAGTATGGGGCGTTCATCCGGCATCACACTTTCTGGCGGCGAGGATTGCGCAGCAGACGGGCGCGAGCAGCCG
>JAPPFO010000254.1:11507-19522 GCA_028875175.1 Chloroflexota bacterium | reverse complement strand
TTTTGGGGCGGGGCTGCCGGGGGGGGCGCGGTCGGCGTTTTTGGGGGGGGGGTTCGGGGGGGGGGGGTGGGGGGGGGGTGTGGGGGGGCGCCGGGGGGGGGGGTTTGGGGGCGCCGGCCGACCGGGCGGCCGTCGCCGGACGGTCCGCGGTCTGCGCCGGCAACGCGGCCTCACGATCGCGATGGCGGGTAAGCACGGTTTCTTCCTGTACCGGATCCTGAATCTGCACCCGGAAGAAGCGGCGCACGATGTCGGCGCGGATGGAGGCGATGAGCTCGCTGAACATGTGGAAGGCCTCGCGCTTGAAGGCCACCAGCGGGTCCTGCTGGCCGTAGGCGCGCAGGCCGATGCCCTGGCGAACGTCTTCGATGGCGGTGAGGTGGCCGACCCACAGGTAGTCGATGGTCTGGAGCATCATCCAGCGCAGGAGCCGCGGGGCCAGCTCGGGCGGAAAGTCCGACAGGCGCTGGCGGTAGCGCTGTTCGGCATCCTCGGTCAGTAGCTCGGCCACGTCGTCGCCCTTCAGGCCTTCCAAGTCGCCCGCCGGCGCGGGCTGCTGGCCGTCAACGCCAACCGCCACTGCGTAGGCCTGGATGAGTTCCTCGAGCTCAGCCGCGTCGGTGTGCGGCTCAATGCCGTGGGCCTCCACCAGGTGCTCGACTTCCTGACCGAGCATCTCCAGGAATAGGGACTCCAGGTCGTGGGCGTTGAGTACGCGTTCGCGCTGGTCGTAGATCACGCCGCGCTGCTGGTTGATGACGTTGTCGAATTCGAGGACGTATTTGCGGGTCTCGTAGTTGTGGGCCTCGACCTTGGTCTGAGCGGACTCAAGGGCGCGGGAGACCATGCCGCTCTCGATGGGCACGTGTTCTTCCACACCCAGGTGCTGCATGACGCCCTTGATCTTGTCGGAACTGAAGCGCCGCATCAGGTCGTCTTCGAGCGACAGGTAGAACTGCGAGCACCCCGGGTCGCCCTGGCGGCCGGAGCGGCCGCGGAGCTGGTTGTCGATGCGCCGGGCTTCGTGGCGCTCGGTACCCAGCACGTAGAGTCCGCCCAGGTCGACCACGCGATCGTGCGCGGCCTGCCAGTCGGCGGCGGTGCGACCCTCCGGCTTGCCGCCCAGGATGATGTCGGTCCCGCGACCAGCCATGTTGGTGGCGATGGTCACGGCGCCCTCGGCGCCGGCGTCGGCCACGATGACGGCTTCCTGGGCGTGGTATTTGGCGTTGAGCACGTTGTGGGGAATGCCGCGACGCTGGATGCGCTGGCTCAGCGTCTCGGACTTTTCGATTGAGGTCGTGCCGACGAGGACGGGCTGGCCGGTGGCGTGAACCTCAGCCAGGGCATCGATCAGGGCTTCATCGCGCGCCCTGCCGGTGCGGTACACGAGGTCCGCGCGGTCGTCGCGGACCATATCCAAGTTGGTGGGAACGACGGCGACGTTGAGGTCGTAGATGGACTGGAACTCCTGCTCCTCGGTCTTGGCGGTCCCGGTCATGCCGGCCAGCTTGTCGTACATACGGAAGTAGTTCTGGAAGGTGACGGTGGCCATGGTCTGGCTCTCGCGCTGGACCTCGACGCCTTCTTTGGCCTCGATGGCCTGGTGCAGGCCTTCGCTGTAGCGGCGGCCGTGCATGAGGCGGCCGGTGAATTCGTCGACGATGACGACCTCGGCGCGGCGGTCGCGACCGTCAACCACGCGCCCGTCGCGGAAGAGCACGTAATCGCGTCCGCGGGCGTAGATGGCGTGGGCGCGCAGGGCCTGTTCGACGTAGTGGACGAGCTGGAAGGACGATTCGTCGTACAGGTTGTCGACGTTGAGCATTTGTTCCAGCGTGGCGATGCCGGCCTCGGTGAGGCTGGCGGCGCGTAGCTTGAGGTCCAGGGTGTAGTGGGTCTCGTCCTTGAGCCGCCGCACGACCTGGGCCATCTGGTAGTAGTGCTGCGTGGACTGCTCGGCGGCGCCGGAGATAATGAGCGGCGTGCGGGCCTCGTCGATGAGGATGTTGTCGACTTCGTCGACGATGGCGTAGTGCAAGCCGCGCTGCACGCGCTCGTCCAGCGCCTGGACCATGTTGTCGCGCAGGTAGTCGAAGCCAAACTCGTTGTTGGTGCCGTAGGTCAGGTCGGCGGCGTACGCGGCGCGCCGGTCGTCGGGCGCCAGACCGTGCTGGATGACGCCGACGGTGAGTCCCAGGCGCTCGACCAAGGCGCGGCCGTACCAGTTGGCGTCGCGGTTGGCGAGGTAGTCGTTGACGGTGACGATGTGCACGCCCCGGCCGGGCAGGGCATTGAGGTAGGCGGCCAGGGTGGCTACGGAGGTTTTGCCCTCGCCGGTGCGCATCTCGGCAATGTCGCCGCCATGCAGCACGGCGCCGCCCATGAGTTGCACGTCGAACTGGCGCTCGCCGGTGTGGCGGCGGACGGCCTCGCGGACGGTGGCGAAGGCCTCGGGCAGCAGGTCGTCCAGCTTTTGGCCGGCGTCGAGCTGTTGGCGGAACTGGGGCGTCTTGCCCAGCAGTTCCTGATCGGAGCAGGCGCGCATCTCCTGCTCCAGCGCGTTGACACGCTTGATCAGTGGCGCGTGGCGACGCGCGGTGCGGCCGGCGTCGTCGCCGACGAGCTTCTTGAGGATTCCCAGCGGCATGTGCGTCGATTAACTGCCGTAGCACCCGCGGCGGGCGCGGGGCGTCATTCGAGTATATCGAGATGCCTGATCGGCACCGGGAACAGCGCCGGCAGCCGGAGTGACGCCCGAATAGCCGCGTCAGAGGCTGATGACGGTGTTGTAGAGGGACTCGACCTCGGCCTGGGTGGCGGGGCGGGGGTTGTTGGCGGGGCTGCCGCTGGCGAGGGCGTCGCGGGCCATGGCGGGGGTGACGTCGCGGTAGCGGTGCTCGTCTACGCCCCAGGCGCGGAGGGTTGGGACTTTGAGGTCGGCCGCGAGGTCGCGGACGATGGCGACACCGACTTCGGCGGCGGCCTGGTCGTCAGTCTGGGTTGCGCCGAGGACGCGGGCGATGTGGGCGTAGCGGGGGATGTCGCCGCCGAGGCTGAACTGCATGACGGTGGGCAGGAGCATGGCGTTGGAGAGGCCGTGGGGGACGTGGAAGTAGGCGCCGATGGGGCGCGACATGCCGTGCACCAAGGCCACGGAGGCGTTGTTGAAGGCGAGGCCGGCGTGCAGGGAGCCCACGAGCATCTGCTCGCGGGCCTCGACGTCGTCGGGATGGTGGTAGGCGCGGGACATGAAGCGGCCGATGCGGTCGATGGCGTCGATGGCGAGGGCGTCGGTGATGGGGAAGCGGCGGCGGGAGACGTAGGCCTCGATGCCGTGGGTGAGGGCGTCCAGCCCGGTTGACGCGGTGACGCCCGGGGGCATGGTGTAGGTGGGTTCGGGGTCGACGATGGCGGCGGCGGGGACGAGGTGGGAGCTCATCATGAGCATCTTGACGTCACGGTCCGTGTCGGTGATGGCGACGCCGCGGGTGACTTCGCTGCCGGTGCCGGCGGTGGTGGGAATGGCGATGACGGGCAGGCCGGGGTCGGGGATGCGCTCGTAGCCCTCGTAGTCGGGGGCGCTGCCGGGGTTGGTGTGCAGCACGGCGGCCAGCTTGGCGGTGTCGAGGGCGCTGCCGCCGCCGAAGCCGATGACGACATCGGCGTTGGCGGAACGTATGGCGGCCAGGGCGGCGTCGACGTCGCGGGTGGTGGGTTCGCCGGTGAGTTCGGCCAGGATGGTGGTGGTGACGTCGGCCTCGGCGGCCAGGGCTTCGAGCTTTGGCGCCCATTCGGAGGCGCCCATGACGCGGTCGGTGATGATGGCGGCGCGTTCGGCGCGCAACTCGCGCAGGGCAGCCGGCAGCTGGCTCAGGGCGCCGCGTCCGACGTGAATGACCGGGGGTGCGCGGAAGTCGCGGCCCTGAAGTTCAGCCACGGGTCACTCCTCGTTCTCGGCCGCTAGTAGTCACGGCGTACGGTTTCCTCGAAGCGGCCCTGGGGGCGGATGAAGCGCAGGTCTACGTTACCGACCGGGCCGTTGCGGTGCTTAGCGATGTCGAGTTTGAGGTCCACGGGGCGGCCGATCGCTTCGTCGTCGCCGGCCTCCGGTTCATGGAGAAACGCGACAACGTCGGCGTCCTGCTCAATCGATCCGCTCTCGCGCAGGTCGGACAGGCGGGGCCGGGAGTTGGGGCGCTGCTCGACGGCGCGGGATAGCTGGGCGCAGGCGATGATGGGATTGTTGAGTTCGCGGGCCAGGGCCTTGAGCGAGCGGGTGATCTCGGTGATTTCCTGGACGCGGTTTTCGCGGTGGCCGGAGGCCGTCATCAACTGGAGGTAGTCCACCACCAGCAGGCCGATGTTGTGCTCCAGGTGCATGCGGCGGGCCTTGCCACGCAGTTCCAACACGCTGAGGGACGGCGAGTCGTCGATGTAGATGGGGTATTCGGCCACTTCGCCCATGGTGCGGACGACGCGCTGGAGCTGGTCGTCGTCAAGCTCTCCGTCACGGATGCGCATGGCGTCCATGCGGGCCTCGGTGCCAATGAGGCGCTGCACGATTTGCTCGGCGGGCATTTCCAGGGCAAAGAAGGCGACCGGCACGTCGTTCTGCTTGGCGGCGTGGAGCCCGATGTTGAGTGAGAAGGCGGTCTTTCCGATGCCGGGGCGGGCGGCCAGGATGATGAGGTCGGATCGCTGCAGGCCGCCGGTGAGCGCATCCAGGCTGCGGAAGCCGGTGGAAACGCCGGTGGGCACGCCGCGGTGCTCGACGCGGAACATCAGCTGGTCGCTGACTTCGTGGAGGATCTCGCGAATCGGGAGGATGTCGCGGGTGTGGACCTCGTTGGCGATGCTGAAGATCAGGCTTTCGGCCTCGTCCAGCACCTCTTCGGGCGCGGCCTCGGGGGCGTAGGCGGAAGCGACCATGCGGGTGGCGCTCTGGATGATCTGCCGCAGGACGGAGGTGCGGCGCACGATGGCGGCGTAGTGCTCCACGTGGAACGGGGTGGGAACGGCGGAGGCCAGTTCCACCACGCGGTCTTCGCCGCCCACGTCGGCCAGCGTGCCGTCGCGCGCCAGTTGATCGCAGAGGGTGACGTAGTCGGTCTTCTCGTTGCGGGCGGCGAGGGTGGTCACCGCGGAAAAGATCGCCCGGTGGGCTTCGCGGTAGAAGTCGTCCGGTCCAATCTGGCCGGCGATGCGGGTGATGGCCTCGGGGTCGATGAGCAGGCTGCCGAGCAGGGAACGTTCGGCGTCGATGTTCTGGGGCGGCAGGCGGTCGGTGGCCGACGCCATGGTGGCCAGGGTCAACGCGGGCCGCCCGACGATTGATTCAGGATTGCAACTCGGGGAGGAAATGCTGGCGGGAAGGGATGGTTACGCAACCCGCCGGGTGCAGGCCACGGACGGTTGTGTAACCGCGCAACCGGTATGTCAATCCGCCTTCAACATTGGCGAACCCCGAGGCGAATTGTCCACACTCTCCACAGCGACAGGCGTCCACCATGGTTGTGGGCAGATTCGGCCTGCTTTCGCAGGAACCGGCCACGCATGGCGGTGGATCAGCCACGGATACCCACAGCGAACAGCCAACTGCCCTGCCCAATTATCCACAGAGTAACTACGGTGGACCGATCATTACTCTTCGCGAAATCGGTTTTCTTGAGATGTCCGCGCGCCGTGGCCAGCGCCGTCCCTACCGTCCGAGGCGAGAAACGCCGAGCTCGTCTTCGGTCTCGTCCGCTTCCTCTTCAACGGCCGGTTCGGGCTCGTCTTCCTGCTCGACGACATCCAGCATGACCGAAGCCTCCAAGCCTGCGGCCAAACGGATCGGAACGAGGTAGCGCCCCAGCGAGCGGATGGGGCTGTCGATCTGGATGAGGTGGCGATCGATCTCGACGCCGTGCTGCTCAAGCAGGGCCGCCGCTACGTCACGATTGGTGATCTGGCCATGCATGCGCCCCTGGTCGCCCACCTGCACGTGGATGGTGAGCATGACGCCCTGGATCATGTCCGCGAGGTGCTGAGCTTCGCGACGCGCGTTCTCTTCACGACGGTCCTGCAGTTCAGCCTGGAAATGGGCGTCGTCCAGGCGCTGCCGCGTGGCCGGGACGGCCAGGCGACGGGGTAACAGGAAGTTGCGCGCGTAGCCGGCGGCGACTGAACGCACGTCGCCGATGTCGCCCAAGTCGGGCACGGTTTCGAGCAATACCACCTGCACGTCAGCCATCTGTCATGTGCTCCCCATCCACGCAGTCGACGAGCGATGTCATCGGGACGAATCGCTCAGCGATGCGAAGAATTCCTTGTTGTTTGCGGTCCGCTTCATGCGGTCGAACATCAGTTCCGTCGAGTCGTAGGCGTCATGCGGATCAAGGGCATTGAGCATACGCCGCAGCGTCCAGAAATACTTGAGGCCGTCGGCGTCCAGCATCAATTCCACGCGACGGGTCCCTGAACTGAGGACGTTGACAGCGGGGAAGGTGCCGCGTTCGGCCAGGCGGCGGTCAAGCATGAGTTCCCAGTTGCCGGTGCCTTTGAACTCCTCGTAGATAACCTCGTCCATGCGGCTGCCGGTTTCGATGAGGCAGGAGGCGATGATGGTGAGACTGCCGCCGCCGTCGATATTGCGGGCCGCGCCGAAGAATCCCTTGGGCGGATACAGGGCCTGGGGCTCGATGCCGCCGGACAACGTGCGGCCGCTGGACGGTTGCACGAGGTTGTAGGCGCGGACAAGGCGAGTCACGCTGTCCAGCAGGATCATCACGTCCTCGCCGCTTTCCACCATGCGCTTGGCTCGGGCGGAGGTGAGTTCGGCGACGCGCGTGTGGCTGCCGGGCTGCTCGTCGAAAGTGGAACTGATGACTTCGGCGCCCTCGACGCCGCGCTGCCAATCGGTGACCTCCTCGGGTCGCTCGCCAATCAGGGCCACGATGACGCGCACGTCGCTGTAGTTGTTCAGGACCGAGCGCGCCAGGCGCTTCATCAACTCAGTCTTGCCGGCCTTGGGCGGCGACAACACCAGACCGCGCTGGCCGCGCCCAATGGGCGCAATGATGTCGACGATGCGTGAGGTGAGTTCCGTGGCCTCGTATTCGAGCACGAGTTGTTCGTTCGGAAAGATAGGAATCATGCGCTCGAACTGCGGTCGAGCGCGGGCCTTGTCCGGCGCGAGACCGTTGACCGCCATGACCCTGACCAGGCCGTGGTAGCGGTCGTGCTCGCGGGCCGGCCGCACGTGACCGCTGACGTGGTCGCCGTTGCGCAGCGCAAAGCGTCGAACCTGGGCCTGGGAGACATAGACGTCATCGGGTCCGGCAAGCCAGCCCAACTCGCGGCGCAGGAAGCCGTAGCCCTCGTCCATGAGCTCGAGGTTGCCCTCGAGGAACATGGAGCCGTCCTTCTCGGACCGGGCCTGGAGGACCATATTGACCAGGGCGTCCTTGGTCAGATCTGGGGAGCCGTTGACGTCGATTTCGAGCTCAGACGCCAGGGCACGAAGCTCTTCCATGGGCTTGGCTTCGAGCTCGGCCAGTTCGCGGTCCGGGTCCGGTTGCAGCTGGCGCTGGCGGCGGTTCGGGCGGCGGCCACGTCCGGAGCGACGCGGGCGGCGATAGCCGCCGGAGCGTCCGCTGGAGTTAGACATTCGAGCCTCCTACGCATCGCGCCGGGCGTTGATGCTCGGCTGGAGGTCGCGGCCGGGACCGCAGTGTGTGCGAAATCACGGGCTGGTTCTGGTTTCGAATCCCTGCCAAACGGCATACGGAACCCACACGAACAGGTAACAAATCTGGTGGGCAGGGCTTGTGGACCGGCCGCTCAACTCGTGGCCGAGCAGCCAATATGCCTACACCGGTCACGCTAGCACCGGGGGAATTTGAGTGTCAAGCGGAGGCAGGAAGGGCTGCCTGCCCCTTTCTGATGGCGACCAAGTGCGCCAGCGTCAAGCTCCGGCCAGCACCGGGCGCCTGATTACCAGCCAGATGGCCTTGTGATCGTTCGTCCGCCGT
>JAPPFO010000254.1:0-11497 GCA_028875175.1 Chloroflexota bacterium | reverse complement strand
GGCAACTGGGAGTCACGTAGTAGGTAGCGTCTTCGCCTGTTGATTGGGACGAGAAAGTCGGCAGCATGGCGAAGGTCACGGCTCGGGTACCTCCGCTTACCGTCCGGATGGCGATTGAGCACCGGTGCCGCAACACCCACGCGAACGCCGAAGCGCTCCCGAACCAGCTCGATTGGGTGCGTCAGGTCCGAGTCGTTGGTGATGACGAGAGCCACCTCGTACGCGCTATCGAACGCGTCCAGGAGCAGGTACGAGGCAAGATTGACATCCGACCCTTTTTCACGAGGCGGCTGGCCCGGAGACTGAAGAAACGAACCGTAGTGAATCGAGAGATTCGGTGTGGTCTCGAGAGCGCGCAGATACGCTTGCTGGCGTTCCGGGGCGGCGGGATCACGCGTCGACGGGAGTAGCTCAGCGGTGAAATAACGTATACGCGTGACGGTATTTGTGGGTCTCAGTAGGCAATGACTAAACGCCAGCAGGTCCAACCACTTGTATTGGCGTCCTCGGAGCGCACCGTAGTAGAGATTGAACCCGTCAACGTACACATGAGTCCGCACAGGGTCTACGACTTGGACGCTGAAGAAAGGGCGGGGTCAGTCGCCGTACAAAAAGGCACCGCGCCGTTGAAGGCGCGGCGCACCCGGCCAGCGAACCGAACCGGGGAGGTGTCTCTCATTGTCTAGGAACCCCTATCGCCGGTCAAGCCCCGCTTGGGTTGGCGCCCTCCAGGGCAAAAGAAAAGGGCCACACCGGTCCCAGTGCGGCCCGCCCTGCCACCGAATCCAACTCGGTGACAACGGCAAGTGTCCTCAATTCGCTTCGTTTGTCAACGTGCCGGTGGCGATTCCTCCGATCCGTCGCGATCCTCTACTTGGCCAGGACTACGTGAATTTGCCGCGGGCGGAGATGGGCCAGATGTCCACGACTTCGTCGTCCTGGATGACGTAGAGGGTGTCGTGCAGGTTGAAGGTGGTGCAGCCGTGCCAGGGCGTCACCTTGAGGCGGTCGCCGGGTTGCAGGTCCGGAGCCCCTTCGTGCAGGGCCAGGCTGCCGTGTTCCTCGGAGAGGCTGAGGAGCTCGATCCCCGGAGGGTCTTCCACGAGGGGCAGGCCAGCGGCCTCGAAGGCCATGGACTTGCGGCCAATGTCCAGTATGGCGCGGCCGGGCGCTGGGGTGCTGACGACGCTGGACAGGATCCACATGGCCTGCTCGAACGCATGGCCGGCGTGCGGGCGAAACCAGACGTCCATCGTCACGTAGGTGCCGCACTGCAGTTCGGTCCAGCCGTCGATGGCGCTGGTGATATCGAACGTGTTGGTGCCGCCGCCGGTGACCTCGCGGATCTCCAGGCCGGCAGCTTCGCAGGCGGCTTTGGTCTCGATGACGGCCGCCAGGGAACTGTGGGCGGCGGCCTGGCGCTCGTCACGGTCCACGATGCCGACGGCGTGGCCCTCGTAGCCCATCAGGCCCGCCAGGTCCAGGCCGGGTGCGGCGTCGATCTGCTTCGCCAGGGCCACGGCTGGATCGCCCGGCAGGACGCCACAGCGGTTCATGCCGACTTCGATCTCGACGACAATGCCGATGGTGACGTTGTTGGCCACGGCGGCCGCTGACAGTTCCCGTACGTTGCGGGCGTCGTCCACGGCGACCGTGACCTGAGCCTGGCGAGCGAGGTCGCAAAGCCGCGCGATCTTGAGTGGGCCGACGACCTGGTTGGCAATCAGGATGTCGGCTATACCGCCTTCGACCATGGCTTCGGCCTCGCCCACCTTGGCGCAGGTGACGCCGGGCGCGCCGGCCTCGATCTGCATGAGGGCGATGCCGGGCGTCTTGTGGTGCTTGACGTGGGGTCGAACGTGGACGCCCGTGCCCTTCAGGTGCCGCTCCATGACCTGGATATTGCGCTGCACCAGGTCGAGGTCGATCACAGCCGCCGGCGTATCGATTTCGGCAAGCGTGCGGGGAGTGGCGGACATGGATCGGCTCCTCAGTTTGCGGACCGGACGGCGCTCGCCTGTCAGACTGGACCAGCCGCCGCCGGGCGGCAACCCGACTTGAGACGAAGGGCGTGCACGTAGGGACGTTGGAGGTCGGACTGGCAGTTCACGCGGCCCAGTCGCTGAAGGATCGGCGGCGGTCGGTGGAGTCGCTGAAGCGGCGCATCCGCAACACCTTCAACGCCGCCGTGGCCGACCTGGACGAGGATCCGGTGCCGGGACGAGCACGCATCGGGGTTTCGTGCGTGTCCAACGATCCGCGGCGTCTGGACGCACAGATGCGAGCGATCCTGGAGTTCATCGAGCGCGTGCACCTGGACCTGGAAGTCACGGACGACGCGATCGAGATCATCCACATGTAACGGGAATATTGCGACCGGCTAGAATGGGCTCTGATACAGGCGGTGGTTCGGAGGTGAAACGGCGGCAATAGCCGCCCTGCCAGGCGACTGGCGGGGCTTGGAGGTTTGCCGTTGCCGCTTGAAGCGCTGCTGGGAATCGTAGCTTTTGCTGGTCTCTTCATGATGTGGGCCGTGATTCCGGCCCGACTTCGGAAGCGATAGCCCAGGGTTCTTCCCCGACGAAGGCACCGCAATGTTGCGAGTTGGGCACAGACAGCCCAAGCCTGCTCGATGACACCGAGCCTGGGACGCCGCCGGAGCACCCGAACCACCGCCTGCTCCGGGGCCTGAGTCCGTAGCTCACCGTCGCCGGCGTCGGCGCATTTCCGTCGTTCCCACGCCGAGTTTTTTCCCAGCGCGGCCCGGATGCCAAAGCACACCAGGTGCCGAGCGGACGTTGAGGTTCAGTCCGCCCAAATCCCTTCGAGCAGACGGGTCAGTTCACCCACGTCCGGTTGGACCGGGCTGTTGTCGACCACGCGGGTGTTGCTGAGGGTGGCGGCGGCCACGTCGGGCAGCCAGGCGCGTTCGACGCCCACCTCGCGGAGCGTGGTCGGCAGACCGACCTGATCCACCAGCCGCTCCATCACCCCCACCGCCGCCTGGGCTCGCTCCGCCGCGCCGGTCGCATCAGCGGAAACGCCCAGTGGTTCCGCAAGTTCAGCCATCAGCGTTGGGTTGCGTTCGGCGGCCAGGCGCATGACCGGCAGCAGGCACACGGTATTGGCCACACCGTGCGGAATCGCCGCCCGGGCGCCAATGGCATGTGCCAGGCCGTGCACCAGAATGACGCCAGCGTTGGCCAGGCTGTAGCCGGCCTGCAGGCAGGCGTAGGACATCTGGTCGCGGGCTTCGCGGTCGGTTCCGTCGGCCACGGCGCGCGGCAGGAACTCCAGCGTGCGGCGCAGGGCGTCGGCAGCGGGTTGGCGGGTGTGCCGGGTGGCACGCCTGGTGATGAAGGACTCCGCCGCGTGGCAAAAGGTATCCATGCCGGTGGCGGCGGTGATGTGCGAGGGGACCGAGTCGGTGAGGGACGGATCGATCAGCGCGGTGCGCGGGTAGATGTAGGGGCTGACGACCGTCAGCTTGTTGGAGCGGTCCGGCAGCACCATCACCGCGTTGCCGGTGACTTCCGAGGCCGTACCCGCGGTGGTGGGGATGCTGATGGTGGGGACGCCGGGTTTTCGCACCACCTCCACGCCGATCCAGTCCTCCGCCATGCCGCCATTGGTCACCACGCAGGCGGCGATCTGCGAGGTATCCATGGCGCTGCCGCCGCCCAGGCCCAGGACAACGGCGGGGTCAGCCTTGCGGATGGCCCTGGCACAGGCGTCGACGCTGACGGTGGGCGGTTCCGGCTCCGCTTCGTCCCAGACTTCGGCGTTGATGCCGGCGCGCGCGAGTTCGTCGGTGACGCGTTGGACCACGCCGGCTTCGACCAGGCCCTTGTCGGTCACGATCAGCACCGGGCCGTCGGCGATCCGCCGCACGTGGTCGGGCAGCTCGTCCAGGCAGCCGCGTCCGAAGACGACGGTGGGCGTGGTGCGGTAGGTCCAGCGGGAGAGCAGGTTGGACATGCGACGGAATTCCGGCGGTGGGCCGGTCATTATGTCGGCAAAGTTCCTACCATGCGCTGGACCACTTCCCGGTGGATTCGCCAATGATCGATCTCTCCATCGACGGCGTCAGCGCCGCCAGCACCCGCATATTCACGGCCGCCGGGGTCCCCGACGACATGGCCGCGCAACTGACGGCCTGGCTGGTGACCTCCAATCTCTCGGGCCACCCGTCGCATGGGTTGCAGCGCGTTACGGAGTACGTACGGCAGATTCAGGAAGGGCACATGGATCCGGCCGCGCGGCCGCGGGTGCACGTGGAAACCGACACCACGGTTGTGCTGGACGGTCAGGAAGGACTCGGGCATTTCGCCGCCGACCAGCTGACCCGCGAGCTGGCCGGCAAGTGCCGCGAATCGCAGATTGCAATGGGCGGGATCATCAACGGCCGCCACATCGGGCGCCTGGGCGAGTGGGGCGAGCTGGCGGCCGACCTGGGGGTGCTGCTGTACATCTCGCTGGGCTCGGCCAGCGGCTGGATGGCGGCCACCTTCGGGGCGGCGGAAGGTCGGCTGGGTACCAACCCGATTGCTTTCGGTGCGCCGGGGCAGGACGGCGACTCGTTTGTGATGGACTTCGCCACCAGCGCGGCGGCCGAGGGCAAGGTCCGGGTTGCCCGCGACAGCGGCAAGTCCGTGCCCGAAGGTTGGATACGCGACGCCGAGGGCCGTGCCACCACCGACCCCAAAGACTTCTACGACGGCGGCACGATGCTGACCTTCGGCGAGCACAAGGGCTCGGCCATCGCCGTCATGACCACGCTGTTTTCGGTCGTCATGGCCAGCGCCGGCGAGGACATCGGTGAGGGCGCATCCGTGTTTGCTTTCGCCATCGACCCGAACGCCTTCGGTCGCGGCGAGGAGGCGAGGGCGCTGATCCAGCACCAACTCGACCGCGTGCGATCCGCGGCACCCGCCCCGGGCTTCAGCGACGTGCAGGTTCCCGGCGACTTCGAGCGCCGCTCCCGCGCGGCCCTGTCCGGCGGTCCGCTCCAGCTTCCGGAGCCAACCTGGGAAGGATTCCTGCAGGCGGCGGATCGGGTGGAGGTTCCACGGGCGGAGATTGAGGCACTGGCACTGGCGTAGACGTCCGGGGAAGCCGAGTGCGCTGGTCAGGACGGTTCGGCTGATGACGAGCGGCAGGCTCCGCACGCACCAGGTCACGCTGCGATCAGGACTAGTGACGCTGCGCCCGTTGACCGAGGACGACTGGGAGTTGGTAGCGGGCTGGTGGAACGATCCGGAGATTGCCTATTACGCGGATGCGGACGATGGCGAGTACACGCTGGCGCAGGTTCAGGAGATTGTGCGCGGCATCTCGCAGAAGGCCTACTGCTTTGTCATTGAGTTCGAGGGCTGGCCGGTGGGTGAGTGCTGGCTACAGGAGATGAATGTGCAACGGATCCTGGATCGGAACCCGGGATTGGACTGCCGGCGTGTCCCGCTGGAGAACGAGAAGGCGTATTGGGGTCGGGGGATTGGGACGGCGACAATCCGGCTGCTGGTGGAGTTCGGGTTCGAATCCGAGCGGGCCGACGCGATTTTTGCGATGGAAATCGCCGACTACAACACGCGGAGCCGGCGGGCGTTCGAGAGAGCGGGGTTCGAGCTATACGACACGGTTGCGCAGCCGGCGGGCGCTCGGGCGAGGGTGAGGCATGACCTGGTGATTTGGTCGAAACGTCACATTGGAAGGCTGGCTGCGGAGTAGTCTGAAAGGGACGGGGCCAACGAGGGAGCGGCAATGCCCTGGTGGGTGTGGATCGTGGTTGGCGTGGTGCTGCTGGCCGCTGAATTGCTGGCCATCGAAGCCCAGTTCTACCTGGTGCTGCTGGGCGTCGCCGCGCTGCTGACCGGGCTGGGCGTGGCGGTCGGGCTGCCGGGGCAGCCGGTCGCCGAGTGGGTGGTCTTTCTGGTGCTGGCCGTCGTCCTGATGTTTGGCGTCCGGCGGCAGCTCTACGGCCGGCTGGTCGGCTCGCCGCCGCCGATGTACGAGGCGGTGGTGGGCGAGGTTGCCACCGTATCCGAGAGCATTGAACCGGGCGCGCAGGGCCGCGCGCTGCTGCGGGGAACCGAGTGGACGGCCCGTAACGTGGGCGGTACCGCATTGACCGAGGGCCAGCGGGCGCGGATCGAGCGCGTCGAAAACCTGGTCATGGACCTGAAAGCCGAGGAGGAATAGACGTGGAAGGTATGGGAATCGTCGGCCTGATCGTGGTGGCGGCCATCGTGCTGCTTGTGGTCGTGGTCCTGGTCAAGACTGCGGTGATCGTGCCGCAGCAGTCGGCTTACGTGATCGAACGGCTGGGCCGCTACAGCCGCACGCTGCAAGCCGGCTTCCACATCCTGATGCCCTTCCTGGACACCATTGCTTACAAGCACACGCTGAAGGAACAGGCCGTGGACATCTCGGAGCAACTCTGCATTACGCGCGACAACGTGCAGGTTGGGGTTGACGGGGTGCTGTACCTCCAGGTGCTGGAGCCGCGGCAGGCGTCGTACGGCATCACGAACTACCAGTTCGCGATTTCCCAGCTGGCCCAAACGACCCTGCGCAGCGAGGTCGGAAAGATCGATTTGGACCGAACGTTCGAGGAGCGGTCCTCGATCAACCGCCTGATCGTGAACGAGCTGGACCAGGCCTCGGCGCCCTGGGGCGTGAAGGTGCTGCGCTACGAAATCCGCAACATCAACCCGCCGACCGACGTACTGAACGCGATGGAGAAGCAGATGCGCGCCGAGCGTGAGAAGCGCGCGGTGATCCTGAGTTCGGAGGGTGAGCGGGACGCCAAGATCAACGAGGCGGAAGGCGAGAAGCAGCGCGTGATCAAGGAATCCGAAGCCACGCGCACCCAGCAGATCAATGAGGCGCAGGGTGAAGCCGAGGCCATCCTGGCCGTGGCCACGGCCTCGGCGGAGGGCATTACGCGGATTGGCCACTCGGTGAGCGGCGAGGGCGGCATGGATGCCATGCGGCTGCGCGTAGCCGAGCAGTACATCGCCCAGTTCGGCCAGATCGCCAAGGAAGGCAACACGCTGGTGGTGCCGGCCAACCTGAGCGATCTGTCGTCGATGCTGGCGCTGGCGTCGACGATCGTGAAGAACGACCAGGACCCGTCGAACTAACGTCAGCTCGGCAGACCGTGAGCGCTGAACTGAGCGGGGCTATCTCCACGAGCTCACCGGGGACATAGCGGAGACGCCAGCCCGGCGCGATAGGGTCCCAGCAGAGATCCGCAGACATCGGAAAACTCGGCATCGGCAACCGGCTGGAGTCCGGAGGGCTCGGGCAGTGCTTGCGCCCACTCCAGGGCCGCTCGCAGGCCCCGCAGGTTTCGAGCGAAGTCGGGGTCGGTGTATGTGCTCAGCTCGACGATCGCCACATGAATGCCTTGCCTGCCAAGGTACTTCGAGGCCTGACCGCTGAGGGGGTAGGCGGTCCATCCCCTCAGATAGGTGTATTGGGCGGCCCGGGTGAGGATGCTGGCGAGTTCAGCCGAGCCGCTGCCCGGACCCGGTACGACCAGGCCGCCCTTGCTGTGGAGGAAGATGGCGGCGACGAAGGGCCGGTCAACCAGGTAGCGGGCCAGGGCGCGGGTCTCTGGCTCTGAGAACGGCCGCGTGCCGCCGCCGCCGGGGACGAAACCGGTGGGACCGTAGGAATCAGGCTGCCAGCCCGCGTCCCAGTTGCGATTGAGGTCGACGCCATTAGCCTTGGCGCGCGTGCCGGCCACCGCGCCATCGGGGTTGACGTCGGGAAGGAACGCCAGGCCGACTCCCGCGGGAATCCCCGCCGGATTGTTGCGGTAGTGATCGAGCAGCAGATGGGCGAGCACGGTCGTATTGGCCTCGTTGCCCTGGTGGATGCCGCCGATTACCGCGACCCAGCGCGGCCCATCGCCCAGCTCCACGCCGCGAATGGCGCGCCCCTGGACCGAGTGGCCGAGTAACACCGGGGCGCCCAGAACTGCTTGCGGCTTTGTATCCACCGTCGTTGCGGCGATTGGCGCCGGTGGCGGATTGGACGTCGTGCCGCGGTCGGCAGACGGGGGAGGCTTCCCGCGCTCGAGGTCATCCACTTTCGATTCCGGCGTGGGCTGCAGGTCCGCGCGCTCGCCAGGCTTCGGGGATTCGTTGCTCAATGGGTCCTGCATGGCCAGGGCGACAGCCGGCGTTGCGGTTGGCGTGTATGAATCGGAAATAGGCGTCCGGGTGGAAGTTGCGCCCAACATGCCGCCGGCACCCTGCGCGGCAACGCTCGCCGGAACGCCAATCAGTAACAGCAGGCAGGCTGTACCGAGAGTGGCGATCAGCGCCCGGAAACTGCTAACGATTGCCCGGCGCAGTCGTTCAGCGCCAATCACGCAGCTAGCCGCAGCGACAGCACCGGTCAGTCGACCGGCTATCTCACAGAAGGCGGAGCCTCGAGTCGTGGGGAATCGGGAACACTCCGACAATCACCCATGGGTTTGGTGCGATGCTGTGGAACTGCTGGGTAGTTCCGAGGAAGAAGTGTAGGTCAGTCTTCAGGAACGCATCGAAGTACTTTTGGTGCACCTTGCGGAGCGCCCGTGGCTCGTCACCACCGGTCGAATTCAGGCAGTTCCAGAACAGAGCACCGGCCTCCCAGTCCAAAACCTGGAGTTCGCTACGCCGGCCTATCGCGTCCTGAAATCTGTACGAGAAGCTATAGGGAAGCTTTGGAATTATCTCAAACGTCTTTCGCCAGCTATTGTCTTCGAACAAGTCAAGCTGGCTATGCAATGTACGCATCTCTTCGAGTTTCTTCGGATCCCACTCCCTATCCTCATTCTCCCAAATGAAGGCTGTAATGTTCGTTGGCTTGAAGACGGCCAGCGAAATCTCATTTGCCTTGGCACCCTCGATTACATCATCAAGCCGGTCATAGACTTGAGCATTCTCGAGAACCAGGCGACGTCGCTCACTCCAGTTGTCGGCTGTGCTAACTCTACCTATCTGCTTTAGCTCGCTAAGATCAGCGGGGGTATACGACTCAGGACGCGGGTCAGCCGTTCTGCGGTGGAGATCGCATTCAATCCAATCGTACTTGCTGTATCTCTCGGCTTCTCCGAGTCGTCGAAATGGCACGGGGTATATGCGCACCCAGGAACCGTCCTCGCGGATGCCGGCCGTACAAACGGTTTCGCCATACGTTCTCGAGAGAGTCGGATAGGTTTTGACTGTTACGAGAATCCGTTCTCTGTCCATCCGCATTAAAGGTGGGTCACATCTGAAGGCCAAGAACCGCACCTCCGCTGCGGGGGGGCATCGCCCGACTTCAAGAGAGAGGTGGTGTCACCAAGTGCCTCGGCCGCGCAATGCCGGTGGCAGTGATAAGGGTCGCTCTCGTAGCACGTGAGGGCGACGGACTCACCTGTGTCAAGCCAACGCTGAATACGCTGTAGTGCACTTGACTGTCTTGGCAAAGACTGCTTCCTGTATGTGCGAAACAGGTGTGCCAAGTCTGCCTCGTTCTTGACGCCTCTTCGCTGACTCGAGGCGATTCCAAGTTCTGGTAGGTGTTCGTAGCGAATGCCGACCCCTTGACAGGCGCGGGACAAGGTGGACTTAGAGAAACCATACTTTCGACTTATGGCGTTCCGTCGAACATCGCAGAGGAGCGTAACGCTTGCTCGAATGAGATCGTTGAGAAACCTCTCGAGCGATCGGTTCTGATAGCCGATCGTAAAGAGCCCCGGATGACGTCTCTTAGGACGAATGCTCGCAATTCTCTGGAGCGTCTCCGGATCATTGTGTAGGACACTGTCGGCAATTGAGCTTCGCGTTGCGAAGTATGGGAAGTCGCGGTAGGTCTTTGCGATGAGGTCGTTTCCTCGAAGATCGCCGTATAGGTGTACAAATGCTGGCGGAGACTCAAGGCCGTACTTGCTAACGATTCGACGACCAAGGCCGGTTAGAATCCATCGCTGGTCGTGTTCGGCAAGGATGCTCCTCCCGACTGATCTTCTTCGGTCGGCGTAGGATGTAAATGAGAATGCACCGTACTGGTACGGAACGAAGTCATATAAAGCTGAAGTTTCGGTATATGTTTGTGCTGAAGATAGATCTTGACAGTAGAGAAACAGGAGCTTTTGAAAGTCCAAGTTGCCGACGTCGCCGCCTAGGGCATCCAACAGTGCGAGTAGATGTCGCTCACGTGTAAAGAGCCGGGGCAACTGGGCGTCGCTCATGTGCCTGGGAGTCGGTGGCCGGCACGCCAATGATACGCGGTGTCTCGAAGAGCGTCGGGAGTACGCCCGGCACGCGTCGTCTGCATCTCCGACAGAGGGACTTGCAGTGGATCCTTGATGCAATGGCGCGAGCGTAGGTAGTGGAGTTCCAGTGATTGGATGCCAGATTCGTGCAGCGGCGCGGATGGCTGCGTACCATGCGGCTGATCTTTTGATGCACGCATGACCCGAGGGACGCATGCCGACATTTGCCGCTGAACCTCTGACGGAGGCGACCGCCCGTGTGTTAGGCGCGGCGGGCACGCCGGACGACATTGCCGGCAAGCTGGCGCGCTGGCTGATCAACGCGAATCTGTCCGGGCATCCCTCGCACGGGGTCATCCGGGTGTCCCAGTACCTGGCCCAGATCAAGGAGGGCACCTACCGGCCGGCGGAGCGCCCGCGGGTGGCATCCGAGAGCGACACGTCGGTCGTGATGGAAGGCGGCGGGGCCTTCGGGCACCTGGCGGCCGAGGAATTGACGATCCGGCTGGTGGAAAAGTCGCGGGTCTCGCGGGTGGCGGTTGGCGGCATCGCGCGCTGCAACCACATCGGGCGGCTGGGCGAATGGTCGGAATTGGCCGTTTCGATGGGCGCGGTTTTCCTGATGGTTGCGGGCGGCCCCGGCATGATGCGCACGGCGCCCTTCGGCGGGCGTGAGGGCCGGATGAGCACCAACCCGATCAGCTTTGGGGCGCCGGCCGGCGACGCCGATCCGATCATCCTGGACTTTGCCACCACGGCCGCGGCCGAGGGCAAGATCCGGGTGGCGCGCGACAAGGGCGTGGAGATTCCGCCCGGCCAGATCCTGGACAACCAGGGCCAGCCCACGACCAACCCGAACGATCTCTACGACGACGGCGTCATGCTGCCCTTCGGCGGGCACAAGGGCTACGGCCTGATGCTGATGATCGAACTGCTGGCCTCCAACCTGGTGGGTGACACGATTACCGGCGAGCCGCAATCGCCGATCGGCACGTTCGCGCTGGCCATCGACCCGGACGCGCTGGGCGCCGGCGCGGGCTTTGCGGCCATGAACGACGCGACGATCAACCGGGTCAAGCAGACGGCCACGGCTCCGGGGTTCGACGAAGTGCTGGTACCCGGCGACATCGAGCGCTCGTCGCGCACGACGGTGGCGGCCACAGGCGTGGAGCTACCCGACGCGACCTGGAACGACGTGCTGGCATCCGCTGCCGACGTAGGGCTGGACCCGGCGGAAGTGAACGC
>JAPPFO010000094.1 GCA_028875175.1 Chloroflexota bacterium | reverse complement strand
TTACGTGAAGCTGGCGCTGACCGCCGCCGACCGGCAACGCTACGCCCAAGGGCGGTTGATGCTTGAGCGGGCGCGGGAGGTTGACCCCGCGCACCCGGCCATCGCACCCACCGAACGGCAACTGGATTTGCTGGAGAACGCCCGCCGGGACAAGGTGCGGCTCGACGCCGGAGCGCTTGCCAAGCGGGCCAGCGCCGTGCAGGGCACACTCAAGCGCCTCGGCCGGCGAGCCAGCGAAGGGGGCTGCCGAGTGAACATCAACGCCCGCTCGGACGCCGAGGGCCGCTGGGTGTATCAACAACTCAACAGCGGCGCCGGCGACGCCCGGGTGCGCGCCCGCCTCACCGTCGCCTCGCCACCGACCGTGGAGCTGACGTGCTTTGCGGCGGAGCGGCGCTTCACCGAATAGCTGCGGAAGCTATGTGCCTTCCGCTGCTGTTGAGTTGGCACCCCGGGATACTGCGGCCTAAGCCTCGGCATCGAAATTTGGGTGGCGCAGGCCGCAAATGGAATGGGGCAGCTTCGACCCCACGGAATCCAAGAGTTGCTCACTGCTGCCCAACCGACGAAAGGTTCACGAGGTGGCCGGTGGGCGTTTCCAGCAGGCTCTGGACCATCAAATCCCGCTCCGGGGTCACGGCAAGGCGCCACTTGCCGGCGCCGTCCCCCAACGGCCTGCGCTTCCAGTAGTCGAAGAGCGGTCCGTGTAGTTCATTCTTTACAAACACACCTGCCTCAAGCGCCGCCGCGTCCAATTCCACGGCGCCGCCGGCTGGGACCGTGACCCACGCGTAGCCCTCTCCGGGAGGAGCGCCCCCCGCATCGTCCGTGCCGATCACAGTCACCTTGACGTCGTGCCGGTGCGGGTTCGCGATCCGCAGCACGCTCACCTGCCCGTGGTTGCTGCCGGGATTGAACATCCGCACCACCTGGCGGCCATCCCGCTTCGGCACCGTCCCGTGCAGCGCCGTCATAAGGCCGCCCTCCGTGCGCGCGTAGGCGAGAACCCCGATGTCGAGGCCGCTTTCCAGCTCCAGCCGCCAGCCATCCTCACCCGGGCCGATGCTGCCGGACAGACCGGTCCCCGCCCCGCCCAGCTCCAGGTCCTCCGAACTGAAGTGCGCCGCGCCGCCGGCCTCGATCGACAGTTCCACCGGATCGCGCATCGCGCCGGCGCCGTCGAAGGCTCGGATGGTCACGGAGCCTGCCCGCGGTGACCGGTTCACCACCCGAACCACGCCCGTGAGACTTCGCTCAGACGCCAATGGCAGCAGCGGCAGGTGGTGAACCCCAAACGGGTCCGGCGCCAACGGTCCCAAGGAAAGGTTGGACAGCCGCCCCGCCGGGGCCTCTTCCATCAGGGACATGGCCTGCACAGGAGCGCTGGACTCAATCGCCAGCCGCCAAAATCCCTCGCCGTCCCCCAACGCCCCTTCCAGCCCGTCGCCACCCGCTTCGAGTTGGGCTGCCGTGAACGTCCGCGATGCCCCGGCCGGCACTCGGAGCCTGACCGCGTCCGCCGACGCAGCTCCGGCATCGTCAACGCCCCGCAACACAACATCCGCCGCCCGCCCGCCGGGGTTCACCACCCGCAGAAGCCCGGAGCCCCAGTCATCGCCTGCCGGGGCGAACGTGGCGATGCGGACGGCCCCGTCCTCGGTGGGCGCAACCTGGTTGAGGCCCGCAACATAGCCGTCCCGCATCCGAACGTAGGACAGCGCCTCCACGTCCAACTCGCTGGCGATTTCCAGCCGCCAGTCCCCTTCGCCGGCGCCCACGCCATCAGGCATTCCCTTGGCGGCGTTGCCCGCCTCCAGATCCCGGGAGTTGAAATGCACAGCGCCGTGCGCGGGCAGCCGCAGGGAAACGGCGCCGCGTCGCGTCCCGCCGTCGTCGATTGCCGTGACCTGAACCCTCCCCGCCCGTTCCGACCGGTTCAGCAGCCGCGCGAACCCCACGCGGCCAGGATCGCTGGCGCCCACCAGCAGCGGCACCGAGGGCGCCCCCACCGTCACCGAGAAGCGCCGCACCAGCGAACTCCCGTCCGCGAGCGTCGCCGTCACCGACACCTCCGCGGCGCCCACCCCCGTCGGCGTGACCAACAGCGTCCCGTCCTCGATTCGAACGGCGGCAACGGCATCGTCGCTGGTGGCCACCGAGTACTCCGCATCCTGGCCGAAGCGGCGCGGGAATGCCGATGCCAGTTCGAAGGCGGTTGGTTCCCCGCTTCGCTTGAGGCTGGCGTCCTGGAAGCCCTGCAGCACCAGCGGGGGGCCGGGCACCACCCGCATGCCGGAGTAGCCGTAGCCGTAGTCGATGCCAAAGGTGACATCGCCGATTTGAACCGAGCCTTGGGGCCCGCGCCCCCTACCTTCTTGCCACGTCGTTGACTCCACGCGAACGACGACCTCCTCGTCGCCGTCCGGCAGCAGCAGCTCCTCTTCCGAACGGTCCCGTTCGGCGGAGACCCACGTCCGAATGAATCCGTCACTCAACCCATGGAAGGGCTCCGCGTTCGAAGCGGACGCCAGCACTTCGAAGTCATCCGGCGCCCCCGGCACCATCTCCACCCGCCAGCGCAGGTGTTCTCCGAAGCCCACGTCGCCCGGCGACAGCGGCGCGGCGACCGGCTTCACGGCGAAGGTGAAGGGCGCGCCCGGGTTGCCCGCCAGCCGCAGCCCGGAAAGGCGCCTTCCGTCCACTAGGTCGGGGGGAAGGGCATGCAGCCGGTTCCCCTCCAAAACCAATACGTCGAGCGCCGGGAGGTCGCCCAGTAAGCCCGGGGGCAGCGAGGTCACATGTGATCTGGAGAGCCATAGCCTGTTAAGGCGGTCCAAGCCTTCGAACGTGCCGCGACGCAGTGCGCCATGCCGATTTTCCCGCAGGTAAAGCGCTTCCAAAGACTCAAGATTGCGGAACACCCCCGGGGTCAGGCGACTCAGCGGGTTGTCCTCGAGGTTTAGCGACTCCAAGCTGCCCAGTCCGGCGAAGATGTCCGGGCGGAGGCTCGCCAGGCGGTTACTGGCCAAGCCGAGCTCTTCAAGGCGATCGAGACCCTCGAACAAGCCGTCCGGCAGTCGCGACAGCCGATTGTTCCACAGACTAAGCTCCCTTAGGCTGGGCAGTCCGTCGAAAGCGCCCCTCGGCAGCCGCGCCAGCCGGTTCCGCTGCACGAGGAGGGTCTCCACACTAGCCAACCCCCTGAACGCGCCAGCCGCCACCGCCTCCAGCCGGTTGTCGTACAAGTCCAACATGGGAAGCTCAGGCATCCCGGCGAACGTGCCAGCTTCCAAGGGTGCAAGTTCGTGCCCACGAATCCAGAGATAGCGCAACTCCCCCAAGCCCTTGAATGTGCCGGGGTTGAGCGCCATCCGCGGTCTTGGCGCACGCACAACCCTCCCTGTATCAACCCCGATTGAAACGAGCTCGCCCCTCAACTCCAGTTCAAGCAGGCCGGACAGCCCTTCGAAGGCGCCGGGGGGAAGCTCGCCAAGCTTATGCCCAACGAAGTCCAGCTTCCTCAGCCCTGCCAATCCCCGGAAGGCCCCGGGCTCGATGGCCTCCAGCTCGCCATCGGGATTGAACCAAGCGCCGAACCACAATACCCGCAAACCCGGCAGTCCCGACAGCAGGCCGGACTGCAGGCGCGTGACATGACCGCCTAAGAAAAGGTGAGTCACGCCGGTCAGGCCATCGAAATCGCCCAGCACAACCTTATCGAACGTTGCATGCAACCTGAAATCGCGAAAGGACGCCAGGTACTCGGCGTCGAAGTCCAAGCTCCGGCAATCTGTGCCCCGAACCTGGGTCACTCCCGCAATGACGAACTCCTCCTCACGATAGTCGGGGTGGGCCTGCACAAGGGTGTTCCTCACGCCGCCCGAGCGCTCGCACACGGGCGTCACCGGCCGGGAGCCGGCTTGGGGCCTCGCATGAGCCCGTCCGGCGACAAGAACCTCCGCCGTCCGCCGAAAGCCGTCGTTCCTCGCGACCATGTATCGGACCCTGCCGCTTCCGGACCCCTGCGGGTCCAGAACCGACTGAACCCACTCGCCTCCCGCCGCCACCCAAGGACAGCCCGGCTGGGTCTCCACCTGGACTTCGAAGGTGCCCCCGGCTGCTGGCAGCTCTCCGTTGTCCCCCGATAGCATGTAAGTGCAGGAGTCGGCATCCGCCCGGTCCCGAACCCCCGCCAGGGTGGCGCGCAGCTCGTTCAGGTGCCGCGCCGCGTCCGCCGGCCCGTCCGGCGATGACGAGGGATCGTCCCCCGCCACGCCGAGCCGAAGGTCCGGCGCCGCTGGGTGGGCCAAGTCCGGGTTCGAGAACGCCAGCACGAAGTCCGAGCGCCAATAGTCCGCTCCCGAGTACTGGGACATGATGGTCCCGTAATCCAGCACTTCGTCCTTCGTCCCGTCCTCCAGCCGCCGGGGCAGTTCGTAGCGGAACCCATGGCTGTACGGGAACGGCAGGTTGCTCCGGTCTTCCCGGCGGTCGTGAAGCAGGCCCATGCTGTGGCCAAGCTCGTGCGCCACCACCGTTCCGTCGCCGGACAGGGCCACCGAGAAGCCGTGCGCCTCCACCGACTCCCGCGACACCTCGCTCGGCGCATAGGCTATCCCGAGGGTGTGGGTGTCCATGAACGCCCGCATGGTAGCGCCGCCAAAGTGCAGCAGAACCAGATCCGCGGCATGGCGGTCGCGCAGCGCATGCACCTCGTCCATGTGGCCATCGTCCGATCCTGACAGCTCGCCCAGCGCGGAGCGCCATAACTCAGTCACACTCGCGTCTTCGGCGTACCGGGACTTGAATCGGTCGTACTCCACCTCCACGGCAGCGGCCAATGCCACTCGCAGATTGATGCCGCTGGCCGCGTACGCCTCGTTAGCCGTGGCGATGTCCAGGTCGATCATCGCCAGCATCCGCGCGTAGCCGCCCTCCATGTCCCGCACGAACGAGGGATAGACCACCAGCACGTCCACCACGCTGTTGCCGGACCCGTCCACATCGGCCGGGACCGACGTGCCCTCACGTTTGGAGCGGGCCGACGCCGCCGAAGGCTGCCGCCCCGGCTCGACGGGACCGTTGGGCACCATCGCCAGCCCAGCGGGAGGCTCCACCGTCTCGCAATGGCGCGGCTGCGGCGCCATGGGCTCCATCGCCAGCAGTCCGTCGGTCCCCTCCAACCTGTACTTCCCCTCCGGCGTGTAAATCCGACCCATGGTCACGCCCTCGTTCACCACCAGCACCGCGCGGCCGAACGGCACGCCCTCCAAGGGCCCCGACAGTGTGTAGCCGGAGGCCGTCGGCGCGCTTCGCTCCAGCCGAGCCACCTGCTCAACGCCGTTGGGCAGGTTCAGGCGCAGCCGCCCCGCCCCCTCGGCCAACACCTCGCTGCGCAGCGCAGCGAGACGGCCCGGCACCACGCGGGCGATGCGGCCCTGGCCGTTCGTCGCCAACGCGCCGACAGCCCTGTCCGCGTTCGCGAACAGTGGCGGCGCCTCGGCGAGGGCTGACTGCGCAAACGTCGCGAGAAGCAGAAGCATGCATGGGCGCCAACACTTCCAGCAATCGCGCATCACCGTTTTCTTGAGCCCACGCATCACGAATTCACCGCACCGCCACCCGCAGCGCCAGCTCCTCGCCGCCTGCCTTGAAGACAACCTGCGTCTCGCCAAGGCCAACGCCCGTGATCCGAATCGTCGGGGACGAGACGCTGACGCGGACCACGCCCTCGTCCATCGAGCGCGCCTCCACCTCGCCCCCGCCGCTCCAGACGAAGAGCAGTTCGCCGTCGAGCGGCACCTCCAAGGCGGAGTCCTCGCCCTCGCTGCTGGACGCCGCGGCGCTTGCGCCGGGCTTCTCGATGGTGGCGGTGTCCTTGTCCGTTTTGGGTCTGGCGTCCGTAACCGTGACCGTCCTGGTAACCGGAAAGGCCTGGTTGGCGGGGAAGCCGTAGGTCACCGCAGCGCCAGGGCTCCCCTTCCATCGGCTCCACCACCTGCACGGCCCCCGCCGTGCGGATCGACCAGGCGCCCTGGGGCGTGTAAACGCGGCCCATCACCGTGCCGCCGTTGACCACCAGCACCGCGCGGCCGAACGGCACGTTGTCCAGCGGGCCGGACAGGGTGTAGCCGGACGCCGTGGGCGCGCTCCGCTCGACCGTCGCTAGGTGCTCGACGCCGTGGAGTAGGTTCAGCCGCAGCTTGCCCGGGCGCCCGGACACAACGGCCTCGCGCAGTTCGCTCAAGCGCCCGAGGTCCACCCGAGCGATGCGGCTGCGCCCGATGCCGGCTGGCTCGCCGGTGGCCGCTCCGGCGGCCGGCCTGCCTACGGGACCGGCCACCGGCGCGCGTGCGTCCTTCGTGAACAGCGACGCCAAGTCGGCCTGCGCCGCCAGCGTGGCTGACGGCAGGAGCAACGCCCAGGCCACTAGCGCCAGCGGCGAACGGGCGCCTCTCAGCGGCGCCCAGAACCGGAGTTTGCCTTTCATCCTTCGCCTCCGCTTGTCACTTGACCACCACCGGCAGGCGCAGCTCGCCATGATCGGTCTTCACCATCACGTCCGTCTCGCCAACGCCCACGCCGGTGACCTGAATCTCCAGCGCCGTGCAGGGCACACTCAAGCGTCTCGGCCGACGGGCCAGCGAGGGGGGCTGCCGAGTGAACATCAACGCCCGCTCGGACGCCGAGGGCCGCTGGGTGTATCAACAACTCAACAGCGGCGCCGGCGACGCCCGGGTGCGCGCCCGCCTCACCGTCGCCTCGCCACCGACCGTGGAGCTGACTTGCTTTGCGGCAGAATAAGGCATCCCCTTCGCCTCATCGCCCGTCCGACGACAGATTGGTGAGGTGCCCGGTGGGGCTTTCCAGCAGGCTCTGGACCAGCACGCCCGGCTCGCCGACCACCGACAGCCGCCACTTGCCCGTGCCGTCCCCCAACGGCCACCGGGCCCAGAAGCCCCACAAAGCGTCATCCACCGGCCTGTCCTGGTAGTTCGAGACCCCCGCCTCCAACTCCCCCGCGTCCAGCGTCAGCGCCTGGCCGGCGGGAACGAGAACCCAGGTCGCGCCCCGCTGGGGGGGCGCCCCGCCCGCGTCGTCGGTCCCCACCACCGACAATCGGACATCCCTGGGCGTCGGGTTCACCAGCCGCAGCCGGCTCACCTGCCGGTGGTTGCTGCCGGGGTTGAAGATCGCCACCCGGCGGCGCCCGTCCTCGAGCGGCGCCACATCGTGCACCGCCGCCAGGAAGCCGTCCCGGGTGCGGACGTAGCCGAGCGCCTCGAAATCCAGGGCGCTGGTCATCTCCAGCCGCCAGTCGCCCTCGCCCGGCCCCGTGCTGCCCGAAAGCCCCTTGCCCGCGTTGCCGAGCTCCAGGTCGTCGGAGTTGAAGTGCGCCGTGTCGCCGGCGCCGATCGACAGTTCCAGCGGACCGTATCCTTCGCCTGCGTCGTCGTAAGCCTCGATGCGCACCGTCCCGTCCTGGTCCGACCGGTTGACCACCCGCGCGAACCCCTGCCAGTCCCGCGACGCCGCCGGGAACAGCGCCAACCGATGCGCGCCGTCCGCCCCGGGGGGCGGGGGCACGGAGGACAGGTTGGTCAGGTGCCCGGTCGCCACGCTCTCCAGCAGGCTCATCGCCGCCACGTTCGCGCTGGACTCGACCTCAAGGCGCCACTTGCCTTCTCCGTCCCCCAGATTGCCCTCCAAGCCGGGGCCGCCGCCCTCCAGTTCATGGGCGGTGAACTCGCGCGCGGCCCCCGCGGGCACCGTGAACACCACCGGGCCGCCGGGCGACGCGCCCGCGTCGTCAACGCCCCGCACCATCACCTCCGCCGCCTCCGGGCCCGGATTCACCACCCGCAGCCGGCTCACCTGCCGGTCGTTGCTCGCCGGGTTGAAGGTGGCGATCCGGTGGACGCCCCCCTCTGCCGGGGCGGTGCCGTGCATGCCGGTCACGAAGCCGTCGCGGGTGCGCACGTAGGCCAGCGCATCGATGTCTAGGTCGCTCTCGAACTCCAGCCGCCAGTCGCCCTGCCCGGCGCCGATGCCCTCAGGCAGCCCCTTGGCCGCGTTCCCGTCCTCCAGGTCGCCGGAGTTGAAGTGCGCGGCCCCGTTGGCCTTGAGCCGCAGGTCCACCGGGCCGAAGCGCGCGCCGCCGTCGTCGAACGCCGTGACGCGCACCGCACCGGCATGGTCGGAGCGGTTGATCAGCCGCACGAACCCCTCGCGCTGGGGGTTCGAGCCCGAGAGGAGCAGCGGCACCGAGGGGGCGCGCACCGTCACCCGGAACTCGCGGGTCAGCGTCACGCCGTCCGCCGCCGTCGCCGTGACCGTCACCGTCGCGCTGCCCGCGCTGCGGGGCGAAACGGCCAGCGCGCCGTCCTCGACGGAGACCGCCGCCACCGCCCCGTCGCTCGACTCCGCCGCGTAGTCCGCAGGGCCCAGCGAACGGGGGAACGCGTCGGCCAGGTCGATCGCCTCCGGCCCGCGCCCGACCGTCAGCGCCCGGTCGGCGATCCCCTGCAGCACCAGCGGCGGGCCCGGCTCCACCCGGAAGCCGGAGTAGCCATACCGGTAGTCCACGGCGATCACCAGTCCGCCGCCAACGGGGGGGAGCGCCACCTCCCGGCCCAAGTCCTCCGGCCACCGCGCCTGGCCGACGCGCACGGTCACCGGCCCGTCGCCGTCCGGGGTGACGGAGACGGCCGCGTTGCCGAGCGGCCCGCCCGGGGGTACGTGAACCGCCTTGGCTGAGAGCGACCCGTTCGAGGCTTCAAGTGCCGCATCGACCGGGAAGGGCGCCTCCGGGAGGACCTCCACGGCGGCCTCGACCGGCCCGCCAGCCGCCGGGTCCCATGCCGGGTGTACCACGGGCCTTGGCGCGAACGCGAACGGCGCGCCCGGATTGCTCCCCAAGTGCAGCCCGCGCAGGTGCAGCCCGCGGAACGTGCCGGGGGCAATGCTCCGCAGCCGGCTCTTCTCCAAGTCCAGAACTGCCAGGCCGGGCGTGTCGTCGAACACGCCCGGCGCCAGCGACGTGACGTCCGCATACGCCAAGTACAGCAGGCGAAGGTTGCGGAGGCCCTTGAAGGCGCCCGCGCGGATCCCGCCCAGAGGGTTGTGCCGCAGGGCAAGATCGTCCAGGGACTCAAGGCCCTCAAACACGCCGGGCTGCAGGTTCCGCAGCCTGTTGTCCTGCAGGTCCAACCCCCTCAGGCTCGGCATTCCCGAAAACGTGCCGGGCTCAAGGGTCGCCAGCCGGTTGCTCGACAAGATCAACTGTTTAAGATCCCGCAGGCCTTCGAACGCGCCGAGCGGCAGCTTGGCCAGCCTGTTTCCCCAGATAGCCAGGTTTTCCAGCGTGGCCAAATCGCCGAACAACCCTGCCGGCAAGGTCGAAAGGCCGTTTTCGATCAATCGCAGATGACGCAGTTCGCGCAGGCCGTCAAACGCGCCCGGCGCGACCCACTCAAGCCCGTTGCCCCGCAGGCTCAAGGTGCCGAGCCTGCCCAATTCGTTGAATACGCCAGCTTCCATTCCCTCCATGCTGTGGGCGAGAATCCACAGCTGGCGCAGGTTCGGAAGCCCCGCCAGCGCGCCCGGCTCGAACCTCGTAACCGGCAGCGGCGGCTCCTGGTCCGCCCAAGGCGGACCGTTCCAAATCTCCAAGCCAAGCAGGCTCGGCATCCCTTCAAAGGTCCCGGGGGAGAACGTGCCGACCCGGTGCCCCAATATCCTCAATCTGAGCAATCCGGGCAGCCCCCGAAACGCGCCCGGCCCGATGCGCCTCAAGAGGCTTCCGCGCCTCGGAAACACGAAGTACGGCTCAACCTCTAGGAACCTAAGCCCGGTCAGTCCGGAGAAAAGGCCCGCCGGAAGCGTCTCCGCATCCACCAGCCTCAGCCGCTTCAACCCGGTCAGGCCGGAAAACAGGCCCGCCGGAAGCGTCTTCGCAACCTCCAGCTGCAGCTCCGCCAACCCGGTCAGGCCGTCGAAGTCCCCGGCCTTCAGCCCCGAACCGTCGAGCAATAGGCCGCTGTATTTAGTCCCCGACGGCCGGTCCCTGTTGATGTGGCGCACGCTCGCGAGGTACGCACCGTCGAAGTTCAAGTCCTCGCAGGGTGTCTCGTCGTCGAACGGCGGATGGATGAGCTTTCGATCCGGGTGCCTCACCACCAGCCAACTTTTGATTTCCAGCGAGCGCTCGCACACCGGCGTGATCGCCCGCGAGCCGGCCTGCCGCCGGGCGTGCGGCCTCCCCGCAACCAGAACCTCCAGCGGGCGCTCCCAGCCGTCGTTCGCCCCGACCGAGACCTCGACGGCGCCGCTCCCCGTCCCGCTGGCCGGCGACACGGACGCCACCCACTCCCCGGCCGACGCCGACCAGGGGCAGCCGGCGCCGGTCTCCACCCGAACCCGGTAGGCGCCCTCGCCGGGCGGCAGCGTGCCCGTGTCGCCGGTCACTTCGTAGCGGCAGGGGTCCGCGTCCTCCCGCGCCCGCACGTTGGCCAGAACGCCGCGCAGTTCGTTCAGGTGGCGCGTCGCGTCCGCCGGGCCGTCCGCGGCCGAGGAGGGCTCGTCGCCGGGCACGCCCAGCTTCAGCTCCGGGTCCTGGGGGTGGCTCAGCTGCGGGTTGGAGAACGCCAGCACGAAGCCGGACTTTCCCGCACGGGAATGCTGCGACATGACGGTCCCGTATGTCGCGGGGCTGAAGTGGCGGCCGGTGTCGCCCCACGGCGCGGCGTGCACGTAGCGGAACCCGTGGCTGTAGGGGAACGGCTCGTTGCCGACGTCGTCGTGGCGGTCGTGCAGCAGCCCCATGCTGTGGCCGAGCTCGTGGGCCACGACCGTGCCGTCGCCCGACAGCGCCACCGAGAACCCGAAGTCCTCGACCGTTCGGCGCGACACCTCGCCCAGCCGGTAGGCGATCCCGCGGATCAAGTAACCGCCCATTTCGGCGTGGTTGCGCCCGCCAAGGTGCATCAGCACCAAGTCCGCCGCATGGCGGTCGCGCAGCGCGTGCACCTCGTCCAAGAGTCCGTCATCGCGCCGGGCGAGATGGCCGAGCGCGCGCCCCCAGACGTAGGTGACGTCGGCATCGGAGAACCGCTCGTGAAGGAACCAGTCGTACTCCACCTCCACGGCCGCCGCGAGCGACACCCGCAGGTCGACGCCGCTCGCCGCGTAGGCCTCGTTGGCCGTCGCGATGTCCAGGTCGATCAGGTCCAGCATGGGCTCGTAGCCGCCCTCAAGATCGCGCGCGAACGAGGGGTACACCACCAGCACGTCAACCACGTTGCCGTCGTCGGGCTCGGACGCCCCGGCATCGCCGGCTTCGGTTGGCGCCGGCGTCCGGGAACGCGCGCCAGCCCCCTCCCCGCGCTTCGGCGCGAAGCCGCCCGGCCCAGGCCCGTGGAAGCCGGGCCAGGAGGGCGCGGACCCGCCGTCCCGCGCGTCTGCGCCCTCCCAGGGGACCTCCACCCCGCAGCGCCAGGGCTCGGAGCCCATCCGCTCCACCGTCTGCATCGCGCCGGTCGTGTGGATGGCGTAGTTGCCTTGGGGCGTGTACACCCGGCCCGCCGTCCGCCCGCCGTTCACCACCAGCACGACGCGGCCGAACGGCACGTCCGGCAGGGGGCCGGACAGCGTGTAGCCCGTCGCCGTCGGCGCGCCCCGCTCGATCCTCGCCTCGAACTCGACGCCGTTGAGCAGGTTGAGGCGCAGGCCCTGGGGGCGCCCGGACAGCACCCCGTCGCGAACCCGCCCAAGGCCGTCGATGTCGACGCGGGCAATGCGCGGGGATGGAGGCCCGCCCGCCTCGTCGGTCCCGGATTCAAGCAACGCCGCACCGCCGAAAGCGGCCGTCGGCGCCCTCGCCTCGCTCGTGAACAGCGACGGGCGGCCCGCCTCCGCCAACGCGCCCAGCGGCGTGAGCAGGAAGATCGACGCGAGCGCCGCGAACGGAAGGCGGCTCACTTGACGGCCACGGGCAGCCGCAGCTTGCCCGCGTCGGTCTGCAGGATGACGTGCGTCCTGCCGACGCCCACGCCGGTCACGCGGATCGCCGGCGAGGCGACGCTGACCGCGGCGACGGCGTCGTCGTCCGAGGTCGCCGAGACGGCGCTGTCCTCGCCCCAGATCAAGCGCAGGTCGCCTCCCAGCGGCACCTCGAGCGAGAACTCCGCGCCGCCGCTGCCTGCCCTCTCGGCACTGCTCGCGGCAGTGCCCACGGCGATGACCGCCGTGTCATCACCGGTATTGTCATGGTCATCCCTGACCGTGACGGTCTTCTTTCGGTCACCTGTTGTATAGAATATGTAGAAGGCGCCCCCTCCCTCCTGCTCGGACTGCCCTTGCCAAGTGTAACTGTACGGCAGAACGCACCCCGAGGCCGACGCCTCCACGGTGGCCAAGTAGTACGGCCCGACATTAAGCGCGGGAATGTAGATGTAGGTGGCCGTGTACGGGCCGCCCGCTTCCGCCGTCAGCTCGCAGGTGAACGTCGCGCTGATGGTTTTCGGCGCGTCCACTGTGACCCTGCAGGTTTTTTCGGGTTTGTCGCAGCCGGTCCAGTTCCCCGACTCGTATTCGCTCCTCGCCGTTGCCGACGGGTTGACCGTCGTGCGTTTGGGCACTGCCATGACGCAGTCCGTCCGATTTCCCGACCCGCAGGAAATCCCGTCGCCCGCCACCGGCTTCGCCGTCACGTATCCGCCCTTCGGCACCGGGCTCACCCTAAGCTCGGGCTTGCATTCCGTGACGGGCGTCCAGCTGCCGTCGCCGCAGGAGTAGGAGCAGCTGCCCTGGTAACCGGTGCCGCAGGTTCCGCCTGACGTGCCGCCATGCGCCTTGCCCGTCAATGTGCACCCATCTATCGTTTGGCCGGCGCAATCCGCGCGGCACGCTGAAACTGCCGACCACGCGCCCAGGCTGCACGAGTATGAGCAAGTGCCGGAGTAGTCGCCGACACAGGTTCCGCCCGAGCTGCCTTCATGCGCCCTGTCCGCCAACGGGCACCCCGCAATTGTTCGTCCTGCGCATCCCTTGTCGCAGGTCTCGCTGGCGGGATCCCCCCAGTCGCCGTCATCGCACTGATAGGTGGCCGATCCGGTGTCCAGGATCGTTTGGTCATTTGCCGTGCTGGTGCCGCCGTGCGGCTGTCGGGCGAGGGTTGCGGAGCAGCTGGTGCTGTTGGCGCCCTTCCAGGTCGCGGGGCCACCCGAACACTCCCGATTGCATGTGCTGCCCGCCTGCTCGTCCCAGTCCCCGTCATTGCACTCGAAGGTCGCGGAGCCGCTGGTCGTGCCGGTGGCCGGATCGTTGACGCTGCGGGTCGCACCATGCGTCCCGCCGGTTACCGATGCCGAGCAACTGTCGTCGTCCACGGTCCAGGTCTCGGTGCTGGTGGCGCAGTCCGCTTGGCAGCTGTTGCTGTTCCTGCTCCAGTTCCCGCTTACGCAGGTGTAGGAGCAGGCGCCCGACCCGCCGGCGCAGGAACCCGATCTGCCGTTGTGAACCTTGTTCTCCAGAACGCAGTCGTCGATGGTCTTTGCTTCGCAGCTCTCATGACAGCTCGCGCTCCCGGAGGTGGGGGCCGTCCAAGTCCCGTCGGCGCACTCGTACCTTGCGGAGCCGGTGTCCGGGTACCTGTCGTCCTCCGCCAGGTTGCTCCACCCGCTCGGCAGCGTGCCCAGCCGCGCGCTGCACTCGGCCGAACCCACGCGCCAAGTGTGCGTGGCGGCCCCGCACTCCCGCTCGCAGGTGCTGCCCGCCTGCTCCAGCCAGTCCCCGTCGGAGCACAGGTAGCTCGCGGTGCCCCGGGCTGACCCCGCGCCGTCGCTGGCCGTCCGCGTGATGCCGTGGACGCCGCCGGCCACCGTGTCCGTGCAGCTGTCGTCCCCCACCGTCCAAGTTTCGGCACTCGTGGGGCAGCGGGCGTTGCACTGGCCGCTCTCCCGGGTCCAGACGCCGTTGCTGCAGGAGTGGGAGCAGTTCCCGGTGGAGTCGGCGTCGCAGGTTCCCGAACTGCCGCCGTGCGCCGTTTTGGTCAAATCGCAATGGGAACGGGTCTGCGCGGCGCACTCCCGGCCGCAGACGCTGCCGGACTGCTCCGTCCAGGCCCCGTCGTCGCACTTGAACGATGCCGAGCCCGTGGCGGGGCCGTCGCCGTCGTTGGCCGAGCGCGCTTGGCCGCTGGACGCGCCCGTCACCGAGCCGGTGCAGTCGTTGCCGCTTGCGCTCCAGTCCCGGCTCCCGGCGGAGCAGCCTGCCTTGGGCTTCGTGCACTTGCGGGAGTTGGCCCCGCCGTTGGCCCCGTCGCAGCGCCAGTGGTGGTCGGCGTCGGTGTCGGGGTGCGCGGCGCTGTTGAGGGTTCCGGCGGCGCAGCCGTCCACGACGCTCTCGTC
Organism: Chloroflexota bacterium; assembly: GCA_028875175.1. GTDB lineage: Bacteria > Chloroflexota > UBA11872 > UBA11872 > UBA11872 > UBA11872. Next base: position 5,586 of record JAPPFO010000094.1, on the reverse strand, counting down.
GCACTTGCCGACGGTGGCCGTGGACGCGAACGCGACGCTCACCGTGCGGTCGGCGTTCAGGGTAACCGAGCAGTCGGCCGTGGTCTCGGAGGCGCAGGCGCCGCCCCAGCCGTCGAACCTGTGGTCCGCACTGGGGCTGGCGCTCAGGGCGACGCTGGTGCCGTCCGCCACTGTCTCCGCGCAGTCGCTGCCGCAGTCGATCACCGTCGCCTGGCCGACCTTGCCCACCACCTTGCCGTTGGCCGGCTTCGCCACCGTCAGCTTGCGGGCGGCGGCGAACTTCGCGCCGACCGTCGTGTCCACGCTCACGGTCACCGTGCAGGCGCCGGCGCCGCTGCAGGCCCCGGTCCAGCCGCTGAAGAGGTATCCGTCGTCCGCCGTGGCCGTCAGCGCCACCTCGGTGCCGCCCGCAAGGGTTGCGGCGCAGTCCGTCCGGCCCCCGGAGCCGCAGTCGATCACCGTCGTCTTGGCATCGCCGCTGCCGGTCGTGCCGGTGACGTGGCCGTTCGAGGGGGCGGCCACCGTCAGCTTCGGATCGGCGTCCACGATGCTGACCGTCGCCCCCGTGACCGTGACCGGGCTGCCGTCAGTGGCGGTGCCGGCCACGGAGACGGTCTCCGGCCCCTCGCGGGCCGAGTCCGCCACCGGCGTCAGGGTGAAGGATCCGTCCGCGCTCCGCGCGCCGCCCGCCAGCTTGATCGTGAAGCCGTCCACCGCCTCGAAGTCGTCGCCGACCTTGGCGGTGCCGCCCGCCACCGACACGGCCACCGTCTTCGCCGCATCGCTCACCGCCGTGCCGGTGAGCCTAGCCGTCACCGTGACCTTCGTGGGGCCGCCGTCCTCGGCAACGCTCGACGGAGACGCGGACAGGATCACCCGCGGGCGCCAGTTGACGGTCAGCCACTCCGTCGAGGCCCGCGTGCGGCCGTCCAGCGCGTGGGTCGCCCGGAACCCGAACGTCCGCGGCCCCGGCGCCGACGAGGACGCCGCCCGCGCCGCCTGGGCGCCGTCGGCCAGCGCGATGCCGTCCTCCAGCACGGCCACCGTTCCCTCGCCGTCGCGCGTCAGCCATGCTCCGGTCAGCGTCCCGCCACCCGCCGCGCCCGCCGTCGCGCTCAGCGTCACCGCCGCGGCCGCATTGCCGTCCGCGATCTCCGGCTGCAGGTCGTCGGCGGCCAGCGACACCGCCGGCAGGGTGTTCCCCTCGGCGGATGCGGACCAAGCGCCGGTACCCTCGTCGTTGGCCGCGCGCACCCGCACTTCGTGGGCGGTGCCGGGGGACAGGCCGTTGAGCGTGGCGGCGGTCGCCGTTCCCGACAGCTGCGCATCGGTCCAGTCCGCCTCGCCGGATGCCCGGCGGTGCAGTTCGTAGCCGGTGATCGCAGGTCCCGTGTTGTCCGGCTCGGTCCACGCGACGCCAAGCGTCGTGGCCGTCGGCGTCAGCGTCGGCGCGGCGGGCGCCGACGGCGGCTCCGCCACGTCCGTGACGTTCACCGTGACCGCGATGGCGTCGTCCGCTGATGCGTCGGCCGCGCCCGAGGCGTCCTTGCCGTCGCCCACCTCAACCGTGACGGAGTGGCTGTTCGCCGCGCCCTCGAAGTCGAGGTCCGCGCCGGCGCCCACCTTGAGCTGGCCGCTGGACGCATCGACCGTGAACAGCGCCGCATGGGTCCCGCCCAGCGTGTAGGCCAGCGGGTCGTTCTCCGGGTCCGTGGCTGTGAGCGGCGCGCCCACCGCCGTGCCCGCTGCCGCATTCTCAGCCACGGTGCGGGTGGCCGCTGCGCCCGAGGCGAACGCCGGTGCGCCGTTCGCGGCCTCGTCGTCGTTGATGGTCACCACCAGCGAGGCCGGCGCGGCCAGGCTCACCCCGTCGGGGAGCGTCCCGAACCCGAGCGTCACCTTCTCGCTGACGTCGTCCGTGTCCTGGAGCGCCGCGAACGTGAACGTCTGCTCAAGCGTGCCCAAGCCGAACGCGGCCGCCTGGCCGGTCAGGCCGTCCAGGCGGAACGCGCCCGCGCCGCCGGTGGTCCTAACCCGCGCCGGCACCCCGCGGTCGGCCGCGCCGTCCAGCCGCCCCCTCACCAGCAGCGACTCGCCCTCCTCCACCGTTGCGGCCGCCGTGCCGTAGGACGCCCGCAGGAGCTTGCGCGACTGCACCTTGGCCGCCCGCGACCACTTGCCCATGCCGAGCGCGTTCCCCGCGCGCACCCGCACCTGCCTGGCCAGCCCGTTGATCGACGCCTCGGCGGCGCACGTCCCCATGGCGCAGCCCGCGTACGGATGCGTCCTCCAGCGGGTCGAGCCCCGCTCCCGGTAGTCCACGTCGTAGTCCGTGATCGGCGACCCGCCGTCGTGCGGCGCCTCCCACACCACCTCAACCGCCTGGCCCGTCAGGTACGCCGCCGGCTCCTCCACCCGGTCCGGCGCGCCCCAGGTGCGCCCGCGGCCCGGCTCCGACCACTTGCCGGGATGGGCGGCCCCGCCCGCGCGGTTCACGGCCCGCACCTGCACCTCGTGCCAAGTGCCGGCGGCCAGCCCGGAAATCGAGCGCGTCATGGCCGAGGCCTCCCCGGTACCCGCCCGTGCGCCGGCCGGCGCCGTCCAGGCGCCGCCGTCTGCCCGGTGGCGGTACTGGTACTCCGCCATCAAGTGCGGCACGCCGTTGGGGTCCGTCCAGGTCACCCGTGTCCACGTGGCGTCCAACCGGGAGGCGCCGTCCACAGCGTGCGGCGCCACCGCCGGCGCGCCCATGCGCGGCGGCAGCCGCGTGTCGAGCCCGGTGCGCCCCTTGCCCTCCGGCGACCAGGGCCCCTTGTCGCCGCCCGCGGTGACGGCGCGCACCGCCACGACGTAGGACGTGTCCGCGGCCAAGCCCGTGAGCGTCGCCGCCGTGCCCGCCGCGGCGGTCTCCGTCCAGGCGCCCTCAACCTTCTCGGCGTCCGGATCCTCCCGATGCCGCAGGCGGTATCCGGCCACCGACGCGCCGCAGGCCGGCGCCTGCCAGGACACGCTCAGGTCCGACGACGAGCGCTCCCCCGCCGCCGCGGACACTGAGGGCGCCGACATCGGGCAGCCGCCGTCCGCAGTGTAGGCGTAGGCGCTGCCCGACTCCGGGCCGTCGCCCGCCGCGCTCCTCGCGTAGGCCCGGAGCTCGTAGCGCGTTCCGGCGTTGAGCCCCGTGATTGCCGTCGCCAGCCCGGGCTGCGGCTCCGCTTCCCTCCAGGCGGAAGGCGGGGCCGTCACTTCCCGGTAGCGCACCACGTAGCCCTCGACCGGCGGCGTGGCGGCCACCGCGCTCCAGCTCACGTCGAGGCCGTGGGTCTCGTTGCCGGGCGAGGGCGCCGCGCTTAAGCCCTTCGGGGCCTTCGGCGTCTCCCACGCCTCCGTGATGCGCAGCGTCGCCACGGCCGGCGGGTCCAGCGCCACCGCCGTCGTGCCCCAGGTCACTTGGCTGACGGTGAACGTCACCGTCTCGTCGCCCTCGTCCACGCTGTCCGCGAACGCCGCAACCGTCACCCGGCTTGAGGCTGCCAGATGCGCATCGTTGGCCTTGACCGTCAGCTTCCGCCAGCCCGCCGCGCCGGTCAGCCGGTAGTCGTGCGACGACCCCCGCGTCGCCGTGCCGCCGATGTCGGGCGCCATGGACACGTCCACCGGCGGCACGTCCACGCCGTCAAGCCTCACGTTCAGCCGGTGGCCGCCGCTGGACCCTTCCCGGATCGCCGCCGGACTGACCGTCAACCGGACCGCAAGGCCGCTCAGGTCCGCCCCGTCCACCACGGTCGGCTCCGCGATGGTCAGGCTGGCGTCGGCCACCGTGTGGCCGGGGGCGGTGCCGCTGACGGCCACCGTGTCGTCGGATGCGTTGCCGTCGTCAGTGGGCGTGAACGTCAGCTCGGTTGCGCCGCTTGTCGAGCCCGCCGGAATCACGACCCTCAGGGCGCCGGTCGCCGAGTACGCGCCGGGGCCGAGGCGCAGGCTGACCGTCACCGGCGACGGAGGCGCATCGGCCACCGTGGCCGTGACCTCAACCGCCTGCCCGCCGAGCGTCTCGCCGATCGTGGCCGGATCGACCGACAGGGTCAGGGGACGCGCCCCGTCGTTGTCCCTGATGGTCAGCCGCAGCGGCTTGGCGAGCAGGTCCTTGGCGGCCGGCTCGGTCCCCGGCTCCCTGCCCTTGCAGCGGCCTTCCACCACGAGCGCCTCATTGCGCTCCGTGAGCGCGTCGTCCACCAGGTTCAGGAGCTTGCCTTGGGCCGTCCAGCCGTTGGCCGCCCTCAGCCGCTTTTGGTTCGGGAAGGTCACGTCCGCAGGCGATTCCGCCACGCTGCCTGCGGCGAGGCGAAGTCCGCAGCCCGTGTAGCCGCCCGATGCCGGCGGGTTCCTCAAGGTCAATCGGACGGTGACCTTGCCCGCGTCCTCGTTCAGCTTCGACGACGCGACCGCGGCGACCAGCCTGGGCGGCGGCGCGGGCTCCGTGATGGCCACCTCCGCGCCGGTCACCGCATACCCGGCCAGGACGGCGTCGACGGCAATGGCCTCGTCAACGTCATCCTGGTCGGCCGCCGGGTCGATGGTCAGCACCGTCGAGCCGCTGGCCGCGCCCGCAGCGATCGCGATGCTCTTCGTCCCGCTCACGGAGTAGTCGTCCGCCGTGGCGGTGCCCGACAGTGTGAGCGGGAGGTCCAGCCCCTCCGTCGCCTGGCCGTCCAGCGTCGCCGTGACCGTCACGGGCGTGGCCTCCGCCGTCTCCACAATCCCCGACGGGGCCGCGGCCAGCGCTACGGTCCGCGACTCGTTGTCGACGATCGTCGCGGTCGCCGACTCCGATGCGAGCCACCTCGCCGACGGCTCCATGCCCGCCGCGCCGCCCGTGCAGTGCGCCTCCACCGCCAGCGCCTCGTCGCCCTCGGCCAGGGCGTCGTCAACGATCCGCAGGAGCTTGGCGCCGGCCCGCCAGCCGTTGCCGGGGTTGAGCGCCAGCCCGGCTTCGGCGAGCTCGACGTCGGCGGCGTCCGCGACGCCGTCCGCCGCCAGGCGCAGGCGGCAGCCCGTGTAGCTGCCCGAGTCCGGCGGATCGTCCAGGGAGATCGTCACGTCCACCTCGCCCGCATCCTCCGCGATGCCCGATTCGCCCGCGCCGCCGAAGGCGGCGGACAGCGTGCGCCGCGGCAGCGCGGTCGCCGTCTCGAAGCCCATCCGGTTGCCGGCGGCGTCGCGCGGGCGCCGTGCGGCGGTGCGGTTGGGGACGTAGCTCACCAGCACCCTGTGCGCGCCGGACACGGCCTTCGCCAAGGTCAGCGTGATCACCTTGCCCGCATCCGACCGCTGCGCCGCAATGCCGACCTTCGTGACCTTGAGGACGGCGTTCGACCGGACCACGAAGTCGCCCGGCGGCGGGCGCTGCTCCGCCCAAACCGGCTCGCTCATGGTCAGGGTCAACGTCGCGCCGGCGTAGGCGGCCGCCGCGATGGCCGGCGCGGCGGTGTCCGCCGCGCTCGACGGCTGCGCCGTCGTGCCGATGGGCGCTCCGGCCGGCACGGCGGCGATCTTGGAGGTGACGGGCACCGGTGCGCAGGCGGCCCC
>JAPPFO010000284.1 GCA_028875175.1 Chloroflexota bacterium | reverse complement strand
ATTCGGCCGAAGACGGCCGAGTCTGCCTCTCCCCTTGGAGAGGGTGAAGAACGGCGTCCCCTTGAATGGGTTGACATCGAACACCGTTGCTCTCCGCCGGGGCGGGAGCAGGAGCGGCCGCAGCTTCGAGGATGAGGGGCGTGTTGCAGAGGGCGCTCATGGCTGGCAATTGGGCCGGTTCGAAGGGGTGCCAAGAATACCAAACAAAAAGCGAACGCGGCCACAAGCGTATGCTCGCGCTGATCGCGTCCGAGGACTGACCCCATGCAATTGACGCTGCGTTACCAGGCGATGCACAGCACCGGCCCCGCCGACAACGTGGAGGCCAACATCGTGCCGACGGAACTGCGGGCCGAGCTGGATCCGGCGGAGACGGCCCTGGTCCTGGTGGATACCTGGGGCGAGCATCCGATCGCCTCCCATCGTGCGCGCACCAGCGACATCACGGTGCAGCGAATCCGGCCGGCGCTGGATGCCGCGCGGGCGGCCGGCGTGACCCCAATCTACGCGCCCTCTCCTCCAATCGCCGCCACGCACCAGCAGTGGTCCCGCTGGGCGGGGGTCGAGGAGTTGCAGCCGACGCCGGAGCCGGACGACGGCTGGCCGCCGGCGGCCTATCGCGCCGTGACCGGACCGTACGAGTCGCTACGGCGAGCGCCGGGCGAACTGCCGCCGGACAGCGCCGGCAAGCCGCCTGAGCCCTGGCACCGGTTCCGCACGATTCACGACGCGGTGGCACCGGAGCCGGACGACATCGTGATCGCCACCGGCGAGCAGCTGCAGCGGGTGCTGCGCGACCTGCGGCTGGTGCACCTGGTCTACGTCGGGTTCGCCACGAATATCTGCGTGCGCTTTCGCGACTACGGGATCCATGCGATGCGCAACCGGGGCTACGCGCCGATCCTGCTGCGGGACTGCACCAGCGGGATCGAGACGCGCGAGACTTACGACGGCCTGCAGGTCACCAACGCCGTGCTGCACGACCTGGAGCGCTGGTGCTTCACGGCCGACTCGGGGGACTTCATCGCGGCCTGCCAGAGGGCTTGACGCTCTGACGCCGCTCGCCAGCTGGGTCGGAGGCTAGAACGGGAGCCGTACTTCCTCGCGTTCGCAGGCGACACGACGTTCGTCCGGGTATTCGCCGTCGATCAGTGCACGATGCACGTGCTGGTTCACGCAGGAGTTGTTGGGATAGACGCCGTGGGCGCCGTGGTCGACCTCCACCAGGTACCCGTTCGTGAGCTGCTCCGTCATCAACTCCTCCGACTCGATGAACGGGGTGAACGGGTCGCCGTGATTGCCGATAACCAGGATGGGCACGCCGCCGCCGTCCAGTCGCCCTTCGAGAGGCTCGGGTGCAAATTGGTCGTAGAACGCGCAGGCGGAGAATAGCGGGGGGCCCAGCAGCGCCAGCAGGGGAAACTCCTCGTCCTGGGCGGCCTGATAGACCTCCCCGTCGGCCAAGCGAGTTTCACGGTCCTGCTCGGGATGCAACACCCAGTCGTCCAGGCAGTTGACGTGCTCCGGCATTCGCGCGACGCGGGGGCCGGCGTCCTCCCATTGAAACTCGGCGACCTCGAGCAGAATCGACGGATCGTCGTACTCGTTGAGCCGGTAGAGGGCCTCCCAGAGGATCGGCCAGAGGAACTCGGCGTACAGGGGCGTAATGACTCCATAGGCGGCCGCATCGGGATGGTTGCCGGCACCCTCGTTGACCAGATGCAGCTTTTCGGCGGCCTGGCGGAAGTAGCCGAGCGGGTCGCCGTCGTTGTAGATCGGGCACTCGGGGCTATCGCAGGCGGTCAGCGCCCGCTCAAGAAGAATGGCGATAGGCGCCGTTTCCTCCAGGGCGTCGGCCACGCGTTCCGCCTGGTTGGCGGCCGCATCCACCGGGTTGTCCGCCGCGTCGATGACCATGGCGCGGACCGAGTCGGGGAAGAGCGTGGCGTACCAGACGCCCACCGCGGAGCCGTAGGAGAAGCCCAGGTAGGAGACCTGCTCGACGCCCAGGGCCTTTCGGATCTCATCCATGTCCCTGGCAACGTAGGCGGTGTGGAGCAGGCCGCCGACGGGTCCCATGGACTCCATGCAGAGCCTGGCCGCGGCTTCACCGGCCGCGATTTCCGCCGGAGTGTCGGCGGGCGCGTCGATGGCGCGTCGCAGGTCGAGCTGTTCGCCCAGGCTCCCGCACTCGAACTTCGGCTCGGACGCCTTAACGCCGCGGGGGTCGAAGCCCACGATGTCGAAGCGTTCGACGAGTTCAGGCGCGAACGCCGAGAAGCCGGACCTGATGGACTCGACCAGTTCCAGGCCGCTACCACCGGGTCCGCCTGGGTTTACAAGCAGGTAGCCGACTCGCTCGTCGGGAAGCCTGGCGCGATGCACGTTGACGGCGATGCGCAGGGTGCCGGCGTCTGGATCGCGGTAGTCCGCCGGGACTTGCAGGAATGCGCACTCGAAGGCGCTATTGAGTCTGCAGGGCTCCCAGTTGATCCCGGTTTCGTCCAAGGCAGCCTGCGGCGTTGGTTTCGGGGTCGGCGTGGGCTCCGGGGTCGGTGTGGCGGTTGGGGTTGGCGTGTTCGGGAGTGTCGCGGTCGGCGTGGGCTCCAGCGTGGGCGTGGGGCTTGGGGTCGGAGTTGCCGCTGGTGTCGGCGTGTTCGGCGCCGGTGTAGGTGGTGGCGCGCTCGTCGTTTCGGCGACGGTCGCGGGGGTGGCGGTCGGCGCGGACTCCGGCTCGACGCAGGCGAGGCCCACGACAGCGGCGAGTGCCAGCACCCCGACGATGGCCGCCTTCCGCAGAGCCCTAGCAGGCGCTGTCACAGCAATCCTTTCCGCTCCGCCCCAGCCGGAGTGCTGCTGGCCGAGTCAACGCATCAGTCAGTCAAGGTGGAGCGAGGCGTGCGCGACGCAGTCCACGTCAGCCCGGCCACCTTATGTAACCGTAGTTCGGCGCGAACCGGCGGTTCGTGAGATGTCGAACCGACGGATCGACCGCGGGTACCCGCCGGGCCCTAGTCGGCACTGACGAATTCGCGCTCAAGCTCGCCATAGGTGGGCACGCCGATGATGTCCTTGAAGTCTTCCAGGCCCGCCATCGGACCGGCCCCCGCAGTGGTGCCATCAGCTACCAGCGCCGCATAGGTGCGTTGCAAGGCGGCCGTGGCCGCGAAGAGGCCGGAGAGCGGGTAGACCACCATCATGTAGCCCAGGTCCTGCAGTTCGGTCGCGGAGAGGAAGGGCGTGACGCCGTCCTCGATCATGTTGGCGAACAGGGGCACCTGGGGGTCGAAGGCCGCGCGGACGGCGCGCAGTTCGTCCAGCGAGCGGGGGGCTTCGATGAAGACGACGTCGGCGCCGGCCTCCACGTTGGCGTGGCTGCGGGCAATGGCGTCGTCCAGGCCGTTGACGGCGCGGGCGTCGGTGCGGGCGATGATGACCAGGTCGTCGTCGCCGCGGGCGTGGACGGCCGCGCGCAGCTTCTGTACGTGGTCCTCGAGGGGCACCACGCGCTTGCCTTCCAGGTGGCCGCAGCGCTTGGGCCACTCCTGGTCTTCGAGGATGATTCCGGCGATGCCGGCCTGGACGCACTCGCGCACGGTACGGATGACGTTGATCGGGTTGCCGTAGCCGGTGTCCATGTCGGCCACCAGCGGGATGTCCACGGTGTGGGCGATGCGGCGGGCGCGGTCCAGCGTCTCGGTCTGCGTCAGCAGACCAATGTCGGGTTCGCCCAGGGTGCTGGCGGCCAGGCCGAAGCCGGTGGTGAAGAACTGCGTGAAGCCGGCCTGCTCGATCAGCTTGGCCGACAGGGCGTCGTAGGCGCCCGGCAGCACGATGATCTCGTCGCCAGCCAGCCGGCTGCGGAGGATTGTCGATTTGGTCATGAACTTACATCCACGGCGTCGCTGTCGCCGCGATTGTGCCGAATAGCTCACGTGGCGCGAAGCCGCCAGCCGAGATGCGCCACCGAGTCCGGGCATGTGCGAGCGCTGTGATCAGCCGCTTTGTGAGCACAGGCGACGTTGTTCCAGAGTTGTTCCAGAATCGCTTGACACGTGGCACAGGGCTGTCTATGTTTGGCTTGTGGAACAACGGCGGAACAACGGAGGGCTTAATGGCTTCACGCATTTATTCGGCCAGCCTTAGCAAGTCGCAAGGACGGCTGGGCTACTCGGTGATCTTTCGGCACCCAGCACGACTGGATCAGGCGACCGGGAAACCGGGCCTCCGAGTCCGACGAGGCTTGGGCACGCGCGACGAGGCGGAGGCAGAACGACTCCGAAGTCAGCTAGACACGTTACTGGCCAACCCGCGCTACCACAGCCTTGCTGGCCGAACCGAGGCGGAGCGGCGGTTCGACGAACGCGTCGTCGACATCTTCTTCGACAAGATGGTTCCGGAAGCGTTCGACTTTGCCTCCCTTCGCGAAGACGTCATCCCGCTTCCTCCTCAGGAGCCTGACGGTTACCGCCATGTGCTGTTGCTGGGCACGACTGGCGCCGGGAAGACGACGCTTGTCCGGCAACTGATCGGGACTGACCCATTGACGGAGCGCTTTCCTTCAACCTCCACTGCCAAGACGACCATCCACGACACCGAGATCATTCTGGACGACGGACACTGGCGGGCCGTTGTGACCTTTGTCTCGAGCGACGAAGCCCGCGAATATGTGAACGACTGTATTTCGGAAGCAGTCCTGGCTGCTATGAAGGAGGAGGACGACGCCAGCGTGCTTCGCTATCTGCTGAATCACGTGGATCAGCGATTTCGGTTGAACTACATCCTTGGTAATGGCCCACAGGGACTTGACGGTATTCCTGACTTCAACGACTTCGAGGACGACTTCGAGGATGGGGAGTCCGATGAGGATTCCGAGTTGCCCTCGCCTGAAAAACTCGACGAGATAGACATGGAGATGACCGAAGACCTACTTGTTCAGTCGGTCGCGAGAGTTCGTGAGCTCGCAGTCAGGATCCGGGATCAGTTGAGTCACGAATTCGACGCAAGCGACGAGGATGACAAGCGCGTTATTGAGGAGATGCTGGAAGAGCACCGCGATGACCTGTTGCGCGAGGATGGCGAATTCCACGAAATCGCCGACGCGCTGATCGACGCGATCGAGAAGCGCTTCAGTCTGCTGCCGCCGGGGTCAGTGAACAAGACTCGCCAAGGCTGGCCTCTCTTCTGGCAGGCGGAATGGCCGGTCGAAGAGCGCAGCGAGTTCCTTCGGTCTATTTCACGTTTCTCAAGCAACTATGCACGCTTCTTCGGGCATCTCCTGACGCCGCTTGTAAACGGCGTCCGGGTCGCCGGGCCATTTTCTCCCAGTTGGGCGAACGGTGAGATCAATAGACTTGTGTTGTTTGACGGAGAGGGTCTAGGGCACACGCCGAAGTCGTCTTCGTCGGTGTCCACCAGTGTCAGCGAACGCATAGAGGCCGTGGACGCAGTGCTCCTCGTAGATAACGCGACGCAGCCAATGCAGGCAGCGCCAGTCGCAGCAATCCGCGAAGTAGTGGTCACAGGAAACGGGCGCAAGCTGCTGCTGGCATTTACGCACTTTGACGAAGTCACGGGCGACAATCTACCCAGAGTTAGCCAAAAGGCGAACCACGTATTGGCTTCTGCAGGAAACGTCCTGACCGCGTTTGGTGAAGAACTCGGGGCGTCGGCAGAGCGAATTCTCCGCACTCGAGTCCAAACAGCTCGTTTTTTTCTCGCCAACCTCCAAGATCCTCTGACGAAGAAAACAAGTGCGGGAAGGCGGACGCTAGGTCAGCTTCGGAAGCTACTTGAAGCCATTGATCAGGTCGCTGAGAAACCACCCGTCTCTGAAGGGATGCCAGTTTACGATCGTATGAATCTCGCCCTGGCGATAAGTCGAGCGGCCAGCGCTTTCCACGAGAAGTGGCGGGCGCGACTCGGCATCGAGATGCGCCCGGAGATCCGGAAGGAGCACTGGGCGCGAGTCAAGGCACTGAACCGTCGTCTGGCGACGATGAGGCTCGATGAGTACGGCGACCTGAAGCCCGTCGCTGACCTTGCTACGGAGCTAAAGGAACAGATCTACCTGTTTATCCAGAATCCGCTGCGCTGGGAAGGGCCTGAGCCTTCAGACGAGGAGCGCCAAGGCAAATATGACGGCATTGCCGATAGCCTAAATCGGCGAATTCGCGAACTTTCGACTCGCCGACTTTGGCAAGAGCGAATGAGCGAATGGGTGCTTGCCTATTCCAAGTCCGGGAGGGGATCAACCTTTGTTCGAGCTGACATCATCGACAAGGAAATCTACGAGGTTGCAGCGCCAGTTCCGGACGTGACTCCGTCGCCGCATCGCAACCAGTTTCTTCGAGAGGTCGTCGCAGCGGTCGATGAAGCGGCGAAGGACGGAAAGGCGAAACTGGTGTAGCGAAGCCGCGCGAAGTCGATCGCGAGTTGCTCGAGCAGTCACCGAGATTCGAACTCGAGTCTGCTGCATGGCACGCAGTTGTCTTGCCACTGGACTATGACGGCCGGATACTCTATAGAAGGATTTCTCCTAGCACATAGAGCATCACAATCGCCAGGGCGACCCCACATACCCAGACCATAAGGCCATTGATAAACCTTACAGCCCTACCTCGCTTTCGTGGTTTACGCTCTGGACTCTCAGTCTTCGGGCTTTCCTCAGCAGACGAGTCGATTGTCTTGCTCTCGTCGTATGGATGACCCTGGTCTCGCATGAACTTTTCGTTCTCGGAAGCGCCCCTTTTCATAAAATCCCGAAACCAAGCCTCGCTCTCTTCACGGACCTTTGCAGCGCGTGCCTTCATTTCCGCAATTGCTCGATCAAGGCGCTCCTTTGATTCCGCTTCGTTCTCCGCCTTCCAGGACTCGAAGTCGAATTCAGCTCCAGGCTCTTCGACCGTGACCTGCTGGCGTTGAGACTTGACTTCAGCAAGGTTCTCCCATTGCTGCAACACTCGGTCAAGCGTGCTATCCGGGGTGAAGGTGCCCTGAATTCGTTCGTGGGATTGCTGTTGCGGTGACATATACAACATGTCGCCACGTCCCACCAACGCCTCGGCCCCCGCCTGATCGAGAATCACCCGTGAGTCAACTTTGGTACTCACCATAAAGGCAATTCGTGTTGGAAAGTTAGCTTTGATGAGACCCGTGATGATATCCGATGATGGCCGCTGCGTCGCAGCAATTACATGGATACCTACGGCACGAGCCAATTGCGCCAGCCTAACCAACAGCCCTTCTATCTCACGCTTCCCAACAATCATCAAGTCAGCAAGCTCATCAATCACCACAACAATTCGTGGTGACTGGTCTTCGGAATCTTCGTTGTAGCTAGCGATGTTGCGCTTACGAGCCTTGGAGAGCAATTCGTATCGCTCTTCCATTTCTTTCACCACGAGCTTCAGCGTTTCTGCTGCCTGATCCGGTTTCACTGCCACATCATAGAGTAGATGTGGCAATTCGTTGAACATGGTCAGTTCAACCATCTTCGGATCAATGAGTACCAACCGAAGTTCGTCGGGAGAATTCTCATTGGCCAAACTCGTGATAAACGAAGTCAGACATACTGACTTTCCTGATCCTGTCGCGCCAGCCACAAGCAAGTGTGGCATTGTCGTCAGGTCAGCAATCACTGTTTGGCCAGCGATATCCTTGCCCAAGGGAAGCTTGAGTGTTGCCTGCGAATTCATCCATTCATCACTCGAATGGATATCATTCAGCAGTACCGGCTCAGGTTCCTGATTTGGGACTTCAATCCCAACAAAGGATTGCCCAGGGATGGGGGCAACGATTCGAACACTCTCAGCGGCCAAATTCATGGCCAAATCATCGGCGACTAGTTCGATTCGCCGCACACGAATGTTGCCTTGCGGTCGAACAAGGTACCGAGTAACGGTTGGGCCTCGAATTACATCGCATACTTGTGCGGGGACTTTCAGCTCTTTCAGCGCTGACTCAATTACCTCAACTTCTGCAGTCCGCGCGACGTCTTGCGGTGCTATTCTATTCCTCCTTTGCGTGAAGCTGGCTCCTCCAGTCTCGGTCGATTAGTGTGAAGCGAACCCGCGTGACCGGCCACAACCAAGTGCTTTAACGATACGCTATACGAGCCATCACGTCGGGGTCTACTTATACTTAGTCCCAAGTTCTTACTCAAGGTACGCAAGGTTGATGACCTTAGCAACGACGCAGGCATTGTACGACCCGTCTGTGGTGACGCTTAGCATGTCATAGTGGATTGATGGCGCCAGCCAAACTCTTGAGCATGGCGTGACGGTGGGGCAGGGAGGTGGGTTGATGGCAGGCAGGTACCGGGTGGCGATTATTGGAACGGGCCGCATGGGCGGGTTGATCGAGGACGAGATCCCGCTGGGGGACCCGAACCTTCCCTACGGCCATTTCTCGGCCTACGAGTACATCGAGGAAACCGACGTGGTGGCCGTGGCCAACCGCGGCGCGGAGCGGCTGCAGCGCTTCAGCGAGCGGTTCGGCGTCACCAACACGTACCTCGACTACCGGGAGATGATCGACAAGGAACAGCCCGATATCGTCAGCGTCACCACGCCCTCGTTCGCGCGGGCCGAGCCGCTGATCTATTGCGCCGAACACGGCGTGCGGGCGATCTACAGCGAGAAGGGGTTGTGCGCCTCGCTGGCCGAGGCGGACCGGGTCCGGGATGCGATGACGCGCAACGGGGTGGCGTTCAACTGGGGCGCGATGCGCCGCCACCACGTGGGATTTCGGGCGCTGGCGGAGGCCATAGCCGCCGGCGAGATTGGCGAACCGCAGGCCGCGCTGATGTTCGCCTACACCGACCTGATCAAGCACCACCCGCACACGCTGGACCTGGTCTCGATGCTGCTGGGCGATCCGCAGCCGGCGTCGGTGAGCGGCCGTCTGATCGAGGCCGGCGACCCGTTCGACCCGGAGCCGCGGCGCGCGCCGCCAGAGTTCGACGCCGCGAACAACCGTTACCTGCCGTCACCGGGGTTCGAGATCGCGGACCCGTACGTGGGTCACTTCCAGGTGGGGTACGCCGATGGGACGACGGGGTATTTCATCCCGCACCGAGGGTTCTTTGACGTCCAGGTGCTGGGCAGCGAGGGCCGGGCCTACGCGCTGGATAACGGCAGCGAGTTCGAGATACGCCATAGCCTGGGATCGGCGGCCACGGGCGCGACCACGCGGACGGTTTACGCGCGTGGCGAGCCACCCACGGTCAACACCATCCGGGACCTGATCAAGTCGCTGGAAACCGGGGAGCCGACGCGCGGCAACATCGACGTGACGATGCAGTCGGTGGAAGTGCAATTCGGCATTGCGCACTCGCATCTGGCGGGCGGCGGGCGGGTGGAGGTGCCGGTGGCGGATCGGAGTCTGTACATCCCGGGGGGCTGAGCCTTGAACGGCGCCCTTTCCGGGCGAGGCTTGTTGACGGCATGACATCATGGTGTCATGCTTACATGATTTGGCAGGCGGAGCCGAGGGCATGCGGCGCACGCAGATTCAACTGGACGAGCCGCTGTACGAGTTGACCAAGCAGCGCGCCTTTGCGGAGGGCAAGTCCATGGCGGCAGTCGTGCGCGAGGCGGTGGCGCAATACGTGGTCACGCCCACCAAGCGGCCGGACTCGCTGGAGAGCTTTTCGTTTATCGGCTCGGGCCGGTCGCAGCCGGGCGGTCCGCAGCCGCTGTCGGAGCGTCATGACGACGCGCTGGCCGAGGATTTTGGCGGCTGATTTTCTTTGACACGTCGGCCGCGCTGGCGCTGGCGGACGTCAACGACCTGCACCACGCCCGAGCGATACGTGCCATGCAGCGCGTAGTGGCCGGCGGCCAGCCGCTGCTGACGCACAACTACGTGCTGATTGAGACCGTGGCGCTCCTGCAGCGGCGCCTGGGCATGCCCAGCGCCCGCGCGTTTCTAGCCGACGCGCAGAATTTCACGATTCACTGGGTCACGCCGGACGACCATTCCGAGGCTGTGACGCTCTTCGAGCACCACAACCGACGAGGCCTGAGCCTGGTGGACTGCATGAGCTTTGTGGTGATGCGGAAATACCGGGCCACCGCGGCGCTGGCCTATGACGCGGACTTCCAGGCCGAGGGGTTCGAGGTTTTCGAGTAGCTCGCGCCAGCGCCCAGAAATGAGGCGGCCGGCGGCTTGCGGGAAGGCTTAGCGCTCCAGCAACTCGATCTCGTAGCCGTCGGGGTCGTCAATAAAGGCCATCTTGCGGCCGGTGGGGAAGGTCTGGCGCCAGTCGTCCGGCCAGATTTCCAGGCCTTTGCCTTCCAGTTCGTCGCAGAAGGCGATGAGGTCGGGCACGCCGATGGCGAAGTGCATGAGGTCCTCGGGCACGTTGAGCTCGTAGTCCGCGGACCAAGTGAGTTCGATGGTGTGGTCGTTGCCCGGCAGCTCCAAGTGGACGATCTGGTTGCCGGCGGGCGAGCGGTCGGAGCGGCTGATGAGCTTGAAGCCGAGGTTGTCTTCGTAGAAGCGGATCGACTGTTCCAGGTCGCTGACGCGGATGCGGGTGTGCAAGAGCTTGTACATGGGAGCCTCGGGTGTGCGGTTGGCGCGACATCGTCGCACGTCCAGGGCACAACGTGACCGCGGAGCCCGCGCCGAGCGTGCGGAGCGGCTGGCTCAGGTCTCTTTAGCGAATGGGTTGGTCCAGAACGGAACGATGGGACGGCCGGCCCGGCGGGCCAGGGCGACGTAGAGGGCGGGACCGCCGAACGCCACCAGCCACGGAATCACGTGTTCGAACCAGAGGCTGGGCGTCAGGAAGTCGTGCACCAGCTTGTCGTCCACGATTAGCACGACGGCGATGCGGAAGATGAGCGCGCTGCCGATGTAGATGATGATCGGCGCCTTGTCCGTGGCCAGGGCGATCAGGCCGGCGCCCACGAACAGGAGCGGGATCGACAGCGCCAGGCCGAAGACCAGCAGGGGAATGTTGCCGTGGGCGGTGCCGGCGACGGTGAGCACGTTGTCCAGGCTCATGACCACGTCGGCCAGGATGATCAGGCGGATGGCCTCCGGGAACGAGGTCGCGGCGTCGTGCTCTTCGTCACCCTCAGGCTTGAGCAAGCGCCAGGCGACCCAGAACAGGGCCAGGCCCCCGATCATTGAGATGGCGGGCGCCTGCAGGAGCAGGGTGGCGATGGAGGCCAGCGCGATGCGCAGCACGACGGCGCCGCCGGCCCCGATGATGATGGCCCAGCGCCGCTGGCGTCCCTGCAACCGGCTGGCGACGACACCGATGACCACGGCGTTATCGCCGCTGAGGATCAGGTCGAAGAGGATGATCTGGCCGAGCGCGGCCGGGTCCTTGACGATGTCCTGGACGATCTGTCCGAGGTCCATCAGGTCAGCCTCGTCCGACTCAACTGCGGCACTTCTTGAGCAATTCGTAAGGGCCGGGCCGTATTCCGCAGCCGGCACAAAGCGCGGCTAGTGTACGTGGGCCAGCCCGATTTGTTGCCGGGGCGGGATCACTTGAAGTCGCTTACTGGAGACGGGCACGGCTGGCGCGGAGTTCGTGGGCGCCGGTGGCGGTGGAGGTTTCGTAGACGTAGAACAGGGAATCGCCCAGCACGGCGTAGTCCAGGTAGCGCAGGCAGCGGGTTCCGGCGTGGCCTTGCAGCAGGGGGCCGTCGTCGGAATGGCGCACGGTGGTGCCGAGGTCCTGGGAGAAGACCATGCCGGTGCGGTCTTCGTAGACATCGCCCTGGGTGGTGCGGCCGTCGTAGTAGATCAGGAAGCCGGCGTCGGTGGGCATGACGGTGCTGACGCGGGTGACGTTGGCGTCCCAGCCTTTGCCGGGGGTTACAACGTCGCGCTCGAATCCGAAGCGGCGGCCGTCGGCCGAGACCCAGAGGCCGGTGGGGTGGTCCACCAGCCCCGTGGTGAAGACGTTGCCGGTGCCGTGCAACTGTTCGCGGGTTGCGCCGTCGGCCACGCCGTCGCGCGGGCCGTAGCCAGCGAACAGGTAGAACAGGCCGTCCAGCAGGAGCACCACGGGGTCCTTGACGCCTTCCGAGAACGTGTTGGCGGCGTCCAGCACAGGGATGCGTTGGGCGGGATCAAGGGCGGTGAGGTCGTCGGCTTCCAGCAGATCGATGCGCCAGCGACGGTCGGAGGGGTCCACGTAGCTCACGTAGTAGCGCCAGGCGCCGCCGGGGATGCGGACAAGGGCCGAGCGTTCGACGGACTCGGTGTCGAATTGGTCGGCGGTACAGGCCCAGACGGGTTCAAGGGTGGCGATGTCGCGTAGCCGGAAGATCTCGGACTTCCAGCCGCGGCCCCGGTCCAACGGCCGCCGCCAGCGGACGCTCAGGTACAGCGCGTCCTCGTCCAGCCAGAGGGCGGGTGCGCCGACCCAGTAGCCGGGGGCGTCGACTTCCGGGCTGAGGAGCGTGACGCCGTCAGCCGAGTCGAACAGGGGTACGCCGCCAATCGGCGCGCGCGGCGGCATGGGCAGTCCTGGAAGAGCGAGTGGGCGGGCAGTCTCCCACAGGCGGAGTGCGGGCATTCGACAGGGCTGGCGGGCGCCGTCATAGTCCTACGGGACAGCCCGCACGTGAGCGCGCCATGGAGTACCTGCCACTCGGACGAACGACGACCCAGATTCCCAAGATCGGTTTTGGCGCCTGGCAGTATCGGGGCGGCGCGGGCGTGCTGCGGCGGGCGCACGAGCTGGGCGCGGCCTTTGTGGACACGGCCGAGGCCTACGGGAGCGAAGCCCAGGTGGCGCAGGACATTGGCGACCTGCGGGACGAGTATTTCATTGCCACCAAGGTTTCGCCGGCGAACCTGGCCTATGACGATGTGCTGTCCCACGCCGACGCGAGCCTGGAGCGGCTGGAGACGGATCGGATCGACCTGTACCAGGTGCACCACCCGAATCCCGACATTCCGATCCCGGAGACGATGCGGGCCATGCGGCAGCTGGTGAGCGACGGCAAGGTGCGCTTTGTGGGTGTGAGCAATTACTCGGTCGACGACATGAAGGAGTCGCAGGACGCGCTGGGCGACGTTCCGCTGGTGGCCAACCAGGTGCGCTACAGCCTGGCCGCCCGCCAGATCGAGGATGCCGTACTGCCGTACTGCCAGGAACACGGGATCACCGTGATCGGCTTCAGCCCGCTGGTGAAGGGGCAGTTCGGCGATCCGGCCCTGGAGCGGCTGGACGAGGTGGCGGCGGAGGTGGGCAAGACGCCGGCGCAGGTGCTGTTGAACTGGGTGATCGACCGGCCCGGCGTGATGGCGATTCCCAAGACCGACCGCGTGGAGCGGGTGGACGAAGCCGTGGGCGCGGTGGGCTGGTCGCTTACGCCTGACCAGCGGCGGAGGCTGACGGGGGACTAGCGACCGCGGCTTTCAGTTCGGCGCACTGGTCTGCGTTGAGCACACGGACCGCACCGGGCGCCAGCGCGCCCAGGCGGACGGTAGCAATGCGCAGGCGGCGAAGGGTCACGACCTTGACCCCAACGGCGGTGAGCATGCGTCGGATCTGGCGGTAGCGGCCTTCGCGCAGGACCAGGCGCAGCGTGGCGCCGCCGCGGTGCTGGCGCAGGTTGCGCACTTCCGCGCGGGCCGGACGCGGGTCCCCGATCGATATGCCATCGGCGAAGCGCCTGGGCAAGTCGCGCGGCGGGTTGCCGCGCACCTCCGCCGAGTACTCGCGCTCGTGCCCGTAGCGCGGGTGCATCAGGCGCTCGGCCAGTTCGCCGTCATTGGTTAGCAGTACCAGCCCTTCGGAGGGCGCGTCGAGGCGTCCTACGGGATAAAGGCGAATCTCGCGCAGGTCCGGCGGCAGCAAATCCAGGACGGTGGGGCGTCCCTCGGGATCGCGCGCGGTGGTGATGACACCGGGCGGTTTGTGGACGGCCACCACCAGGCGGCAATCGGGCAACGTGCTGATCGGTTGTCCGTCCAGGCGCACATCGTCGCGCGCCGGATCAATCCGCGTGCCGAGCGCTTGCACGACTACGCCGTCGACCTGGACGCGGCCGGCGAGGATGGCCGACTCCATCGCGCGGCGCGAGCCGGCGCCCGCGCGGGCCAGGAAGACGTGCAGGCGCACCGACGCGGATCGGTGCGCAGATTTGCCGTTGGGCCTCGATGGACGCCCGGCCACGGCTAACCGCGGCCTTGCGATGGATATCCGACCACGAACGGCCCTGTCTTCGGCAGCCGGCTGACCCGCAGCCACGCGGTGCGCATGCTAAAGCGTGGTCGACTGGTTAGCGCCCTGGCGGCCGACGCGGCCCTTATCCTGACTGGCGCTCAGGCTGTGGTGGACAGGTTCGACCGGCCGAGGTGATAGGGGCGGGTATCGCGTTGATCGTCAAATCGACCAGGCGCATCGGGGGTCCGCGCTGAACGAGCGGGTCCCGCGGCGGGGTTTCGGACTGCCCGGCAGCCTGCTTCTGCTTGGCGCCTTCGTGCTGCTCTGGAACTTCGAGGTCCTGCCCGATGGCTTCTGGGGAGAGCTGTTCCTCCTGTGGCCCTTTGGGCTGGCGGCCGTGGCCGCCGGCCTTTTGCTGTCACGCGTTCACCCATGGGCAGGCTCACTGGCGGCCCTGGCCGTTCTGGCGGGCGCCCTGTTCGGCGCCTGGTGGGTGGCCGACAGCGACGACCGGACACCGCTTTTGCCGGTGGTTTACGAGTCGATCTCGGTGCCGCTGGACGGCACGCAGACGGCGCAGGTGAACCTGACAGCTTCGAGCGGCGTACTCGCCCTCAGCGGCGGCGCAGCGCCTGGACAGTTGCTGGCCGGCGGATTCGAGGGGATGGCCTTCCCGGCGGCGCAGTATTCGGTACGCATGAGTAGCGCGGGCGGCCAGCAGACGTTGGAGATCAATCTCCAGGGCTCCTGGGAGGTTTCTTTCCCACCCCAGCGGCCAATCTCAAACGGACGTTGGCTGCTGCAGCACGCTGGCGGCGTCCCGATCGACATCGGGGTGTACGGCGGCGCGACGACGCTCGATCTGGATCTTGAGGATTTGACTGTGCGAAGCCTGGACGTCGCGGCGGGCGCCGCGGACGTCGCGGTGGCAATGCCCGCAAACGCGGGGCGCACGGACGCCAGCTTCAGGATCGGCGGGGGCCGCCTGAACATTGAGATTCCGGCGGGCGTAGCGGCCCGAATCGAGCTGGGGGGCTCCGTGTCGAGCGTGGACATCGATACGGCGCGCTTTCCGGCACAGGGCGACGGCCGGTACGCCTCCCCCGACTTCGAGAATGCCGCCAACCGCGTGACGATCAGCATCGACGCGGGCGCGGGAGACGTCAGCGTCCGCTAGTCCGGACCGACCGCCCCGCCGGGGTAGGCCTAGTCCTTTTGGCCGATTCGCCGCGCCGAAAATTACGGCCTTGGGGCGATGGCGGGGCGCCGCCGGCGGCATACCGTGACCATGCACGACACACACAACCGCGGAAAGGCCCTACATGGACACCCGGCTGACCCGCAGCCACACGGACCGAATGCTCACGGGCGTGGCCGGCGGGATGGCGGAGTATTTCGACATCGACCCTGTGATCATCCGGCTGCTCTGGGTGCTGGGCGCCGTCTTCACGGGCGGCGTGCTGCTCGTCGTCTACTTCGTGATGGCGATCATCATGCCCGCGCCGCCCGACGACGAATACGAGTATGAGGACGACGAGTAATTCGAGGACGACGACCTCGAGGAAGGCGACGCGGCCGACGTCACCGACGAGGCGACTGACAGCCAGGAGGTTGACGAATCCGACGGCCAGAGCGAGGCGGACACGGACGAAGAAGCTGAGCCCAAGGCCGACGGCGCGGCAACGGCCGCAGCCGCGTCGACCACGGCCAACTCAGACTCCCAGCTAGCCCAAGCCCCGCGAGAGCGAAGGCGCAAGACTCGCCGGGAGCGTCGCACGTCGCGCCGAAGCTCTCGGCACCGCCGCGCCGCCGCGCGTCGCCGTGGCCAGGGCGCGTTCGTGATCGGGTCCATCCTGATCGTGATCGGCGCGCTGGCCCTGGTGGACCAGTTCAGCTGGCTCAGCTTCTGGCAGTTCTGGCCGCTCATTCTGATCGGGATCGGCGGCGCGCTGATCCTGGGCCGGATGCGTTAGGAGGTCGTGATGGCTCGAAACAACACCCCTGACGACTCGGCGCCGACCCGCAAGCGACGGCGGCGGCGACGCGGGGACGGCGCGTTGGTGGGCGGCACGGCGCTCGTCCTGCTCGGCTCGGTCTTCCTTGCGGACGAGCTCGGCTGGGTCGAATTCGGCGATCTGTGGCCGGTGATCCTGATCGGAATCGGCCTGGTCATGATCTTCACGTACCTCGCCGACGCCAGGAGGTCGCAATGAACGACACGAGAACCCTGGCCAGACAGACCGGCTTCGGCTTCGCGGGCGCGCTGATTCTGCTGGGCGTGTTCGGGTTGCTCTGGAACTTCCATGTGCTGCCGGACGGCTTCTGGGGCGAGTTCTGGACGCTGTGGCCGCTGTTGCTGGTGGCCGTGGGCGTGAACCTGGTGCTTTCGCGGCAGCGCGCCTGGCTGGGCTCGCTAGCGGCGCTGGCGGTCGTGACCGGCTCACTGGTCGCGGCCTGGGTGTTGGCGGTGGCCAACCCTGCGTCGTCGCCAAGCTTCACGATCGTCAACAACAGCGAGACAATCTCGGTCAAGAGCGACGGCGCGGAGTCGGCGCGCCTGAACTTGACCCTGGCGGCCGGCGATCTTGCGCTCACGGGCGGCGCCCCGGCGGGCCTGCTGTTGTCCGGCGGGTCCCAGAGGTCCGGAGCCGAAGTGACGGACCAGCGGGTGAGCGTACGGACGGCGGATGGCCGACGGACTGTTGACGTGCGGCTCAACACGGAGTGGAACTTCGACTTTCCGCCGCGCCGCTCACGTTCGTCGGAAGGACGCTGGATCTTGCGTCACGCCGAGGGCATTCCAACCGATATCCGAGTAGAGACCGGAGCATCGGACCTCGATCTGGACCTGCGGGAGCTGAATGTGCAGAGCCTGAACGTTGACGGGGGCGCCGCGGACATTGACGTGGTGCTGCCGGCCAATGCGGGACGGACGACCGCCGAATTCAACATCGGCGCGGCGGACCTGGACATCAGGGTGCCGGCCGGCGTCGCGGCGCAGATCGACTTCGAGGGCGGAATCTCGAGTCTCAACATCGACGAGTCGCGCTTCCCGAAGCAGGGCGACCGTTACGTCTCACCGGACTTTGAGAGCGCCGCCAACCGGGTGACGATCAAGATCGAAGCCGGGGTGAGTGACATCACCATCAATTAGCTAATCCACATCCCCTCCCTCCCCCAGCGGGGCGGGTCGCCAAATGCGGCCCGGCCCGTCAGGTTTAAGCGCGCATGTCGTAGCGGGAGTCGTAGCGCAGGTCGCGCTGGCCGGCCAGGGAACGGCGGGACAGTTCGGCCAGGTGCGCCGCGTAGGGGCCGAGGCCGGGAGTCTGCTCCGGCGACGTGACAACGGCTGCTGAAATCGCCCGAGTCATGGCGTCCATGCGGCGGGCCGGCGTGTGCGCGTCCGGTTGCTCCAGATCCGGTACGACTCCCAGCTCCAGGCTCAGCAGCGCCTCAATCTCGCCGGGCTGCGGGCGCAAGTCCTCCAGGGCGAGCGGGGCCAGCCAGAGCCAGAGGTCTTGCAGCTCGCGATCCACCAGTTCGTCCTTGATATGCAGACCCTCGACGCGCCGGGTGCCGAGTTGGATCAAGGGTCCGGCGGTGGGCCGTACGCCCAGTTCTTCTTCCAGTTCGCGCCAGGGGTCCGGATCGTCGGGCGCCAGGTGGCCGGCGCTGCTGACGTCCAGCAGCCCGCCCCAGGTGTCTTTGGTGAAGCCGCGTTGCTGGAGCACCAGGGCCGGCCCCTCCTGCTCGCCGGTCAGGACCACCCAGACGGTGCGGGTCTGATGCCAGTGACCCTCCTGGTGAATCCGCAGCCGCGGGAGCAAGCGGCCGGTGGGCCGTCCCTCGGGCGTAAAGACCTCCAGCAGTTCGCTTTGGTCGTCGTAGGTCATGCGGTGGTTGCACCGGGTCTGAGCGGACACTCGCGTACCATGCCGGGCAGCCTGGCTTCAGGATGGATACGCGCCCTATGCGATTCGGCTGCTGCGGACCTATCGAGAACATGCCGGCCATGCGAGCGGCCGGCTACGACTACGCGGAGTTGCGGGTCGTGGACCTGCGGCCCGACGACGACGACACCGTCTACGCCCCGATCAAGCGACAGATCGAGGACGCCGGGCTGCCGCCGGAAGCCCTGAACGTATTCATCCCACCGCACCACCCCGTGGTTGGGCCGGAGCGCGACCTGGAGGGCCTGCGCGCCTACGTGACGACGGCCATGGGCCGCATGCGCGACCTGGGAACGCGGCTGGTCGTGTTCGGCAGCGGCGGAGCCCGCTCCACGCCGCCGGGGTTCGACCATCACCTGGTGCCGGGGCAGTTGCAGGACTTTCTGCTGCTGGCCGGCGGGATCGCCGCCGATCACGACATGGACCTGGTCATTGAACCGCTGTGGCGGGACGTCTGCGACACCATCAACACCATCGTGGAGGGTTTCGTGGCCGCCCGGCAAAGCGGACATCCGCGCGTGTGGACCCTGGCCGACTGGTTCCACGTCTTTCACAACGATGAGCCGCTTGAGACCGTTGCCGAGGTCGCGCCGCGCCTGCGCCACATCCACGTCCCGGTGCCTCCAATACCCGGCGCGCCGGAGCAGCCGACTGATCCCGGGTTCGACGCCTTTCTGGACGCCCTGCTGGCCACAGGCTATGACCTGCGGATGAGCGTGGAGGACAACGGCAAGCGCTTTACCGATTTCGCAACCCAGGCAGGGCCGGCGCTGGACTACCTGCGGGCGCGCGTTCCAGCGTCGTGACGGCCACGGACTCGCCCGCGTACGACTTCGACCGGTTCATCGACGGGCTGGATGGGGCGCGGGAGCCCTCGCTGGCGTTTCACCCGGGCATGGACTTCGACGCCTGGCGGGCGGCGCTGCTTGAGCGGGTTGAATCGCTGTTGGGCGACCTCCCGGCGCTGACCGGGGCCGAGCCGGAGATCCTTGAGACCACGGACTGCGGCGCCTACGTCCGGCACAAGCTGGTCTACGAGACTATCCCCGACGTCTGGGTTCCGGCTTGGTTGCTGGTCCCGGCCACCGCGTCGGCCGAGGCTCCCGCCTCGGGAATCCTGGCACTGCACGGCCACGGGGACGGCAAGGACCCACTGGTGGCCCAGGACGACGATCCCGGCAACATCTACCGCAGCTTTGCCCGGCGCTATGCCGAGCGAGGACACGTGGTGCTGGCGCCAGACGCGATCGGCTTTGGCGAGCGCGCCGAGGAGTTTCGCCGCTTCGGGCAGCGTGACGGCTGCAACGTCAACTTCATGCGCGCTCTGCTGTTCGGCATCAACCTGATGGCGCTCAACATCCAGGACGACCGGCGTGGTTTGGACATCCTGGGCGCGCTGCCGGAGGTGGACGCGCGGCGGCTGGGTTGCGCCGGGCTGTCGTTTGGGGGCACGCGCACGATGTACCTGGGCGCGCTGGACCGGCGAATCCGCGCGGCGGTGGTGAGCGGCTATCTGACAACATTCCGGGCCTACGCCCTGGACACCGGGAACTTCTGCGGCTCGCAGTTTCTGCCGGGCATCTACGCCTACGCGGACGTGCCGGACCTGCATGGGCTGATCGCGCCGCGGCCGCTGCTGATTGAGGCCGGTCGAGCCGACCGCGGATTCCCGATCGCCGCCTCGCGCGAAGCCCATGCGCGCGTGGCCGCGATCTACGCGGCGGCCGGCGTGCCCGAGCGGCTGGAGCGCGACGAGTTCGACGGCGGGCACGAGTACCGCGCGGAAGCGTCGCTCGACTTCATGGACCGCTGGCTGGCGCCCGGCAGCCCGGCCGTTTCCTGAGGACGTAGCAAAAGAGGGCGCCCCCGGAGGAGCGCCCTCTTTGAACAGGCTGTTGGGCTAGCCGAATTTCAGGAACTGGCCCTGCACCCAGTTACCGTCGGTCAGCCGCCACCAGGTGACGCCGTTGACGATCTGGGTTTCGCCGGTGAGTTCAACTTCCGACGCGCCGGGCGCGACGTAGGCCACCGAGGAGTTCGGGTCGGCGGACACGCGCACGTTCAGGCCGGCCTGCGGAACCACGGTGGCGCGCACGGTTTCGCCCGCGGGCGGCTGGGTGGCCGCCGGGGCCGCCGTAGCGG
>JAPPFO010000240.1:2403-20534 GCA_028875175.1 Chloroflexota bacterium | reverse complement strand
CGTTTTGGAGACCTCCGGGCACCAGGGCGGCGTCGGGGTCGCGTCGGATGTGTCGGGTGGCGAACCAGGCGAGCGCCAGGATGCCGGCCATGGTGAGCCACATGGTGAACATGGAGTTGGTCACCGTGAAGGGCCCCAGGGGTGTCTCCCAGGGGCCGGCCAGCGGCTCGGCCGCGGCGCTGACGTGCGGTGCGAGATCCTGGCCGGGCGTGGCCATGCCTAGCGATTCCCCCAGCGCTGCCAGCTGTAAATCAAGTACATCACGTAGACGCTTGACGCCAGGGCAAGAAGAATTCCTCCAAGCAGCACGAAGGGCGCCGTTCCCAACTGTTCATCGATCCAGCGTCCTCCAAGGATGCCGGCGACCATGAACGTGCCCACGATGAACCCAAACTCAAGTGCAAGCGCCGCAGACCGTAGCGCACCCACCGGGCCACGCAGCCCTCACGACTTTGTGAAAACGTTCACGTACTCGCCGTCGGAAGTCTAGCAGAGGCCCCGCACCAGTCCAGCGCAACCCGTCACAACGCCATGTGAGGTGTTGCGGAGGGGTGGCTGGCGGCTCTAGGCTAGTCCTGCGACGGACCGTCGGGTCCGCGCCTGGTTACGCTATCGCCCCATGCTGCGACGCCCAAGCCGAGCCCGCGTCACGGTCCGCACGCTGATTGTCGTCCTCACGCTGGCCAGCGCGTCGCTGGTGCTGGGGACCTGGCTGTATTCGGTCGTCCCCTAGCCAACGCCGCGGAATCGAACTCCGAGGCGCGTGCGTCGGACGAGGAACAGCCGACCGCTAAATGATGTCGGTAGGTCGAATTGCCTCGCCGCGCAGGGTCGCCGGGTCGTCAACCAGCCGCCAGATCTCGCCGCCGAGCGCCATCGCAAAGACCGTGTGGTCCTCGGCGTAGTTGGGCGAGGCGGCCACGCGCAGGACCGCGCGGTTTCGCAGGTTGGGGTTGAATTCCGACCATCCGGCGCCGCCGTTGGCCGATTTGAAGACGCCTCGGCTGGTCGCCGCATACACCGTGGTGTCGTCGGCGAACGTGGGCGTGGCATCGATCCAGAGCACGGCCGTCTCGGCGTCAGCCGGGTAGCTCCCCGACCACACGTCTTCAAAGCGGGCGGCGGGACGGAACACCTGGCTGGCCGTGCCAAAAAGCCACGTCCGCTCTCTGTCGGTGTAGACCGCCGGAATGGCCAGCGACACCCACGGCGTGTTGGTCTCATGCTCTACAAAACGTTCGAACGAATCGCCGCCGTCGTAGCTCACATGCACCGCGGCGGCGCCCTGGCCGATGGTTCCCGCAAACACCGCGCGGTCCACCGCGAAATTGGGGCCGGTAGCCAGCGCCACCACGGTCTCGCCATCGAAGTCGTGCTCAAGCCGCTCCCACGTCTCGCCGCCATCGGCGCTGCGGTACGTCAAACCCAGCGCTCCTCCGGCAAACGCGGTTCGATCGCTTCCGAAGTCCGAAGAAAACGCCACCGCCCGCACGTCGTCCAGGTCAAAGCCCTCAACGGCTTCGTCCCAGGTGTGTCCATGGTCGGCGCTGCGGAAGAGCCCCGCCTGCGTAGCCACGAGGACAACGCCGTCGGCCGAATACTCGGGCGATGCAGCGATCCCGGCGATATCCAACTCGGCCAGGTCCTCGCCGCGCGCTTCCCAGGTCGCGCCCCCGTCGGTCGACACATGCACCCCGCTCCCGGAACCGCCCGCGAACATCGTCCGGTCAGTCCCGAAGTCAGGAGAAAGGGCCAGCGTGACCCAGTTCTGGCTGGTAATGCCCGTGTTTCGAGGCTCCCAGGTGACGCCCAGGTCACTGGAACACAGCAGCCCGGTCAAGAAGGTGCCCGCCCACAAGAGCGTGGCGTCTTCGGTTGGCAATAGCGCAAGGGTCAGAATCGACCCGTAGCTTTCCTCCAGCGTCCGCGTTTCCCAGGTCTCGCCGCCGTCGGTGCTCACGACGACACCCTGGCCGCCCGTGCCGGCCACGATTGTCTGGTCCTCAGCGAACGCCGGGGAGATGCACACGGCATTGACGGCTTCGTCACCGATCTCGGCAACCTGCGCCCAGGTTCGTCCGGCGTCCTTGGACACCCACAAGCCGCGTTCTTCGGTCGCCGCGAGCATAGTTCGGTCGGCGCTAAAGTCCGGGGCCAGGGCCAACGCTTGCACCGTGGCCGTGCCGAAGTCGTCGCCGCCAAGCTGCTCCCAGGTGCGTCCCCCGTCGCTCGATCGGCACACGCCGCCGTTGACAAGGCCGGCGAAGACCATTTGGTCGTTTCGGAATCCAGAGGAAACCACCAGGGTCTGCACGGAGAGCCCTGACAAGCCCACGTTCGACGGGTTCCAGCTGCGGCCACCGTTCGTCGTGCGGTACACGCCGTCGCCGTCCGTCCCCAGTAGGGCGATGCGGTCGGTCGCGTACGAGGGAGATAGCGCCAGGGCCACCACGTTGGGAATCGCGCCCCAGAAGGACAGGCGGTTCCAGGTCTCGCCGCCGTCGAACGACTTGAACACGCCGCCCTGTACTGCGCCGGCAAACGCGTTGCTGTCGCGGTTGTAGTCCGGCGACACCGCGACGGCCTGGATGTACGGGCTGGTGAGCTGGGCGTTGGAAATACGCCAAGTCTGGCCGTCGTCGTCGGACAGAAAGACACCGGACATGGTGCCAATGAAAATGCGACGGCCCTCGGAATGCGAGGCCATCGCAATTGATGTCACCGTGCCGCCCTCTTGGCCGCCGACGCGCTGCCAGCGGTTGACGGCCGGGTCGATGGTTTCGACTTCAACCATGCGTTAGAGCCTCCGGACTCGCGGATCGACAGAATGGAGAGAGCCGCCGGCGCCCCGGCGTCTCAAGTAGTTCTCGAAAGGGCGCCTACAGCATAAGGCCCGCGATGGGGCATTGCGCGACCATCGGGGCTATCCGCAGTGTACGCAGTGGGAACGGCCTGCAACAACCACGTCGAGGCTAACCAGGCCTGCCCGGAATCCGCAGTTCTTGGCCGGGGAAAATCGTGTTGGCGTCACTGAGGCCGTTGGCCGCCATCAGATCGTTGATGCTCACGCCAAACGTGACGGCGATGGCGCTGAGGGTGTCGCCGGGCTGGACCGTATATGGACCAGGGGCGTCCTCCTGCTCGGGAACCTCCGTGCCCTCGGGCAGTTGCAGGCGCTGACCGACCAAGAGGTTGTTGGGATCGGGAATGTCGTTGAGGTCCACGATCACGCTAACCGGCACGTCGTACAGCTGCGAGATCCTTGACAGAGTTTCTCCGGCTCGCACCGTATGGGTAGCTGGCGTCGGAGCCGGCGTGGGCGTTGGTGTGGGCACCGGCGTGGGCGTGGCCGTAGGCGTGGGTGACAGCACCACGATCTCGACGCCGGACTGCGCGGCCTGGGTGACGGCGGGCGATGTCTGCGACGGCAACTCAACGCCCACCAACGTCCCCCGCATCGTGGCCTCTCCAGCCGCGGACGCGGCGGCCCGATACCCATCTTCCTGCCAGGCCAGGATTCGCCAGGCGATCAGCACCGCGGCCAGCAGCAGGGCCAAGCGCACGTACCGGACCCAATGCCGATCCAGCGGCCGCAGGGCGTCGGGGCCCGTGACCTTGACCCAGCGCAGTTCGGGCTGAACGGGCGGGCCGGACTCGGTGTCGATCACCATCCGAACGCCATATACAGATCGTTCACGTTGGTGCCGGTCGGCCCCAGGCGCACCAGGTCGCCGCAGCATTGGAGGTAGCTGTACGAATCGTTGTCATCCAGGGCGCTGGCACAATCGCCGCCGGCGGACCGCGCCCGCTCGATCGTCGTCCAGTCGATCAACCCGCCGCAGGCGTCCGTGGGCCCGTCGGTCCCGTCCGTGGCCAGCGCAAAGACGGCCGTATTCGGCTCGCCCGCCAGTTCCTGGGCGGCTGCCACGGCGAGTTCCTGACTGCGGCCTCCGCGCCCCCGGCCGCGCACAGTCACCGTGGTCTCGCCGCCGAAAATCGCGCAACCCGGTGCACGCACCGGGCGTCCGCTGCGGGCTATGTCGATCGCCGCGCCGGCCACCAGCTTGGCGATCTCCCGCGCTTCGCCCTGCACCCGTGACGTTACGAACTGCGCGTGCCACCCCGCCGCCTCCGCCGCCGCCGCCGCGGCCAGCCCCGCGCGAGCGTTGTCGGCGATCACGAGATTCGTGACCCGTTCGAACAGCGGATCGTCTGGTTTCGGTGTCTCGGGCAGCCCACCACGAGCGCCCAGTTCCAAACGATCGCGGATCGACGCAGGCACCGTGGCGCGCAGGCCAAACGCATCCAACGCGGCCAATGCATCGGCATACGTCGTCGGATCGGGCGACGTGGGGCCTGAAGCAATAACGTCCATCGGGTTGCCCACCACGTCACTCACCAGCAGGCCGACGACGCGCGCCGGTGCGGCGGCCGCCGCCAGCAGGCCACCGTGAAACTCGGACAAGTGCTTCCGAATCGCATTCATCTGGTTGATCGTGGCGCCCGACCGCAGCAACTGGTCGGTCACGTCCTGAAGCTCGGACAATGGAACGTTGTCCGGCGGGCACGGCGTGAGCGCCGATCCGCCCCCGGAGATCACGCAGAGCACCAGGTCGTCTTCGCCGGCGTCGCCGGCCACTTCCAGCAGGCGCCGGGTTGCCGCCTGCCCACGCGCGTCGGGCACGGGGTGGCCGGCTTCCACGATCTCGACCTGCCCGGCCGGCGAGGCATAACCATCCTTGGTGATGACCAGCCCGCCTTCAACGCGATCGCCCAGGATCTCCACCAGCGCCGCGGCCATGCGCGGGCTGGCCTTGCCGGCGCCCAGCACAATCACGCGCCGCGCCTCAGCATCAGGAACTCGCAGACGTCCAATTTGAATGTCGCCGTCGGCCAGTGCGACGGTCTCGCGCACCGCCGTCGCGGGGTCCACGGCGGCTATAGCGGCTCGCCCGATCGCCATGATCGTGGCGCGCATCGCCTCATCCTGCACGGGCGACGGCTCCGTCCCGGTCAACGTTGCGTCCAGTGTAGGCAGCGCGTCAGTCGGATCGTGCGCAATACGCCAGGCCCACAAGGTCCGGACCGACATGCGTGCCCATGACCGGCGTGAAGCTGGTCACGTACAGATCGTCCGGCGCCATGTCCCGCCGAATCTGCTCGGCCAGCTGGTGCGCCTCCTCTGCCGCCGCCGCGTGGTGCACGGCAACACCCAGGTAGCTCGCGTCGCGCGCTGCCCGCTTGACGTGCTTCGTGAGCGCACGCAGCGCACGTGATCGCGAGCCGAAGGACGCACGGAATCGAATGCGGCCATGCCGCATGCCAAAGATAGGGGTAGACGGCAATGCGTCGGCCACCCGCGCCACCACCCAGGGCACCCGCCCCCCGCGCGCCAGGTATTCCAGCGAACCCAGCAAGGCCACGATGCCGCTATCGTCCGCAGCCTCGCGCACGGTCCGCTCCACGGTGTCCAGGTCGGCCCCGGCGCTGGCCGCGCGCGCACCCAGCAACACCGGAAACCCGTGCGCCATGGTCGCCGCGCCGGTTTGAATCACCCGCACTTTCGGCGGTCCGGCGAAGTCACGCGCCGCCACTTCCGCCACCTCGGTCATGGCCGATATTCGACGGGGGATCGTGGCGCACAGGACGTCCTGCCCGGCGTCGCGCGCCTTCGCGAACTCGGCGGCATAGGCCGTTGGCGAGGTCGCGCTGGTCGTTGGCAGGTTGGGGTCCGTGGCCAGGCGCTTCCAGAACGCCTCGTTCGTTATGTCAACTCCGTCCCGTAGCTCCTCGCCGTTCCAGATCAACACCGCCGGCACGATGGCAATGCCGTGCGCTTCAATTTCCTGCGGTGGAAGGCAGGCGCTGGAGTCGGTGATCAGCCGGACGTGCCGGGCCCGGTCACGGCCGGTCGCGGTCAAGCAGGAACCTCCGCCAGAGCAGCGTGGCCGTAGACACGTCGTCCGGCGAGTCCGCCTTGCGGTAGCCGACCAGGCGGGCGGTGATAAGGAGACCAAGCAGGGTCCAGCCCGCCAGGCTCAGCGTAAGAGCCGCGCCCGTCAGGCTCAGGACGATGGCCGTGGCGAAAAAGCCAATCAGCGCGCCAGGCGCCGAGTCCTTGATGATCGCCTTGCCCAGCACCATTCCGGCGAACGCCAGCGCCATGTGCCACGACCCCAGCGCGGCCAGCGCGCCGCCGGCCGGTCCGATGCCCCGTCCACCGCGAAAACGCAGCGTGAACGGCCACACGTGCCCGGCCACCGCCACCACGCCCGCCACCGCCGACACTTCGTAGGTGGCCAGGCGCTGCGCGATGAAGATTGCCAGCGCCGGCTTCAGCGCATCGGCCAGTCCGGCGATCGCCCCGGGCACCTTGCCGAGCCGCTCGATGGCTGCGGTCCCGCTGACGCCCCCTGACCCCTCCGCCAGCAAGTCGCGACCGGCCAGCCGGCCCGCCAGATACGCAAACGGCACCGACCCGATGGAGTACGCAAGCAGCAGGACAAGCAGGGTCGTCATTGGCCGTTCCGGCTCGCCGCCGCCTCGCGCGATCGATTGCGTCGCACACCGGCCGTGTCGCGGGCGACCGAGTAGACGCTGGGAATCGTCTCCAGGCGCCGCATCAACCGCGCCATCTGGGCCACGCTGCCCATGCCCACCGTGATGCGCATGGTGGCCTGGCGCTGCCGGTTGGTGTGCACGTTGGCCGACGTGATATTCAACCCTTCATCGCGGATCACCCCGGTCACATCGTGGGCCAGGCCCTCGCGGTCATCGGCCTGGACCAGGATCTGTACCGGCAGAAGCTGACTGGTCTCATCGATCCACCACACCCGGACCCGGGCGCCTGGCAGCCGCGTCCCCGCTCGGCAGCGAGTTCGGTGCACTTCAATGCTTTGGTCCGCGGCGATGCCGTTGATCTTCATCCCAGGCCTGGGCTTGCAGCACGCGCCCAGCCGGATCGGCAGATCCAGGTCCGCGCCGACCAACTGGCCGCCCCACTCCACCTCCACCAGGCGCTCGGGCTCGCGCACGTTCTTGACGTTGGCGCAGTTCATGCGGTGCACGCTGATCCCGTGGCCGCGCGTAATGAACCCAACGATCTCGTCGCCCGGCAGCGGATTGCAGCACGAGGCCACGCGGGTGAGCAGATTGCCAACGCCCAGAACGCGAACCAGGGGCTGCACCTCGCGTACCGCCGATTCGTCCGACGGCAACGGCTCGACGTCCGGCTCTTCGACTTCCTCGGTCAGCTTCAGCCGGTTGATGACCTGCGGGACTGTCGTGGCGCCATAGCCCACGCCCGCCAGCAGGCTGTCCACGTCGCGATAGCCCAGGTCGGCGGCCACTGGCTCCAACCCATCGCCCGCCAGCTGCGAAATCCGTCCCTGGCCCAGGCGCCGCAGTTCTCGCTCCAGCAGCTCCTTGCCCGATTCAATGTTCTCGGCGCGCTGGCGCCGCTTGAACCACTGGCGGATCTTGTCCCGCGCATGCGCGGTGTGGACCAACGACACCCAGTTGCGGCTGGGCCCCTGGCTGTTGCTGCTGGTCAGGATTTCCAGCACGTCACCGTTCTGCAGCTGGTACTCCAGCGGCACCAGGCGACCATTTACCTTGGCGCCGATGCACGTGTGGCCGATGTCGGTGTGGATCCGGTAGGCGAAATCCAGCGGCGTGCTGCCGGCCGGGAAGTCCTTGATCTCCCCGCGCGGCGTGAACACGAAGACTGTGTCGCTGAAGAAGTCGGTCTTCACCGCGTCCACGAACGAACCGGCCGTCTCCTCGTCGGCCTGCCACGTCAGGATCTGGCGCACCCAGGCCAGCTTCTCCGAGAAGTCCTCCTCGCCATCGTGATCGACCGCCTTGTAGCGCCAGTGCGCCGCCACGCCGTACTCGGCCGCCGCGTGCATCTCATGCGTGCGGATCTGGATTTCGATCGGCCGAGCGTCCGGGCCCAGCACGGCCGTGTGCAGCGAGCGATAGCCGTTCTCCTTGGGCGCCGAGATGTAGTCGTCGAACTCGGCCGGTATATGCCGCCAGGCGCCGTGCACCACGCCCAGCGCGGAATAGCAGTCGTGCACGTCGTCCACGATCACTCGCACCGCCAGGATGTCGTAAACCTCCTCCAGCGGAACATTCTTGCGCTGCGTCTTCTGCTCAATGCTGTAGACATGCTTGATCCGGCTCTGGATCAGGGCATCCGTGCCACCGGCGTCCAGCGCCTCGCGCAGCCCGTCCGTCACTGCTTGCACGACATCCTCCCGGGCCGCCCGCTCCGCCAGCAGCCAGCTGGCGATCTCGCGGTAGCGCTCGGGCTGCAGCAGCTTGAATGCGTGGTCTTCCAGTCGCCAGCGCCACTCCTCGATGCCCAGGCGACCCGCCAACGGCGCAAAGATCTCCAGCGTGTCGCTGGCGTACCGCTCGCGCTTCTCGGGTCGGTAAACGTGCGCCGTTTGCAGGTTGTGCAGACGGTCGGCCAGCTTGATTAGCACCACGCGAATGTCCCGCGCCATGGCCAAAAAGACCTTGCGCAGATTCTGGGCTTGGCGATCGTCCAGGCTCACCACCGTGATGTCGTCCAGCTTGGTCACGCCATCGACCAATTCGGCTACGCCGGCGCCGAACCTGGAACGAATCGTCCCGATATCCACGTTGGTGTCTTCGACACAGTCGTGCAGCAGGGCGGCGGCCACGGTGTCGGGATCCAGGTGCAGGTTTGCCAGCATCAGGGCCACGCTGATGGGGTGCTGGACGAAGGGCTCCCCGGTGAGACGCCGCTGGCCCTCATGGGCCCGCTCGGCCAATTCGGCCGCGCGGCGGATCAGGCGCTCGGCAGCCCGGACATCGTCGGCTGTCGTGTAGGAACGCACCTCGTCCAGCACGTCGTCGAGCGTGGTCTCCGTCCGGCCCGCGCCAACCATGGGCGCCAACGTGGCCGTCACCGATGAGGGCACAAATCTCCCCTATCCGCCGTTATCCCGGCCGCAGCCGGATGTCGTCCACGAGCATCTGCAACCGAGTCTCGCCGCGGTAGCTGCGCAGGCCCAATCTGAAGGCGACGTCCACACACTGTCCGCGTCCAAGCGCGGGCTGCTGCTCGCCCTGGCGGAACCAGATGGCCTCGACATTGCGCGCGAGCTCCTCGAAGTGCAGCGCCACGTGATCCTCGCCCACCAGCCGGGTGTTTTGGATTCGTACATTCTCTACGACCAGGCGCGGCTCTTCATGTTCCTGTCCCCAGGGCCCCAGCGAATCCAGCGCCTGGTAGGTCTCCCACGAGATCGTGCGCGGAAAAACACGGCCGTCCGCGCGCAGGCGCGGCCCCGTGTATTCAGGCAGGTCAAGACTTGCCAGGGCCTGCGCCAGGCCGCGCCGCAGCGTGTCGAGGTTTTGCGGCAGCACCGAAAAACCCGCAGCGCCGGCATGACCGCCCCAGCCTTCCAGCCAGTCGGCTTGCCGCGCCAGCAGATCGCGTAGATTGAATCCGTCCGGCGCGCGCGCCGAGCCATGCACCAGCCCATCGATCTCGGCGCCAATAAATGCGGGCGCGCCAAACTCCTCGCTCAGGCGTGAAGCGGCCAGCCCAACCACGCCCGGCGCGAAGCCCGGATCGGCGGCCAGGACCACCGGGCTGCCCTTGACCATCGCCCGCGCGGCGTCCACCACGTCCTGGGTCAACCGGCGCCGCTCGGCGTTGAGTTCGTTCAACTCGTCGGCGAGTTCCGCAGCCCGCACCGGGTGACTCGCCTGCAGCAATTCCAGCGCCAGTTGTGGGCTGGCAATCCGTCCGGCGGCGTTGAGCCGGGGCGCCAGCGCGAAGGCGATGTCGTCCGACCTGATGGCTTCCGGCGTACGGCGAGCCGCCTCGGCCAGCGCCCGCAGACCGGGGCGTGGCGAGGCCCGCATCCACTCCAAACCTTCCATCACATACGCCCGGTTCTCGTCCGTCAGCGGCGCTACGTCGGCCACCGTGCCCAGCGCTACCAGGTCCAGGAAGCGTTCCGGGTCCGGCAGTTGCTCAGGAAGCTCGTCGGCCAGCGCCTGCACCAGCTTGTAGGCCACCCCCACCCCGGAGAGCCCGCCGAACGGGTACCCGGATCCCGGCGCATTGGGGTTGAGCAGCGCGGCCGCCTTTGCCGGGCGGGCTTCGGTCGGATGGTGGTCGGTCACGATTACGTCAATGCCAGACGCGGCTGCTCGGTCGATTTCCTCGTGCGCCGTGGCCCCGCAGTCGGCCGTGATGATCAGCCTCGCGCCCTCCCTGGCAACCGCGTCGATCGCGCCGCTATTGAGCCCGTACCCCTCGGTCAGCCGATCCGGAATGTACGGAAAGGCGTCCAGCCCCAACGTCTCACAGGTCTCCAGCAACATCGCCGTGGCGCTGACGCCGTCCACGTCGTAGTCGCCATAGATACACACCCGCTCGCGCTTCTGGATGGCCTGCGCGATGCGCGCCACCGCCGCGTCCATCTCGTCCAGCAGGTACGGGTCGTGCGGCGGCAGCGGGCCAAGCATGAACTCGTGCAGCTTTTCGGCCGTGTCGTGTCCGCGGTTGTGAAGCACCTGGGCAGCCAGCGGCGGAAGCTCGTCGACCGCGGCGAACAGCGCGGCCGGCGCGCGCGGCGCGATGTCCCACACCGCCCCCGTGAGACTGCGCCTGGGATTGTCGCGCGTGTCAGCCACGCCGCCAGCCTAACCAGTCGCCCGCCTGCGGCGCGATACCCTGCGTGGGTCTGGGCCCACGCTGGGAGCCGCGGCATGAACCTCGCGATTATCGGCGCCGATAGCACGCATACCGAGAACTTCGCCGGCATCATCAACCGTGGGCTGGCTGGCCCGGGCCTGCGCGTCACCCGGCTCTGGGGCGCCAACCCCGAGCAGGCCCGCGCCAAGGCGCTGGAAACCGGCATCGACGAAGTCGTCGACGCACCCGAGCAGGCCATGCAAGACGTGGACGCCGTATTGGTGCTCAACCGTTGGGGCCCCGACCACTTCGCGCCGGCCATGCAGGCGGTGGATCGCGGCCTCCCCCTGTTCGTGGACAAGCCGCTCTGCGACGACCCGCAAGAGGCCATTGCGCTGGTTCAAGCGGCCGCCACGGCCGGCGTGCCGCTGCTGTCCGCCTCAGCCGTGCGCTACGACCGCGCCGTGCGCCGGCTGATCGAGCGCCTGCCCGACCTGGGCCGCACGCGCTCGATCATGTTCACCCTGCCCCAGATCTGGCAGCTCTACGGCGTCCACGCCGTGGACGTGATGCACGCGATATTCGGCGTCGGCGCCGAGGACGTCACGTCGATCCGCGGCGAGTTGGCCGACGTGGTCACCATCCGCTGGCCCGACGGCCGGCTGGGCATCGCCAACCAGGCCCGCGAGGCCTGGACAGGCATGATCTGCGTGGCCCTCGGCGAGACGGGCTGGACCCACGCCGACATGCACTTGGCCGACACGATCGACGGCTTCCCGCGCATGTACCTGGAGGTCATCAGGCAGTTCCTCGCCATGCTGAACACCGGCGAGCCGCCGATTAGCAACCAAGAAATGGTGGACGTGATTCGCGTGGTGGCGGCGGCCGAACGCTCGGCGACCTCGGACTCCCGCCGCGTGCCCCTGAGCGAGATGCCCGCGCTCTAACCCACCCAGCCAAACACGTAGAGCCCGGCGCCCGCGCCGACGGCGGCGCCAATGGCAATCCCGAATACGATGGCCACCAGCAGCCACATGCCGCTCCCGCCTGGGGCGGACGACTGCGGCGTTCGCGGCGCCTCCTGCCGTTGCAGCGACGCCGGATCGGGTGAGATCGGCTCGATGACTGGCTTCTGGCGACTCACGGCCGCTGGACTCCCGCCGGCTGGGCGCCACGCGCGGGCGCGAATGACCCGCCGCCAAGGTCTGCCCCCATGTGTCGGGCGTTCAGCCAGCGGCCCGCGTCAGGCATGAGCGAGGCTACCATCCGCCCCAACTACGTAGACGGCTAGCTTTCCCAACTGGCTCCATGATTCGCCAGCCTGCATCGTCCAGCCTTGGCGCAATTTTCGTCCTGCTCACCGTCATGGCGTTCAACGTCAACTTGATTGGACCGATCCTGGGCGAACTGCAAGCCGAATTCGACGTTTCACTGCCGGTGCTGGGCTTGCTGCTGTCCATGCAAGCCGTGGCTCGCGCCGTGGCCATCGTGCCCGCCGGCTTCCTGGCCGACCGGCTGCCGCCGCGCACGCCACTGGCCGCCGGCACGCTCTGCACCGCCGTCGGCTGTGCGATCAGTGCGCTCGCCTTGGACTATCGCGTGCTGCTGGCGGGTGTGCTGGTAACCGGGCTGGGCACGGCCCTCGTCTACACCACCGGACTCGCCCATACCGTGCGTTCAAGTGAGGGGAGCGACCGTAGCCACACCGCCGGTCGGATCTTGGCCGCTGTTCAGATGGGTGCCCTCCTCGCGCCCATGCTCTCCGGCGTGGCTGCCAGCGCGTTTGGCTGGCGGGCCGCCTTTGCCCTGGGCGCTCTGGTTGGCGGCATCGCCACGCTTCTGCCATTGCTGTTGGTGCGAGCGCCCCAGCCAACCCAGGAATCAAGCAGCGCGCCTATCCCAAGGCTCGCTCGGCTTGGATTGAGCCCCTCCCTGCTGCCGGTGGTGGGCTTCTCCGTTCTAGTCCTTGGGGCCGGAACGTTCGCCATTAAGCAGATCTTGTTGCCCCTCTACGGCAGCGTGGGTCTCGACTTCGACCCGGCCCGCGTCGGACTCGTGCTCACGTTGGCCAACGCCTTGCGCACGCTGGTTACCTACAAGACCGGACCGGTGATGGATCGCCTTGGCCATCGACGCGCCCTGATTGCGACGGGCGGTCTCAGTGTGGCGGCTGCCTTGCTACTGGTGTTCCCCGCCGGACTGGCCTGGTACATCCTGGTGGCGGTGCTCTTCGCGCCCAGCGGGCTAGTGACGCCCCTGCCGGCCGTGATGATCGCCGAGCGCATGCCGCGCACCACCGTTGGCCGCAGTATCGGGATCATGCACCTCAGCGTTGATCTGGCCGCACTGGCGGTGGCCCCGCTGATCACGCTGCTGTTGGACGTCCAGGGCTTCGGCGTCGTGGGCATCGCCGTGGCCGCTTCGTTCGTCGTCTCCACCCTGATTGGGTTGCCGCTCGTGCGCTCTCGGCCCGAACAGCCAGAGCCCGAGCCGCTGTCGCCGCCCGTCGGCACACCCGGCCCCTAGGTCAGGCCTTCGAGTCGTCCGAGCCAACATCCGCCGGCCGCGGCCTACCGGGAGAGCGCCCCCACGCTATCCACCTCCCGCGCAAACGCCAGGGCCGCGCGCTCCACCACGTCGGCCAGCCGGGAAAGCGCCGCGCGGCGGCTGCGCGTGTCCACGATCACGGCGCGGCCCCGTAACAGCTCCACTACGCGTCCCGGCGGCTCGCGGTCCAGGTCGGCCGGCAATTCGAACACCGCCGACTTTCTCCCCTTCACGGCTCGTCCCAAGGCAAGCGCCGAGTCCGTACCCGCGGAGTCCCACAGCCGCTCCGCCAGTTCGCCCGACGCCGCCCGCAGGCTCCGCGCCAGTCGCGCCAGCTCGGCGGCATCCCACAGGTGGGCGGCCTCCTTTGACGCCAGCCAGCGCTCGGCGCATCCGAACCCAAACTCCGCCTGCTCAAAGGTCACCAGCAGCCGCTCCAGCGCCGCGTGGTCGCGCAACGGCGCCCCGGCGCGGACGGCCTCCGTTGCCCCTCGCACCGCCTCGATCCCAAAGCAAACACCTCTGATTTCGATGTCGTCTCCCAGGGGCACGAACAGGATTCCCGCGAGGTCGGGCACCGGAATCCCAGCCGGTTTAATCGGACGGTCCCGCCGAATCGCGCCATAGATCCACTTGCGCGGTGGGTAAGCGGGAAGCGCGCCGCTCCAGCCGCCACTGAGGTCGATGGATCCAGGTTCCAACTGGTCGGGGCCGACGGCGCGGGCCACGCCGTTGGCATCGACGGACTGAATCACCCCAAACCGCCCCTTGCTGAAGACAGGCGCGATGACCAGCCGGCCGGCGGACGTGTGTTGCCGCAGCGCGGCTATGGCGCTGCCGGCGTCGTCCTCGCCCCCGATCTCAATCCGGACTTTGGCCAGGTCGGTGGCGCGAAACAGCGTGGACATCATTCGGGTGTACCGCATCGTCTCGGCGTCGGCAGTCTCGCTCCACGGCACCCAAAACGCCTCGCCCGAGCGTGTGACCAGCGAGTCGAGCGACCGCTCAATTCCCATGGCCGCCAGCGCCGCCTGCAGCGCGTGAAAGGCCATGGACCCCGCCGTCCGGTCCGCCGGCCAGCCCGTCAGCCGCGTCTCCGCCGCAGTTGTCAGCGTCCGCCGATCATTTCCACCACCACGTCCAGCACGGCGGACGCCACGCCGGACTTGCTGGTCAGCGGGACCTCAAGGTCCGGGTGCTCCGGCCGCAGGATCGTGACGGCGTTGGTCTCCGCGGCAAAACCCGTGTCCGACCCGGCCACGTCGTTGACGACCAGGGCATCGAGCTCCTTGCCGAGCAGCTTGCTCCGGGCGTTCTCCAGATGGTCGTTGGTCTCCGCCGCGAATCCGATTCGCAGGAAATCGCCCTTCAGGGACTGCAGCAGGTCCGGGTTTTCGATCAGGTCGATGCCTGCCGGCTCGCCGCCGCGCTTCAGCTTCACGTCGGAGGTTGCCGCCGGCCGGTAGTCCCCCACCGCTGCATTCATGATCAACGCGTCGCAGCCGCGCACCGCCT
This sequence comes from Chloroflexota bacterium, assembly GCA_028875175.1. Lineage (GTDB taxonomy): Bacteria > Chloroflexota > UBA11872 > UBA11872 > UBA11872 > UBA11872. The sequence continues at coordinate 5,788 of JAPPFO010000240.1, read as the reverse complement.
CGCGCAGCGCGTCCAGCATCTCCTCGGCGGACTCGACGCGAGTCGTCTCCGCGCCCGCCGGCGGCTCCACCGTCCCTGATCCCAGCACCAGCCGCGTCGTCGCCCCGCGCTCGATGGCCGCGCGCGCCAATTCAACTCCCTGGCGGCCGCTCGCCGGGTTCCCGATAAAGCGCACCGGATCCATGTACTCCCGCGTACCGCCGGCCGAGACCACCAGCACCCGATTCTTCAGCGGTCCGTCACGCCCCAGCGTCGCGCGGATCACGTCCAGCAGCACCGGCGTCTCCGGCAATCGGCCTTGCCCCTGCGCGCCCGAGGCCATTCGGCCGGTGTCTGGCTCGATCACTCGCACGCCGCGGCGCCGCAGCGTTTCCAGGTTCTCCTGCGTGGCCGGGTTGGCGTACATCCCGGGCTCCATGGCCGGCGCGACCACAATGGGCGCCTGCGTCGACAGCGCGATGGCCGACCCCAGGTCGTCGGCCTGCCCGTGCGCCAGCCGTGCAATGGCGTTGGCCGTCGCCGGCGCAATCACCAGCACGTCCGCGTCCGCGGCCAGCCGTACGTGCGCAATCTCGTTGTCGGCCGTCATGGCGTCGTCGGCCCGGTAGACGGTGCGCTGCGTCAGCGCCTGGAACGTCAGCGGTCCCACGAAGTCCTCAGCCGCCCGCGACAGCACCACGTCCACTTCCGTGCCCGCCTGCGTCAGCTTGCTCGCCAGGTCCGAGGCCTTGTACGCGGCAATGCCGCCGGTGACGTACAGCACCACCCGCGCGCCCTGCAGCACGCTCACGCCGCCGCCTCCGCCTGCTGGATCAGCCACAGCCCGCGCAACGTCAGATCCAGGTCCACGATCTCGAATAGCCCCACGTCCTCCACCACCACGGGCGCCTGCCCACCGGTCGCGATGGCCCGGTAGTCGCCCCCCAGTTCGGACTGCAACTGCTCGAGCAACCCGCGCACCATCCGCACATACCCCCAGTACACCCCGGACTGCATGGACCCCGTGGTTTCCGTTCCCACCAGCCGCGCCGGCCGCGCCAGGTCGATTGACGGCAACTGCGCGCCCGCCGCCGTCAGCGCCCGCGCCGTGTTCTGCATCCCCAGCGTAATGATCACCCCCGCCAGGCTGCCCGCGGCGTTGACGATGTCGAACGTGGTCACGCTGCCCAGGTCCACCACGATGGCGGGCGCCTGGTAGAACTCGCGGGCCGCCAGGGCGTTGGCCACCCGGTCGATGCCCACCTGCGCGGGCCGATCCACCGCCAGGTCGATCACCCGTACGTCCTGCGAGCGCGCGATCAGCGGCTCGCACCCCGCCGCGGACCGCACCCCCGCGGCCATGCGCTCGGTCAGGGCGGGCACCACCGAACCGATAACGGCGCCCTCGATCCCCGTCACCTGGTGATGCGCCAGCATGGCGCGCAACAACGCCTCGTGCTCCGCGGCGCTGCGATTGAGATCGCTGTGCACCGCCCAACGCGCGCCCAACTCCTCGCCGTCAAACACGCCGAATTTGGTGTCGGTATTGCCGACATCGACGACCAGAACCATGAAATCTGCTCGCCCAGCCGTCGCCGCTTATGATATCGCCGAACCAGCCCCGGACACGCACCCTTTGGCCGACCTGCCGTCCCCGCTCCGCCTCACCCACATGACCTCGCCCGAGGTCGCCCGCGCCCGCGACGGCGTGGAACTGGTCATGATCCCCGTCGGTTCCATCGAGCAGCATGGACCCAACACCTCGCTCGACACCGACCTGGTGATCTGCGAGGACCTCACCCTGCGCCTGGCCGAACGCTTTCACCCCCGTCTGCTGGTGGCCCCAACCATGCCCTACGGCATGTCCACCTATCACATGGGCTTCCCCGGCTCGATCACCCTGCGTCCCCAGACCTTTCTGCACGTGCTGGAAGACCAGTTGGCCTCGCTGCTGCACCACGGGTTCACGCGCTTCCTGCTGACCAACTGGCACAGCGGCAATGCCTCGGTCATGACCCTGGCCATGCAGACCCTGCCCACCCGCCTGCCGCTGGACTTCCTGGCCGCCATCTCGCTCTACAACCTGGAGGACGAGGAGTTGGAGGACGAGATCGTCAAGTCCCCCACCTCCGGCCACGCCTGCGAACTGGAAACCGCCGAGCTGATGGCGCTCCGCCCCGACCGCGTCAAGTACGACGACCTCGCCCCCGGCGACCTCAGCCCGCGCGGCAGCCGCCTGCGCCAGCGCTTCTGGCGACGCTCCATTCGCCGCAACCACGACTTCTCCGACTTCTCCGCCAACGGCGCCGTGGGCGACGCCACTCTGGCCACTGCCGAGGACGGCTGGCGCATGATCCGCGTCATCGAGGAGCGCGCCGACAAGCTCATCGCCACCCTGCTCGACTCGCCCGACGACCTTCTGGCCCGCGGCCGCATGCCCGGCTGGCGCTACGCGCTGCACACCCCATGAGCAATCTGCCCACCTACGCCCTGCACAAGATGTCCTGGCCCGAAGTGGCCGAGGCCGCCGAGACCGTGGATCTCGTGCTCATCCCCATCGGCTCCACCGAGCAGCACGGCCCGCACCTGGGCCTGGGCCAGGACCACCTGATCGCCCACGCCTACTGCGAGCGCGCCGCCGAACGCCTGGCCCCGCGCCTGCTGGCCCTGCCCGCCATCCCCTGGGGCATCTCCGACCACCACATGAACTTCCCCGGCACCATGACCCTGCGACCCGAAACCTTCCTCGACCTGCTCGAGGACATCATCGTCTCCATGCGCCACCACGGCTTCCGCCGCTTCCTGATCGTCAACGGCCACGGCGGCAACCAGTGGCTGATGTCGGCCGCCGTGCAGGACATCGGCTTCCGGCTGGACATCGACTTCCTGGGCTGCGTGGGCCACTACACCCTGGGCGATGATTCGGTTCTCAAGGACATCGCCGGCGAGATCCCCGGCGGTCACGCCTGCGAGATGGAAAGCTCCCACGACTACTACCTGGCCCCCGACCTCATCCGCGAGGACGCGCTAGCACCCGGCGCCCTGGACGAAGCCTTCATGGCCATGCTGAAGCCGCTGGAAGCGTTGGAGTTGGAATGGCCCAACGCCATGAACGCCCACACCCCGTCCGGCGCCCTGGGCGACGCCCGCAAGGGCACCCGCGAAGCCGGCGAACGCCTCATCGAATCCTCCATTGACGAACTCGCCGAAATCCTCGACCACCTCCGCCACTCCCCCCGCTGGAACGGCCCCCCCCACAGCCAGGTGCACGTCACTCGAAAGTCCTGAGCGCCGCGCGACCACCGCCCGGCTCTCCATCGCCTCAATCCATCGACGGGGGTTCGGCTATCTCGGACTGGAATCGGCCGGCGGCACGTCGGTGATATGTTGAATCTAGGCACTTGCG
>JAPPFO010000240.1:0-2393 GCA_028875175.1 Chloroflexota bacterium | reverse complement strand
TCTATGAGTTCCCGGGTCGCGTCGCTGGGGCGGTGGCTGGGGTATTCGCACCGCGAGACGCGCTGACAGACGAACAGCGGCAGGCCGGCCTGCGCGCCATGAACTACCAGGCCATCGCCGCCTCTGGCGCGGACGGCCTGATATCCGGAGGTTTCCTGGCCGCCTTTGCCTTGCTGCTGGGCGCCTCGAACGTCCACATCGGCATCCTCACGGCGTTGCCCCCGATTCTGCAGCCCGTCCAGCTGATCGCCGTCGTGCTCATCGAACGACTGCGCATGCGCAAGCCGTTCGCGGTGATGAGCTATTTCATCGCCTATGCCGCGTGGATTCCGGTTGCGCTCATCCCCTTCATCCTTGAGGTTCCGCATGCCGGCGCCGTGACGCTGCTGCTCGTTTTCGTTGCGCTGCGCGGCATAGCCCAGGCTTTTCTCAACCCAAGCTGGATCGGCTGGATCCGCGACATCGTCCCGCAGGACGTCATGGGCAGTTTCTTCTCCCAGCGCATGCGCATCGCCACGATCGCCGCCGCCGTGGCCGGACTCGTTGGGGCCTTTTACATCGACTGGTGGGCCGGCCGCGTGCCCGAGCCCGAGAAGATCTACGGCTACTCCTACGCCATGTTGTTCGGGAGCATCCTGCTCGGCTTTGGCGCGGTTGGCTTCATGGCCCGGATGCCCGAGCCGCGCATGGTCGCGCCGGAAGGCCAGCGGCCAACGATTGCGCAGATGCTGGCGGCGCCGCTGCGGGACGCCAACTACCGGCAGCTCATGAGCTTCCTGATGGTCTGGAGTCTTGCTTCGCAGTTGGCCGTTCCGTTTTTCTCCGTGTACATGCTCACCAAGCTCGAGATGCCGCTGTCTGCCGTCGTTGGACTTGCCGTGCTCAGCCAGGCGACCAGCGTGCTGTTCGTCAACGTCTGGGGCGGCTACGTCGATCGATTTGGCAGCAAGGTCGTTCTCTCGATCAGCTCGTCGCTCTATCTCCTCGTAATCCTCGGTTGGACGTTCACTACCACGCCCGAAGCGCACGCGCTCACCGTTCCGTTGCTGATCGTGCTCCACTTCCTGATCGGCATCGCCAGCGCGGGCATCAACCTCGCCTCAACCACGATCCGCATGAAGATGGCGCCGCAGGCCCAGTCCACCTCGTACCTCACGGGCGCATCGCTCGCCGCCAGCCTCGGCGCCGGTATCGGCCCGATCCTCGGCGGCGCATTTGTCGATTTCTTCAGCGTGCGCCGCTTCGAAATCTCCATCGAGTGGGTCGACCCCGCGCGAACCGTCGAATTTCCGGCGGTCTTTCTGACTGGTTACGACTTCCTGTTTGCCCTGGCATTCCTCTTCGGGCTCGCCACCCTCAGTGTCCTCGGACGCGTTAGGGAAGAAGGCGAATCGAACCGCGAGGCCGTGATGAGCGAGCTGGCCGCGCAAACTCGCGAAAACCTGCGCGTCTTGAACTCCGTCCCGGGGATGAACCTGGTCGGCAGCCTGCCGCTCGGGCGGCGGCGCTTCGTGCCGGCCGTCGCGGGACTGGATGTCGCCGCCGGCGTCACGGCATATCAGCTGGCCGCTTCGATCCAATCGGTCGCTACAACCGCCGCACGCAGCGGCGCAACGGCGAGGCAATTGCAGTCGCGGGTTAACCGGACGATCGCTCGTGCGGTTGAAGAAAGCGACAACGTGCGTCAGCAAGGCGCCGCGCTGGCATTCGGCGCCGTCCAGGGCGCCGTGCAAGCCGCCGCGGAAACCGGGCTCGGCGCTGGGCGTGTAGTCCACGAGTCAGTTTCCGGACTCCTCGACGCCACTGCCGAGGCGGTCGATGATCCGCGTGCAGTCCTGCGCGGTGCGATCCAGGGCGCCATCCAGAGTGGTAGCGACGCCGGCATGTCCATGGATTCCGTCGCCACAGACGCCATTGAAGCCACACGCGCCGCCGCGCCCCAACTAGGAATGACCGAGCGGGACGCTGTTGCGTATGCCGCCGAAGTAGCCGTTGAGGCATCCAGCGAACTACCCGAGGACACGAGAACCCGCATCAGGAACGCGGCGCTCGAAGCCATCTTCCTAACCGCCCACGACGAGTAGCTGTGCAGGCGGTGCTACATGGCGCTCATACTCTCCAGGGCCGCACACAGGATGCGGCCCTCATATGCGGCATGCGCGCCGCCACCGATCTCGAATATGCTAGTGTCATAGATCAATGCAATCCTGGTTCTACAGCTTGGCGGATACGCTCTTGACCGATCATTGGATCCGACCGACGATCACGGCACTCCACCGAATCACCTGACATTAGATCGTGCCTTACACTACTTACTATCTTGATTCCAATAACGAATTGCATCATGAACTCGAACATGATCAGATAACCTCAGCGCTCAGAACTAGCAAGGG
>JAPPFO010000215.1:4179-20991 GCA_028875175.1 Chloroflexota bacterium | reverse complement strand
GATCGATGTAGCGGCGCGGCCGGTGATGGAGCAGATCGCTGACCGTCTGAATACCAAGCGCAGCCAGCCGCTTCTCAGCGGCGGCGCCCACCCCCGGCAGTGCGGTCACGGAGGCATCAGCATCGCGTCCGCGGGAGGGAGCCGGAGCGGCCGTTCCCAGATCGGCGAGGACGGCACGCGCCAGGTCCGCGCGGGTGCGCGGCCGCAGCCGTGAGTACTGCGACAGGCGCGTCAACGCCTTCGTGTTCCGGCCCCGGCTGGCAATCCAGCGCGAGATCCCGCCGGGAGTCGAGGAGTCGTCGAATCCAGCCGACGCCTCGGCCTCCAGCAGCCGCCGCGCTTCCCGCGCCAGCGCCGCCTCCGGGTCGGCCGACATCAGCGCCGCTGGCCGCTACTCAACCGCGATGATGTAGTCGTAGTGGTCCTGGCCGCCCGCCACCGTCTGTACATCCATGTCCGGGTATCGCTCGCTGATCTCCGCGGCGAGTTCGCGGGCTGCCGAATCCGGCGTGGCCTGGCCCACGTAGATCGTGAGGGCTTCCGGTTCGTCTTCGGCAACCTGTTCCAGCATTTGCATGATGACCGGGTGCGGCATCTCGCCTCGTGCGACGAACTTGTCGTCCAGCAGGCCCATGAATTCGCCTTCGGCGACGGGGTTGCCGTCCAGCACGGCGTCGCGCACCGCCTTGGTGACTTCCAACGTGGTGACGTCACCGGCAGCCTCGCTCATGGCCTCGGCGTTGCTTTCGGAGGCGTCGGCGGGATTGAACGCCAGGGCGGCGGAGAAGCCCTGGGGCAGCGTGCGCGTGGCGATGACGTGCACGTTCTTGTCGGACTGCTCGGCGGCCTGGCGGGCCGTGAGATAGATGTTGGAATTGTTGGGGAGCACCACCGCCCAGTCATCGGGCGTGCGGTCGATGGCTTCCAGCAGTTCGCCCGCGCTGGGATTCATGCTCTGGCCGCCGCGCACGACGTCCACGCCCAGGCTGCGGAAGACCTCTTCCAGGCCCTCGCCGCTGGCCACCGCGATCACGCCGTTGGCTGGCGGTGGCGGCTCGGTCGCCTCGGCCAGCGCTCCCTCGAAGTTTCGTGCCTGCTGCAGGTCCATGTTGTCGGCCTTGAGCTGGTCGATCTCGCCGTAGGACATGGCCGCGTTAAAGACGTCGCCGGGCCTCTCGATGTGAATATGCACACGCACAAGGCTGTTGTCGCCCACCACCAGAAGCGACTCGCCGATCTTGGCGAACTCGTTTCGCATCGCATCGGCGTCCAGGTCGGTGCCGTGCACCACAAATTCGGTACAGAATCCGTGCTCGTCGGCTTGGTGGGTCTCGGCGAACGCGGCAAAGACATCGGTTGCCCGATCCAGATCAGCCAACTCCGGCAGCGGCTCGCCGCGCATCGACCGCAATAGGCCCTCGTAGATGACGTGCAGGCCCTGGCCGCCGGCGTCCACCACACCAGCTTCAGCCAGGACGTCCAGCAGGTTGGGCGTGTTGGCCACGGACTCGCGGGTGGCATCCACGACCTGCGCGATGAGTTCCTCCACCGACTCGACCTGGGTCTGCGCGGCCTGGGCGGCTTCGCCGGCGTCGCGGGCCACGGTGAGGATGGTGCCCTCGACGGGATTGGTGACGGCCTTGTAGCCAACCTGGTAGGCACGTTCGAGGGCGGTGCTGAACTCGGCGATGCCGAACTCGCGGTGGCCGTCGAGTCCCTCGGCAAGGCCGCGAATGATCTGGGACAAGATGACACCGGAGTTTCCTCGCGCACCGAGCAAGGCGCCCCGCGCCAAGTGCGCAGCCACCGCGTCCACGTTGGTGGAGGGGTTATCCGTCGCCTCGCGGATGGCGGCGCGCAGCGTAAGGACCATGTTGGTCCCGGTGTCGCCGTCGGGCACGGGATAGACATTGAGGCGGTCGATCGCCTCGGCGTTGATTTCGAGCCAGCGCAGGCTGTACTCAATTGCGTGCATGAAGCGACGACCGTCGCGCACGTCGGAAGCCTCGGTCCGGGAGTCTGCCAGCGTCATACGGGGCCACGCTCTCGCGGTGCTAGCATGGTGAAGCTTGATCTTAGAGACGCGGTCGGGATTGCGTCAACGGAGTAGGTACGCCATTGGCACGTTGTGAAGTTTGCGACGCGGGTCCCCAGTTCGGCCGGCACATTCGCCACTCGGCGTCCGGTCGCTGGGAGCGGAAAGCTCCTCGTAAACAGAAGATGTGGTCCGTGAACGTCCAGCGTAAGCGGCTGATGATCGATGGCCGCTACCAGCGCGTGAAGATATGTACGCGCTGTATTCGCACAGTCGACCGCCTGGGCTAGCCGGCGGCCGCCCCGCGCAGGCCGTCAATCGCGGCCGCGACGCCTCCCGCATGGCCAAATACGGCCGATCCGGCCACGATGACCTGCGCCCCGGCCCGCACGGCCGCGCCAGTGGTTGCAGGGTTTAACCCGCCGTCGACCTGAAGCCAGCGTTCGCCGTCGAGCGCAGCCAGCCGCTCGGCCACCTGTGCGATTCGCGGCAGCATGTCGGGCATGAAGGCTTGGCCGCCGCGTCCGGGCTCCACGGTCATTACCAGCACGACTTCCGCCAGTTCCAGGTAGGGCCATATCGCCCAGACGGGGGTGCCGGGCCGCAAGGTGAGCCCAGGGCGAACGCCCAGGTCGCTGATGGCCTGAAGCGTGCGGGCCGGATCCGGCGTGGCCTCCACGTGAATTGTGATCGAGTCGGCGCCCGCCGCCGCGAACGCCTCCAGGTGCGGTTCTACCGGCTCGATCATTAGGTGAACATCGAGCGGCAGTTTCGTGACCGGGCGCAGGGCGCGGACGATGGGCTCCCCGAAGCTGATCTGCGGGACGAAGTGGCCGTCCATGACGTCCACGTGGATCCAGTCGGCCCCACCGGCTTCGGCCTCACGGACCTGGCTCCCAAGCGAGGCGAAGTTGGCCGAGAGAATAGAGGGAGCGATCAACACCTGGCTCACGGCGTCATTTCACCACAGCCAGGCGGCAGTCGGGGCGCTGACTGCGTCGTGCCGAATTGCATTGCGCGCCTCGCCCCTGGGGACTCGATTGCCCCGAAGATACGGCGCGCCAGTCGGACGCGCACGCCGCTATCCGCCCGTCAGCGCCCCCGCGTGCAATTGCCCACAGGCGCCGGAGATGTCACGACCACGAGTGCGCCGAATCGTGGCCCGCAGACCACGCGCGCGCAGGGCGTCGCGAAATGCTCGGATTCCGTCGCGCGGCGTGGGGCGGTAGCGCGCTCCCGGATAGCCGTTGAATGGGATCAGGTTCAGGTGACAGCGCTGGCCGCGTAGCAGCCGGGTTAGGTCGGCTGCCTGGGCCAGCGAGTCGTTCACGCCATCAAGCAGCGTGTATTCGTAGGTCACGCGCCGGCGCGCCTGCTGCTGGTAGCGGCGACTGGCATCCATGAGCGTGTCGAGCGGAAAGCGGCGGGCGACGGGCACAAGCTCGGCTCGAACCTGGTCGTCAGGAGCGTGGAGCGAAATCGCCAGGCTTACTGGAAGCCCCCAGCCAGCCATGGCGTGGATGCCTCGTGGCAGACCCACGGTGGACACGGTTACGCGGCGCGGGCTGAGCCCGACGGCCTGCGGATCGACGAGCAGACGTACGGCCGACTTGACCTCCCGCAGGTTGGCCAGCGGTTCGCCCATGCCCATGAACACCGCCCGGTCGGGAGTCCGATTCGCCGCGGAGCGCCGCCGGTAGTGCAGGAATTGGTCCACGATCTCGCTGCCGGTGAGATTGCGGGTCAACCCCATGGCGCCGGTGGCGCAGAACGTGCAGCCCATGCCGCAGCCGGCCTGCGAACTGAGGCAGATGGTCGTGGCGCCAGCCCGCTCGGTCGGCATCTGCACCGTTTCAACCGGCGCGCCGTCGGCGGTGCGAAACAGGGTCTTGCGCGTTCCATCGGACGACGTTTCCGAGCGGACCGAATCCAGCGACTCGAAGCGGAATTGATGCGCGAGCGCCGAGCGCAATGACGTCGGTAAGGTCAGAATCTGCTCGAATTCGGTGGCCGATTCCCGGTAGACCGCGCGCCGCAGCTGATCGATGCGGTACCGCGGTTCGCCAGCCAGCATCTGACGCAGCGCGGGCACGGAGACTCCGGTAATCGGCGGACGGCCCGGCGCGGCGTCCGGAGAACCGCTCATGCGAGCGCCGGTGAGCTAGTCGCGGCTGCCGGAAAGGGCGAGCAGGCGCAGCGCGAAATAGAGCACCTGCATCAGGGCGATGAACATGGCGGCGATGTAGGTCAGCGCCGCGGCGTCCAGCACCTTCTTTGCGTGGACGCGCTCGGCGCCGCTGATGACGTACACGCTCTCCATCATCTGGATTGCACGCCGGCTGGCGTCAAACTCGACCGGAAGCGTGATCAGGGCGAATACGAACGCCGTGGCGAAGAGCGCCAGACCGATCCAGGCCACTGCAAGGCCCAACGGGCTTCCACCCGAAAAGAGCGCCAGCAAAAACCCGCCGATCAGCATGAAGTAGCCGAAGCGCGAACCGAACGTGGTGATGGGCACCATGGCCGTACGCAACACCAGGAAGGGGTAGCGAATCTTGTCCTGCATGGCATGGCCGGCTTCGTGCGCCGCAATCGCCACCGCCGCCAGCGAGTTGCTGTCGAAGACGCCGTCGGACAGGCGCAAGACCTTTTTTGTCGGGTCGTAGTGATCCGTCAACTCGCCCGGCACGCGCTTGACCTCGACGTCGTATAGCCCCACGGCGTCCAGCAGGCGCCTGGCGGCCAAGTGGGCCGGGATGCCCGAACTGGACATGACCTGGGAGTATTTGCGGTACGTGCCTTTGACGCGGTTCTGAGCCCACATGGCAAGGATGAAGGCCGGGCCGATCAGGAGCAGGTACAGCGGGTCGAAGAAGGGGAAGAACACGATTAGCGAGCCTATTCGCGCAGTCGCTGCGGTACGCGACGCGTCTTGGAATCAAGCGTAGCACCGGGCCGATTCGGCACCGTAGTGGAGCTTCCAGTTACTCGATGAGCGGCGGCCTCGCTTCGGGATAGGGATGGCCCCAGGGCACATGCAGCACGCCTTGATAGCCGCGGGCAAATGCGGCCGCCGTCATGCGCTTGCGACCGGCCGGCTGGAGCGCACGAATCGCCAGCGAGCCGTCGCCGCAGCCGAGCAGAAACGCTTCGCCGGAAAGGCGCACCTGGCCGGGATCCAGTTGTTCCATGCCGAGTCGCACGTCCGTCAGCCCGCAGATCGTGTCGCCCGCGCGTACCCGCACGCCGGGCCAGGGCTGAAATGCCCGCCAGCGGTTGTAGAGCTCAGCGGCGGATCGGCGCAAATCCAGGTCGGCGTCCGCGCGTTCTAAGGGCCGCGTGAGCGTGACCTTCGCTTCGTCTTGCGGCTCTTCGGTCAGTTCGCCGGCGGCCCAGGCGGGCAGGACGCGGATTAGCAACTCGGCCGTAAGGTCGGCCAGACGCCCGTGCAGATGGGCCGCCGTTTCGTCGGGATCGATCTGGCTTCGCTCAACCGCGACGATCGGTCCGGCGTCAAGAGCGCGGACGAGCCGAATCAGCGTGACGCCGGTTTCGCCAGCGCCATCCAGCAAGGCGCCCTGGATCGGTGACGCTCCGCGGTAGGCGGGCAGCAACGACGGGTGGGCATTGACGATCCCGGGCGTCGCCAGCCGGCGAAGCCGCGTGCCCAGCAGCCGGCCGTAGGCCACGCATACCACCGCCTGGGGCTCATAGGACGCAATGGCTTCAACGGCCTCCAGCTTGTTGGGATTGGCAGGCTGGAACAAATCCAGGTCAAGGTCGCGAGCCACGGTCGCGACCGGCGGCGGCGTCAGCCGGCCACCTCGCCCCACCGGTCGGTCAGGGCGCGTAACAACCAGCGCCACGTCAAACCGTTCCGTCAACCGGCGCAGCGAGGGGACTGCAAAGTCGGGGGTGCCGAAGAAGACGATGCGCATGGGCCCTACGACGCGCGTAGTTCCTGCGCTTCCTGCGAGCGTGGGTCCACGAAGCGCAGCTTCTCGGAATCCACCAGACGGTCGGTAAAGATCACGCCGTCCAGATGGTCGATTTCGTGCAGCACTACGCGGGCGGCCAGGTCGCGCAAGCGGCGGCGCACCGACGTTCCGTCCAGGCCGAGGCCCTTCACAGTGACGTCGGTGGCCCGCTCCACGGGGCCATACCAGTTGGGCAGGCTCAGGCAGCCTTCCTCGGCCACGGCGGCGCCGCTGGCGCGAACAACTTCCGGGTTTACCAGGGCAAAGCGTTCGGATCCCGTATCGGCCACGATCACCCGCCAGGGACGGCCGAGTTGCGGCGCCGCCAGTCCGGCGCCTCGATGCGCCTGCATGGTCTCGAACATGTCGTCCACAAACGTGCGCAGTCCAGCCGATACGCCGCGAACGCGGCTGGCCTTGCGCCGCAGCATGGGGTGGTCGACCGGTAGCACGGTGAGAACGGCCATTCGGGTTACGTCAAATCGAGAGGATCGGCGTCGAGCGTCCAGCCGCCGTGAAACAACGGGAGCGCTTTTTCGGCGTCCTGGCCCTGTAACAGCAACTGCCACTGATACTGGCCGCGCTGCCGGTAAATGAAGGCGGGGGCCGGCCCAAGCACGTCCAGGTCCAGCGGCGGACCGGCGGTCAGCACGGTGTTGAGCTCCAGCCGCGCGCGCCGCGCCTCGGCTTCGGCTCGTGACTCGTCGGCATGGCCGAACGATGCCTTGATCAGGGGGCGAAAGGGCGGCAGGCCTTCGCTGCGGCGCTGCTCCATCTCGGGTTCGAAGAAACGCAGGTAGCTAGCCGTTTGCAATGCCTGCACGACGTGATGATTGGGCATGATCGTTTGCACTACTGTACGCGCCTTCGCCTGGCTGCCGGTGGCCACCAGCCGCAGACGCGAAAGCGTCAGAAACACGCGCTCAGGGGCCAGAAAGTCGGGAAACTGTAGCCCGATGTCGGCCTGTACGATGCCCAGCAGGTCGGACTGCAGCCGATTGCCGAATCCCAGCAAGCGCTGCGTGCCAACCAGGACCTGAACCTCACTTCGCTCGAAGGCCGTCACGTCGGCGTCCATTTCGTGTGCCGGCCGGTCGCTGTCAATGCGGGCCACTTTCGATCGCGGCAGCAGATGCGCGACGGCCTCGGCAACGGCCTCACTGCCGTAGCCCCAGAGGCGCAGGCGGTCGCCCTCGCAGACCGGGCACCAGCGGGGCACCGGTCCCCGCCAGTTGCAGATGTGGCAGACGTTCTGCCGTGTCTGGCGATGCTGGACCAGCCCGGTGCTGCAGCGCGGACACTCGAAGACGTGGGCACAGGTGCGGCAGATGGTCAGGGCGGCCAGGCCGCGCCGGTTGACGTACAACACGGCACGGCCCTGATCAGACATGGTCTCGCGCAACGCCTCGTAGAGCGCTCGCGAGATCGCTCCGTAGCGGCCCACGGTTGGCGCCCGCCGCGTGTCCACGATTTCCGCATCGCGCGACGACCGCCGCACGAAGAGGCCGCCGCCCGTTTCATCCTCCGGCTGGCGCACGAGCAACGGGGATCCGGCTATCACCAGCTGCGCGCGGCCGGTCTCGGCTGCATAAAAGGTGGCGACGCGCGGGGTCTCCGTGCCCAGCAGAAGGGGGCAATCAGAGAGTTCCGCCAGCCTGGCGGCGCAGACCGGCACGTGGAACCTGGGCGCAACGCGGCTCTTGTGACCCGCATCTTCCTCGCGTTCCACGATCACGAGACCCAGGCGCGTCAGCGGCGCGAAGGTCGCGTCACGCGTTCCCACCAACAAATCGATTTCGCCGGCCCGCAGCGCGCGCCACAACGCCACGCGCTGCGCCGGCGTGCGAGCCCGGGTGGCGTCGGCCAGCGTCACGCTAACCCGCGCGGCCAGCCATTCGGCCAATTCGGCCGCGGTCGCGGCTTCGGGAGCGATCACCAGAGCCTGGCGCCCCTCGGTCGCTACCCGCTCGATAGCCATGGCGTACATTGGCCAGCGATCGGACTCGCAGCCCTGCACGACCACCGGATCCGGCGGCCGGCGTGCCAGGGCCTCCGCCAGTTCAGGCCAGGCCCGGGCATCGGTTGCCTGGGCGCAGGCAACCCCATCCCGCAATCCGGCGACGATGTACGAGGCCGACCAGCGGCTCCCGATGCGCGCCAGGCCCCGATCCACCAGCCCCTGCAGCGATGGCCGTGACGCCGAAACCTGCCTGAGCACCTGGGCCACGGGCATCGGCCCCTCAAGACTTCGCAGGTGCTCCCAGAGGGCACGTTGCTTGGGCGCGCGCTGCAACAACTCGGCCGGCGACTGGCCATCCGGCGGCGGCAGCGCCTCGACGAGACGTTCCGCGGGCGGCTCGGGGAAGCGAAGACTGACATGCCGCGTCACCAGGCCGTGGCGAACCAGCCGCGCCACACCACGCGTTGCGGCAGTTTTGCCAAGCTCGATCCGCAGCGCGGCCTCGGTTAGCCCGCCGCGTTCGCGAAGGAGTTCGAGCACGCGCCGGTCGCCGCCCGAGATCCCCTGACGCGGCTCACTCGCTCCTGCCGCCGCATACACGGCGTGCAAGTGATGCGCCAGGCGTGGCGGCGCGACCAGGTCCAGGGCCGACCGCAAGGGGGCTCCATAGCGAGCGGCCACCCAGCGTGCCAGCGCAAGCTGCCGAGGTCCGATCAAGGGTGGCTCCCAGACCAGCTGCAGGAGATCTCGCGTCGCGTCCACCGGCGAAACGTCGGCCAGCGCCGTCACCACCCCGGGCAGTTGCCGCGCCCCGAACGGCGCCATCACCAGCTGGCCGGGCCGCACGGCACCCCGCAAGTCATCCGGCACGCTGTAGTGAAACGTCTGGTCGCCGCGCACGTCACCGGCCGCCACGATGACCTCGGCATACGCGGGCGCCGTCGCGTTCACGGCCGTTAGTCCAGGGGTCGAACCGGGGTCAGCTCAGCCGCCACCGCCATTCGCTCGGGGGTCCGGCGGACCGAGGTGACGATGTCCCATACGCGGTCGGCCGCCCGCGCGAGGTCGCCAGTCGCGTTCACGACTCGAAAGTCGGCCTCCGCGGCGAACGACAATTCGTAGGCGCGCATGGCGTCAATCCGGCGTTCGATTTCCTGTGGCGACTCGGTGGCGCGGGACCGCATGCGTCGCTCCGCCTCTTCCGGCGAGGGCGGCTCAACGAATATCGCGATCGCCCCGGGGTAGCGCCGCTTGAGTTCGCGGGCGCCCTGGACATCCAGGCGCAGCATCACGTCCCGCCCCTCCAGCAGCGGCTTGCGCACCTGGTGGATGGGCGTGCCGTAGCGCCTCCCGTAGACACTGGCCGTCTCCAGAAACCAGCCGTCTCTCAGCCGTCGCTCGAACTCCGCGTCGCTGATAAAGAAGTGGTCGATGCCGTCCCGCTCGCCCTCGCGAGGCTCGCGCGTCAGGGCGGTGGTCGCAATGGCCACGTCAGCCCCGCGGTCTCTCAGCACGCCGATCACCGAGTCCTTGCCGGCGCCCGAGGGAGCGGTCACGAGAAACAGCAGGCCGCTGCGCGGCGAATCAGTCGCAGGTGACACGCGTCGCGGCATCCTCCCGAGCGGACGGCCGCAAGCCGCCGCCTAGGCTCAGCTTACGCGGGAGCCCGTTACGACGCGTGGATGCCCGGCGAGGTCGCGATGCACGGCCGTCTGCGCAAACCCTGCCTGGCGCAGCAGCGCCGCAACCGACTTGGCCTGCCCGGCTCCAATCTCGAACGCGGCGGCCCGTGCCCGTCCCCGACCAACCTGTCCCACGACTTCGCGGATTACGGCCAGGCCGTCGGGTCCGCCGTCGAGAGCGAGTCTCGGCTCCCAGCGCGAGACTTCCGGCTCGAGCGCATCCAGCGCCGCCGATGGGATATACGGCAGGTTGGCCACTACCACCGATTCACCCAGGTCCACCCCGGTCGCTCCAGCCGCGAAGCGAATTTTCACCCGATCCGCCAACTGCAGTCGCCGTGCATTGGCCGCAGCCACCTGCAGGGCCGCGTGGGAACAGTCTGTCGCGATCACGCGACGGCCCGGGCGTTCGCTGGCGAGCGCCAGGGCAATCACGCCGCTGCCAGTCCCGATGTCCACCGCGGTCGAGCCAGGGTTCGCGTCCCACAGCTCCAGTCCAACGTCAACCAGCAACTCGCTCTCGGGCCGGGGGACCAGCACGTCCCGCGTCACCGCGATGTCGAGATGGCGGAAGGCCTTGAAACCGGTGATGTAGGCCATCGGCTCGCGCCGCTCGCGTCGCCTCGTTGCGGCCTCAATTCGTCCTACGTCGTCGTCGCCCAACTCGGCTTCGAGCCCCATCGCCATCCGCTCGGGCGCAATCCCCAGTACGTGCCCGATCAGCATGTTTGCGTCCAGGACCGGCGTATCGACGCCAGCGGCCCGCAGGCGCGCGATGACCGCTCGGCGCAGCTCGGCGAGCGTGTCAGGCGGCGCCGACGTCGGCAAAGCCCGCCAGTTCGCGGTCCCGCTCGGCCTGCCGCAGCGAATCGACCACCCGGTCCAGGTTTCCGTCAAGGATCGCGGGCAAATTGTGGACCGTCAGACCCACGCGATGATCGGTAATCCGGTCCTGCGGGAAGTTGTACGTGCGAATCTTCTCGCTGCGATCGCCGCTGCCGATCTGGTCGCGTCGCGCCTGCCCGCGCTCCGCCGCCTGGCGCTCGCGTTCCTGTTCCAGCAAGCGGGCCCGCAAAACCTGCATGGCCTTCACGCGATTCTGCAATTGCGATTTCTCATCCTGGATGCTGACCACGGTGTTGGTGGGCAGGTGCGTAACCCGTACCGCCGAGTCCGTGGTGTTGACGCTCTGGCCACCGTGGCCGCTCGAGCGGAAGACATCCACCCGCACGTCGGACTCGGGAATCTCAATATCGATCTCTTCGGCTTCCGGCAGCACGGCCACGCTGGCCGCCGACGTGTGAATGCGCCCGCCGGCCTCGGTGACCGGCACGCGTTGCACGCGGTGCACGCCGCTCTCGAACCGGAAGGCACCGAACGCCCGGGCGCCAACGATGCGCAGGATGCCTTCCTTGACCCCGCCGCGGTCCGTGCCGTTGACGGTCATGGGCTCCGCCTTCAGACGCAGGCGCTCGGCATAGCGGGTGTACATCCGGAGCAGATCGCCGGCGAACAGGGCCGCTTCTTCTCCGCCTGTCCCGGCACGGACTTCCACAATGGCGTTTCGTGCGTCGTCGGGATCGTCGCTGACCAGCACATCGATGGCGCGGGCCTGGATCTCAGCGATCTCGGCCTGCACCTCGTCCAGTTCCTCGCGCGCCAGTTCCACCAGCTCGGGATCGGACGACTCCAGCAAGTCGCGCGCTTCGGTCAGGCGTTCCCGGGCGTCCGACAACTCGTCATGCAGACGGGCCGTGGTCTCTAGCTGCGACATTTCGCGGCCAACGCTCGCCAGGCGCCGCGAGTCCAGGGCGCCGCCCGCACCGGCCAGCTCCGCCGTCAGCTCGTCGTAGCGCCGTCGGGCCTCCGCCAGCCGGTCAATCATCGACGACGACCGCGTTCACGGCGGCCGGCCGCAATTCCGCCAGGGCGTCCTCGCGCGCCAGCACGTGATCCATCGCGGCGACTGCCACTTCGAGCTGCTCGTCGTCCGGCTCGCGCGTGGTCATCTTCTGGAACCACATGCCGGGCTTCGAGGCCCAGCGAGCCAGCGCATGCCCCTGGTAGCGGGCCGTTAGCATGATGTACTCGTAGCCCACCCCGGCGATCAGCGGCAGCAAGACGATGCGAGACACCACGCGAATCGCCATCGGCGGGCGCCCCAGCAGCGCAAACACGATGATCGAGATCGCCACCAGCGTCACGATGAACGACGTGCCACAGCGCGGGTGGGCCAGCCCAAAGCGACGCACGTTGGGCACGGTCAGTTGCTCGCCGGCCTCCAGCGTATTGATCGTCTTGTGCTCGGCGCCGTGATACATCCACACGCGCCGGATGTCGGGCATCAGGCCGATGAGCGCGATATAGGTCACGAAGACCGCCATCCGCACGGCGCCTTCGATCACGTTGCTGACGAAGTCGGATTCAACCAGCCCATCGGTAAATGACGTCAACACGAGCGGCAGCACAAAGAACAGTGCGATGCCGACGACCAGCCCAATCACCAGGCTGCCCGTCATCATGCCGCCGGCCGCGCCGCCGGGGCCTTCGTCCTGGTCTTCTTCCTCGGCTAGCTGCACGTTGGCTGAGAAGTTCAGGGCGCGCAGCCCAACGGCCAGCATTTCCCAGAGCGCGACGACTCCGCGCACGAACGGCACGCGGCGCAGCCGCTGCGAAAGCCGGTTGGGATCCAGTTCCTCCGTCTTGAGCACGATGTGCCCGGCCGGGTGCCGCACCGCCGTCGCCGCGGCGCGGCGGCCGCGCATCATCACGCCCTCGAGTACGGCCTGGCCGCCATAGTTGATGCGAAGTTCGTTGCTGCCGTTAGAGGACGCGGACATGTGAGTCGTGCCGCTTAGCCTTTGACCGCAGCGGCGTCTGGCCGCCGGTGCGGCTGGTTAGCCGCGGGACCTGCGCCGGCGCCGCTCGAACCGCTCCACCTGGCCGGTCGAGTCCACCAGCCGCTGCTGACCCGTGTAGAACGGGTGGCAACTGGAGCACACATCCACGTGGATCGAGGATGTCGTGGCGCGCGTTTCGAACATGTTGCCGCACGAGCAGGTCACGCGGCACTCCATGTAGTCGGGATGGATTTCGGGATTCAACGTTTGGGGCCTCCGTCGGTCACGGCCCTAGTATAGAGGCGGCTGGTGCGACCTCCTACAGGTGTGAACCGTCCTATCGCCGCGGGACTCCCCGACGCCTGGGCGCCCGACTCAGAACGGCCAGGAGCACCCCCAGGAACACCGCCAGGCCCAGGAACGCGAAAATCTTGTCCAGCCGCTCGACCAACAGCGCAATAACGCCCAGCACGCCCGCCAGCGCGTAATACATCAGCGCGATGACGGGTTGCGGCACGCCCGCCTCCCAGAGCCGGTGATGCAGATGCTCGGCATCCCGGTCGGCGAAGCGGCGGCCGCCGGCCAGACGGCGCCCGATCGACCAGGCGATATCCAGAATCGGCACGCCCAGCACCAGGATCGCGGTAGCCAGCTTGGCCGGGCCCATGATGGCGATGACCGCCAGCACGAAGCCCAGGAAGTGCGAGCCGGCGTCGCCCATGATGATGCTCGACCGGTAGACGTTGAACGGCAGGAATCCGAGAACCACGGCCACCAGCACCAGGGCCAGGGTGGCGGTTTCGGGCAGGCCTAGCCGCAGCGACAGGGCTATCAGTACGATCGCGGCAATGGTGACGACACCACCTGCCAGCCCATCGAGTCCGTCCACGAAGTTGATGGCATTCATCATTCCCGTGATCCAGAACAGCGTGAATGGAATCACAATCGCCGCATGCAGCAGCACCACGCCGGCCTCGAACGGGTTGCTGACCACATCGATGCGGACGCCGAACAGCAACGGCACCGCCGCGGCCGCGAGCTGCGCCAGGAATTTGTTGCGTGGACGCATCCCGCGCAGGTCGTCCACCACGATGAAGACCACCAGCAGCGTGGCGCCCAGCAGCAACCCCACGGTCTGCCGATCCAGCGGCCAGGCCACCACCAGCACGGTGATGACGAACGCCGCATACATGGCCACCCCGCCCAGCCGGGGCACCGGCACCACGTGGATTCGCGCCGCTCCGGGTTGGTCCATCCATCCCCGGCGGGCGGCCAGCGTTCGCACGCCGAGGGTTAAGACCAGCGCCAGCGGCGCGCCGAGGGCCAGCGCCAGCCAGTTGAGGTCAGTCACGAAGGACACCTGCCGCGTGGCCGGCTGCGGTTGACCTGGTATTTCGGCACCGCATATAATCTCGGCAACTCGTGGGGTGGCGGGTCATCATCAGGAGGCGCCTGACCGAAATCGCGCGGCCCGGTTGACCAGCCCGCCAACACCCGCCCGCACGGCGGGTTTTTTGTTGCCCGTCCGAATTGGGGGGTTCATTGGTTCATATCACGATCGGCGCGAACGAGAGTTTTGATGCGGCCCTGCGCCGTTTCAATAAAAAGGTGCAGCAAGAGGGCATTATCACGGAGACCCGGCGCCGGAAGGCGTACGACAAGCCCAGCGTGCTGCGCAAGAAGAAGGAAGCCACCAAGCGCCGCAAGGCCCGGCGGGCAGCCATGAAGGCGGCCGAAGCCGAGGCCCGCGCCCTCTAGCCAACTCAATCCCAACCCCGCATGGCGCTAATCGACCGCCTCACCGGGGATCTGCGAACGGCGCAGCGCGGCGGCGATGCCGATCGTGTTCGTGTGCTGCGCACGCTCATCTCCCAAATCAAGTACGAGGCTAAGGAATCCGGCGCGTCAACGGACGACGCCCTGGTGGTTCGCGTCGTTCAGCGCGACATCCGCCGCCGCGACGAAGCCATTCAACTTTATGTCAAGGGCGACCGCCCTGCACAAGCCGATGCCGAACGCGCCGAGCGCGCCATCGTCAGCGCCTACCAGCCCGACGAACTTGACAGCGACGCCATGGAAGCCATCGCGCGCGAAGTGATCAGCGAAGTCGGCGCAACCAGCCGCCGCGACATGGGCAAGGTCATGCGTCCGCTGATGGCGCGGCTGCGCGAACAGGGAACGGTCGACGGACGCGCCGTGAATGCCCTCGTTGGCAAACTGCTCGGCGGCTAAAGCGCGCGTCCCAGCGGACGGGTCGGCGCGCTTACAGGTTCAAGCCGGCGAGGGTGTCCCCCTGCCACCCGGGCTTGCCCGACTGATTCACCCGATCGCGGCTATCGTGCACGACATCACCGGCATGACCGGCGTGGTGGGACTGCGCCTGACCGACGATGCCGAGATGGCCCGGCTCAACGGCGCCTTCGTCGGTAAGCCCCGCGCAACGGATGTCCTTGCTTTCCCCACCGGAGACCGGGAGTGTCCGGGCGACGTGGCCATTTCGCTCGAACGTGTCCGCTCGCAGGCCAATGCCTACGGACACAGCATCGAACGCGAGTTCGGGTACCTCCTCACGCACGGCCTGCTGCATCTGGCCGGCTTCGGTCACGACGACAACGCTGAGCAGCGCAAAATGCGCCACGTGGAAGAGTCCGTCATGGCCGCCGTCGGACTCGCGCGCGACGACCAGCCTGTTCGCTAACCGTGGCCGGGCTCACGATCGCCGCTCCGGCCAAGATCAACCTGGGGCTTGAGGTCCGCAGCCGGCGGGATGACGGGTATCACGAGATCGTCACCATCTTCCAGGCGCTTGAATTCGGCGACACGGTGCACCTGGCCCCGGCGCCGACGATCCAGGGCGAAAGCGCCGTGCCCGGGCTTGACCCCGCGGCCGACCTGGCATTCCGCGCGGCCCACGAACTGCAAGCGCGCAGCGGTACGCGCCAGGGCGTCCACATTCGCGTCGACAAACGCATCCCGGTTGCGGCGGGTCTCGCCGGCGGCAGTACCGACGCGGCCGCCGTGCTTGTGGGTCTCAGACGCATGTGGCGAGTGACGCCGGACGCCATTGCCGAGACTGCCAGGGCGCTGGGCGCGGATGTACCGTTCTTCCTTCGTCCGGGAACCGCGCTGGGGCTGGCCCGCGGCGACGACCTGCGGCCCATACCACCGGGGCCGCCGCATTGGGTCGTGCTTGTCCGGCCCGACGCCGAGATATCTGCCCGCGACGCCTACGCTGAGTTGCGCCCGGCCGAGTGGTCAGGCGGGGCCGCCACCTTGCATCAGGTGGACGCCATTCGAGGCGGCCACTTCACGCCACAGCTGCTGACCAATGATCTGCAGCCCGCCGCAATCCGCCTGGTGCCTGAAGTGGCCGTGGTCATTCGCGCCCTGGAGTCCGCCGGAGCGGAGCCGGCGCTCCTGGCCGGCAGCGGACCAACCTGCTTCGGACTCTTCGCAACCAGGGCGGCCGCGCGGAACGCGGAAGCCCGCGTGAAATCGCACGGCTGGTGGACCCGAACTACTCGCTTCCTGACCCCGCCGCACGCCGCCGGCCGTCAGCTTTGACCGGCCACCAGCGCCTGCCTACGCTTACCCTGTGGGGAGTGGCCAAGTGGTAAGGCAACGGGTTTTGGATCCGTGATCGAAGGTTCGAACCCTTCCTCCCCAGCCAATGAACACCCGTGACCCCGCGACGAAATCGATCGGCGCTGCCGGCATCGTGATGGCAGCCGGGCAGGGCACGCGCTTCGCCTCGGACGTGCCAAAGGTTATGCACCGCGTGGCGGGACGCCCCATGCTGGCGCACGTGGTCGACACCGGGCGAGCCGCCGGGCTGGATCCGCTGGTGGTCGTCATCCGGCCCGGCATGGACATGGGATCGGCGGCCGCCGGCACGGTCACCGTGGACCAGCCGCCCACCGGCCGCGGCACTGCCTTCGCTGTGGAAACCGGTCTGGGCGCCGTGCCGTCTGACGTTGACGTTGTGGTCGCGCTTTACGGCGATTCGCCCCTGGTTCGCCCGGCGACGGTGCGCGGCGTCCTCAAGGCCCTGCTAAGCCTGGACGCCGTCGCGGCCGTTTCCTGGGCCGACGTGCCGGATCCGGGCTCTTTTGGCAGGGTCCGCTTGGCTGAGACCGGCCTTGTACGCGGCATTGTGGAAACGGCCGACGCCTCAGCGGACGAGCTGGCGTTGACCACCGTGAATGCCGGCCCGGCGGCCTTCCGCGCCGCCCGGCGGCGCCGCGGGGGGGCGGGGGGGGGGCACACCCCCCCCCCCCCCGCGGCGGCGCGCCCCCCGCGCCGGGGCGCGGGCCTTGGG
>JAPPFO010000215.1:0-4169 GCA_028875175.1 Chloroflexota bacterium | reverse complement strand
GCGCTACCTCACCCAACTCGTGGACTTGGCCATTGACGACGGCCGGCGAGTGGCCGGGTACCAGATCACCGACCTGGACGAGACGCTTGGCTGCGACGACCTCGATCGCCTCGCCACCGCCAACGCCGCGTTTGAGCGCCGGGAACGCAAGCGTCGGCACCGTTAGCCGCCAATGGCCGCGGGCCCTCGCCGGGGCCGGATATCATGGGCGAGCCAGAGTGCCTGCGGGGTCGGCGGTCCCGCGCGGCAGGCCGCACAAGGCAGCGACACTGGACGGCGAACTCAAGGTCTTTTCCGGCTCGAGCAACCGGGCTCTTGCCGAGCGAATCGCCGCGCGCCTCGATCAGCCGCTGGGATCCGTCAGGCTCGAACAATTCCCGGACGGCGAAGCCCGAGTCCAGATCAACGAAAACGTGCGCGGGACCGATGTCTTCGTCATTCAATCCACCTCCGCGCCGGTGGATGAGAATCTGATGCAGCTGCTCATCATGATCGACGCGTTGCGACGCGCATCGGCCGGGCGCATTACGGCGGTGATTCCCTACTTCGGGTACGCCCGCCAGGAGAAGAAGTCCTCCGGTCGGGAACCCATCACCGCCAAGCTGGTCGCCAATCTGCTGGAAGCCGCTGGCGCCAACCGGGTCATAACCCTGGACCTGCACGCACCCGCCGTGCAGGGATTCTTCGACATCCCGGTCGATCACCTGCAAGCCTCACCGCTGCTCGCCGAATCCCTGCGGCGCGTTGCCTCGGACGACCTGGTGGTGGTTTCGCCCGACGCTGGCGGTGTTGCACGCGCATACGACTTCAGCCAGCGCCTGGAAAACTCATCGCTTGCCGTCGTGTTCAAGGACCGGATGGCGCCCGACGAAATCCAAACGCTCTCCGTGGTCGGCGAAGTTGGCGGGCGCACCGCGGTCATCGTCGACGACCTGATCTCGACGGGCGGCACGCTGGCGGAGGGCGCTCGCGCGCTGCTGGAACGGGGCGCGAAGGCGGTCTACGCATGCGCGACCCACGGCATCTTCTCCGGACAGGCCCTGGAGATTCTGATGCGCTCGGGTCTTTCCCAGGCCTTTGTCACCGACAGCGTTCCCGTGAACTCCGACTCGACAGCATGCACAATCACTCAGGTCGGCACCGCGACGCTATTCGCGGAAGCGGTCCGCCGAGTCCACAATGATGAGTCCATCACCGCGATGTTCAAGTGACCGCGATGTGGCCCCGCCTGCCAGCGGGGACCGGCATCTGGGCGTGAGCACCCGTCTGTGCCGCGCGCTAGGGGAGTGGATCCTTTTTGGATCCGGTTAGTTGGGTAGGACTTGCCCTCATTCTCGTGCTGACTGTGGTCAGCACACTGCTGGTGCTGGCCGAAAACGCCGCGCTGGAGCTCTCACAGACCGCGCTTGATTCCCTGGACAGCACCGAACCCCGCGCCGCCCGTCGCCTCCGCACTCTGCTCGATAACCGATTTCGGTTTTGGGCCAGCGCTCGGATTGGCGCGGCCGTGCTGATCTTCGCCTCAGCGGCGCTCGCGGCCACCACCGTGGGCGAGCGGCTGGGCGAGTTGATGGGCGCGCGCCCCGCCGGCGTCGTCCTCGCGCTTGCCGTGTTGAGCGTGCTGCATGCGGGGGGCGCGCGAGTGACCCCGCGCATCCTGGCCCAGCGACGGCCCCTCCGAATCGCCCGCCGCTTCTCCTGGCTGATCTACGGTCAGTACCTCCTGTTTCTGCCCGCCAGCCTCCCGTTCGAGCGTCTGCTCTCGCCCCGGGAGCAGGAAGCCTGGCGCGGACCAGACCCACAGGACGCCGCGGTCATCGAGGCGGTCGAAGGCGCGCGTGAGGGAGCTATCGACGCCACCGACATCGAGATGATCACCAACGTCATCGAGCTGGGCGACCGCGTGGTACGTCAGGTCATGACGCCGCGCCCCGACATTGTGGCCGTCAGCGTTGACACGCCGCTGCGAACCGCGCTCCGCACGGCCCACGCCGACGGGCTGTCCCGCTTGCCGGTGTTCGAGGGCGACCTCGACAACGTCATCGGGATCATCCACGTGCGCGACGGACTGGCCGAACTGCTGGAGCCCAACCGGACCTCCGACCTGCGCTCGCTGGTGCGCGAGCCTCTGTTCGTGCCCGATTCCAAGTACGTCGACCGGCTGCTGCGCGAAATGCAGGCGGACAATCTCCACATGGCCGTCGTGGTCAACGAATACGGCGACACGGCCGGCCTAGTCACGATCGAGGACTTGCTGGAAGAAATCGTGGGCGAAATCGAGGACGAATACGACGTCCCCGATGTCCCGATCGTGTCGCTGGGACCCGGACGCCTGATCGTGGACGCGAGCCTGCCGATCACGGACCTGAACAATGAACTCGGCCTCATGCTCACAGCTGACGGTGTGGACACCGTGGGCGGTCTGGCCTTCAGCGCCTTTGGTCGCGTTCCTTCAGTCGGCGAATCGGTCACCGTGGATGGTGCGGTGCTGCGCGTACACGCGGTCAAGGAAACTCGCATAACCCGCCTGGAAATCACCCGCGTTGACGAAGAGGGCAATGCCGCTTGACGGTCCCACCGCCGGTCTCCGCGGCCTGACCACCACGAGCTAGTTCCGGAGACGAGCCATCGACATCCTGGTGGGCCTCCTGGTCTTTTTTGGCCTGATCGCCATCAACGGCCTCTTCGCGGGCGCCCAGTTCGCGCTCGTGGCGGTCGACCGCTACGAGGTTGAGACCGCCGCCGCCCGCGGCACACGGCGGGACCGCGCGGTTCGGCGGGGCCTCGAAACGCTGTCGTTTCAGCTGTCAGGCGCGCAGCTGGGCATCACGGTCAGTTCGCTGGTCCTGGGCTTCGTGGTGGATGGCGCGATCGGCCCGCTGCTGCGGCCACTGCTTGCCTGGATCCCCGGGATTGAGGACGGCACGCTCGTCGCGTTGACCGCCGCTTTGGCGCTCATCCTGGCCACCGTGATTCAGATGGTGCTTGGCGAACTGGGGCCTAAGAACTTGGCCATTTCGCGCCCGATGGCCACGGCACGCCTCTTCGTGCCCCCGGCCATGTTCGTCAACACGGTTGTCTCGCCCGTAATCCGCCTGCTCAACGCCATGGCCAACGCTTCCATGCGCCTGGTCGGCCTGGCGCCGCGCGAGGAACTTGAGGGGTTCCAGTCCCTCGAGGAAATGCGGGAGGCCCTGCGCTGGGCAGCTCGCGAGAACACCATCGAAGGCGTCGAGTACGAGGTGCTCGACCGCGCCTTGGGACTTGGTCGTACCACCGCCGGCGACGTGTTGGTGCCGCGTTCCCAGGTCGTGGCCATCAACGCAACGGATTCTCTGGCCGACCTTGCCCAATTGTCGATCCAGTCCGGCTATTCGCGTTTCCCAATCCGGGCTGCGGACGGGCGCGGCTACATCGGCATCGCCCACGTCAAGGACGTCCTGGCGCTACCCGCCACGGCTCGAGCCAATACGCCGGTCGCGGCCAGGTCCCAGGACGCCCTCGTCGTCCCGGCCGCGCGCGACCTGCGATCACTGCTACTCGAAATGCAGGCCGAGCACCACGCCATGGCCATCGTCGACGACGAGTTCGGACAGCCCGCCGGCATCGTCACCCTCGAAGACATCGTCGAGGAGCTGCTGGGTGACATCGAGGACGAGTACGACAAGCCCGAGGCCCGGCTGGTTACGCCGCTGGACGACGGCGCCTTCGACGTGGCGGCGCGCATTCGTCGCGACGAACTCCACGAAGCCCTCGGCTTCAGCTTGCCGGACGGCCGGTTCGAGACGCTGGCGGGTCTGCTGATGGCCGTTCTGCAGCGCGTGCCGCGCGAGGGTGATGTCGTGTCGCTGGCGGGCTGGACGATCCGCGTGACCGCCGTGCGGGGACAACGCATCGAACGCGTGCGCCTGGAAGGGCCGGCCGAACCGCCGCGAAGCGCCACATGACGCTGCCCTTGCTCATCGTCGCGCTCGTTCTGCTGCTGCTGAACGGCTTCTTTGTCGGCGCCGAGGTCGCCATTACCGCGGCTGCGGCCAGCCGTCGCGGTGAGGTTGAGCGCCGGGCTGCCGAAGGCAGTCGAACGGCGCAACTGGCCGTAGCCTCAATGCGCGAACTCTCGTTCATGCTCACGGGCGCGCAACTGGGGATCACCATGGCGTCGCTGGGCC
>JAPPFO010000302.1 GCA_028875175.1 Chloroflexota bacterium | reverse complement strand
GGGCATCGATCTCCTCGTCGTCCACCAGCAGGTGGAGATCAGGGTCGTACATCGCTCAGCCCCCGCGAATCCGAGGCTCAAAGTCTATCCCGCCAGGGTCTCCGAAACTCTGGGCGTGATTGCCCATTCGCCCGCGCCCGCCGCCGCCCTTGCTAGCGTGACCAGGCATTCATCCTCGGCCAGGGTGCCAAAGTGACCGGCGACTGAGGCGACAGGTCCCCGCTGCCGTCCCCGCGAACTCCTCGGCAAGTCGACGTCAACCCCACCGCCGCTACCCAAAACGCCGCCTCGCCACCCACCCCGAACCCCACCCCGAACCCCACCCCGGCGCCTACCAGCAATCCAAGTCCCCCTTCATCCAGCGCGCCTCTGCGAATTCCAGCGATAGGTGCCTTCGACATTCAATGTTCAAGCCACTCAGCGCTTCGTGCTACGCTCGATTCGTTGACGCGTTCCGGCGCTGCCTGCTGCCGACGCCACTTGGGGCGCGGTCTCTCGAGGCCGGAATTCTAGGGAGGGACGTCTATGGCTTCATTATCGAACGGCATGACCCGCCGGAAGCTGCTCCGTGCTGGTGGCGGTCTTGGTCTCGGTGCCGCCGGCGCCGCCGTGCTCGCCGCCTGCGGCGAGACGCAGATCGTCGAAGTCGAAAAGATCGTCACGCAGGAAGTAACCGTCGAGAAAATCGTCACCCAGGAAGTCCCGGTCGACCGAATCGTCGAAAAAGTCGTGACCCAGCAGGTCGCGGTCGAAGTCGAGAAGGTCGTCGAGGTCGAGAAGGTTGTCGAAAGGGTCGTCGAGGTCGAAGCGGCCCCGGCTCCCGTCTCCCAGACGTTCGCCTTCGGCACCGACCACACCTCCGGCCCGCGCGGAGCCGCCATGCAGTGGGCCCTTGACCGCTTTGAGCAGGTCTCGCCCCACCTCAACGTCAAGTTCGTCGCCGCGCCAACCGGCACCGACGAGGTCTACGGCGTTCAGTTCGCCTCCGGCAGTCAGCCCGAGGTCGCCCTGATGACCGGCTGGTTCGCCGCCGGTTGGTACGCCGCCGGCGCCTTCGTCCAAATCGACGACTTACTCACCAAGCGCGACGACTTCAGCCCGGACGACTTCTTCTTCTACCCCGACACGGCCACGCCCAACTTCCAGCACACGCGGCACGACCCGCGAACTGGGATGCGCGGTCCCGCGTTTGGCATGAACTTCCAGGGCAACATCGAAACCCTGGCTATCAATCTCGACATGGCCGAGTCCCTGGGCATCCCCGAGCCGACCCCCGGCAGCTTCGGGGCCTTCGCCGAATTCCAGGACGCCCTCCGCATGGCCACCGACCCCGACGCCAACACCTTCGGGATCCGGCCAACCGGCTACTGGTTCAGCCTCTTCGCCTCCATCGGCTTTTCCCACGCCACGGATCCACAGCTCATGTGGTACAGCCAGGACGCGACCCGGTCCACGTTCGCCGACTCCGGTGCCGACATCGGCATGCGCACGCTGGCCGACTGGCAGTTGATCGACAAGGTCATCCAGCCTGCCGAGATGAACAAGGAACTCTCCGGCGAGTTCGGGGACCCCTTCTCCTCCGGCAAGAACCTGTTCCGCCAGGGCAACGGCCCGTTCGGGTCGCAGGTTGGGCGCATCAAGGACCGCTTCAAGTGGTCCCTGTCACCGCTTCCGGAGGGGCCCGACGGCCAGCCCGTGCTGCAACAGTTCAGCGACCAGCCGCACTTGATCACCGCCACCGCCGAAACTCGTGGCAACACCGAAGGCGCCGTGGAATGGCTCTCGTTCCTTTCGGGAACCGAGGTCCAGACGCGCATCGCCGTTGACCGCGGCTCCGTGGTCGTCCGCAAGGACGCCGCCGCGTCGCCTGAGATGGCGGCCGGGCCGCCCGAGAACCACGCGCTGTTCAACGAGTGGCTCAACGTCTCATCGGCCATCCATCCCCAGTTCATGTTCCCCAGCTACATCGAGTGGCACGTCAACAGCCACAGTTCCGCCATCGCCAACAAGATCTGGCTTGGCGAGCTGACGGTCGACGAAGCCATCCCCATGATGTACGAGGCTGGCGACGCCATCCTGGCCGAGAACGCCGAGCGCTACGCCGAGCTCCAGGCCTACGTGGGCGCGCGTCCGAATCCCCTCTAGGCGGATGTAGCACCCAGCGTCTTCGCCAGGGCCCGTCCACTAGGCGGCCCACCCCGGCGAGACCCAGACAGCGGGCGCGGGGTTACACCCACCCCCCCAGTAATCGGCCCCCACCCAAAGCCACAATAAAACCCCACAACCCCCCCAAACCACCCAGGATTAATATGTCAGGTTGTCCCCCCCCGCGGTTGCCCCTGGGCCCCCCCACTCGGCGCCCCCCCGCGGCTACCCCCACCCGGGGGGCGTGGGTTCACCCCCTCGCCCGCTGTCTGCGTCCGCAACCAAACGCAACATTCAGCGCCCAGAACCCGCCAGTCGATCCCTGTATTCGTAGGGACGGGTCCCCGACCCGCCCGACTTCCGGTCGAGGTCCACGAAGTTATGGAGAACAGGCGGAGTCAGCAAACTCTATGGTGAGACTTGCGCTCTAATCCGTCTCCTGGGGATGTGCAGACCGGAGACATCGTTTACACGTGCTCGGAGACATGGTTTACACATCTGGACATGAACTGGAGGACCGGGATGTGCCGTTTGCGGAGCGACAGGTGAGCGACTTGCGGGCCGCGTTTGTGGCGTTGGCCAGCCAGCCGGGGGCGAATCGGCGGGCGCTGTGCCAGCGCTTTGAGATCTCGGCGCCGACGGGCTACACGTGGCTGCGGCGCTACGCGGCCGAAGGCCCCGCGGTCGGGTTGTTCCGCGGTGTCAACGGTACGATGAGCGTCCGGCCCCGACGTGCGGCGCCGTCGTTTCCGAAACCGTGATGAAGTCCCAGCGTTCCCCGTCCGTTCTGGACGCCATGGCCGGCCCTTACGATCCCGCCTCGGTCGAATCCCGGCTCTACGACACCTGGGACGAATCCGGCGCCTTCCAACCCTCCGACGACCCCGACCGGCGCCCATTCACCATCGCCATCCCTCCGCCAAACATCACCGGCCAACTCCACAACGGCCACGTCCTCTTCGTCGCCTACCAGGATTTGATGATCCGCTGGCAGCGCATGCACGGCCGCGCCGCCCTCTGGCTGCCCGGCACCGACCACGCCGCCATCGCCACCCAGAACGTGATCGAGCGCGAACTCGCCAACGAAGGCCTAACGCGTCACGACCTGGGCCGCGAAGGTTTCGAACAGCGGTTCTGGCAATGGAAGGACGAAGTCGGCGACAGCATCAACGTCCAGCTTCGCCGTCTCGGCGCCTCGGTCGACTGGACCCGCGAACACTTCACCCTGGATGAGCAACTCTCCCGCGCCGTCCGCGAAGCCTTCGTGCGCCTTTACGAGAAGGGCCTGATCTACCGCGGCCGCTACATGGTCAACTGGTGCCCCGACGACCAGTCCGCCATCAGCGACCTCGAAGTCGAGCATATAGACGTCGAAGGCTCCCTCTGGCACATCCGCTACCCGCTGGTCGACGGCGGCCATCTGACGGTGGCCACCACCCGCCCCGAGACAATGCTCGGCGACACCGCCATCGCCGTTCACCCGGAAGACGAGCGCTATCAGTCGCTGCTAGGTCAGAAGGCCGTGGTCCCCGGAATCGGTCGCAAGATCCCGATCATCGCCGACAGCTTTGTCGATCCCGAATTTGGATCAGGAGCGGTCAAAGTCACGCCGGGCCACGATCCAAACGACGCGGCCATGGGCGAGCGCCACGACTTGCCGGTCATCAACATCATGAACGGCGACGGCTCCCTCAACGACAACGCCGGCCGCTGGGCCGGTCAGGATCGGTTCGATGCCCGGGCGGCCTACCTGGAGTTCCTGGAAGCCGAGGGTCTGCTGGAGCGAGTCGAACCGCACACGCACCCGGTCGGCCACTGCTCCCGCGACGACGCCGTGATCGAGCCGCTGGTCTCGGAACAGTGGTTCGTGAACGTTCGTCCGCTCGCCGACGCCTCAACGGCTGTCGTGAATGACGGCCGCATCCGCTTCCATCCCGCCCGTTTCAAGAACGAATTCCTGCGCTGGCTGGACGAAATTCAGCCCTGGTGTATTTCGCGCCAGCTCTGGCTGGGACACCGCATCCCGGTCTGGTATTGCCAATCGTGCGACGCGGTCATCGTTCCCCGCGAGGATCCAACCACTTGCCCAACCTGCGGTAGCTCGGAGCTTGAGCAGGATCCAGACGTACTTGACACCTGGTTCAGCTCAGGCTTGTGGCCCTTCTCGACCCTTGGCTGGCCAGACGACACGGCCGACATGCGGCGGTTCTATCCCACCGATGTCATGGAAACCGGCTACGACATCATCTTCTTCTGGGTCGCCCGCATGGTCATGCTCGGCCTCGAGCTCGTCGGCGAGGTGCCGTTTCATGACGTCTATTTCCACGGCCTGGTGCGACATCTCGACGGCTCCAAGGTCAGCAAGACCAACTACCAGCCGGGCGACGATCCGCTCGAAACCATCGAGGCCTATGGCGCCGACGCCATGCGATTCAGCTTCGTCACCGCCGCCGCTCCGGGAAACGACATGCGCCTGGACCTGCGCCAGGTCGAGCGCGGCGGCCACTTCGCCAACAAAATCTGGAACGGCGCCAAATTCGTCATCGGCGCCATGGAACGCACGGCCGGCAGCGATCCCGGCGAACCGTCCCTAGTCGACCGCTGGATCCTCAGCCGCTTCAACCAGGTCCATGCCCAGGCCATCCGCGATGTCGACCACTTCCGCTTCGGCGAAGCCGGTCGCGCCCTCCACGACTTCCTGTGGACCGAGTTCTTCGACTGGTACGTCGAGGCCGCCAAGATTCGCCTTTACGGCGACGACGCGGCCGCCGCCGCCCGCACCTCGGCCACGCTGGCCACGGTCCTGGACGGCTCCCTGCGGCTGCTGCACCCATTCATGCCCTACGTAACCGAGGAAATCTGGCGCCACTTCCGCGTCGCGGGCGGCGCGCCCGACTCCCCCGAGCTTCTGATCGACACGCCAATCCCTGCCGCGTCTCTGGACGTTGACGAGGACGCGATCACCCGGGTTCGAGCGCTGATCGACATCGTCCAGGGCATCCGCAACGCCCGGCACGAATCCGGCGTGGAAGCCGGCCGCCACATCGAGGCCCGCGTAATCGGCGGCGCGGACCATGAACCCGAGTCCGTGTTCATCCGTCGTCTGGCCCGCGTGGATCCGCTCACGTTCCATCCCGCCGGCACGACCTTCGACGAACCGGCCGTCACGGCGCGCGCCAGCGGCGTGGAGATCTTCCTGCCGCTGGCCGGCATGGTCGATCTCACCGCCGAGCGCGAGCGCCTTGCCCGCGAACTGGCCGAAGCCGAAGCCACGCTCGGCCGGGCCGAGCAATTGCTGGCGAATCCTCGATTCGTCGAGCGCGCTCCGGAAGCCGTGGTGGCCAAGGAACGCGAACGGGCCCGCGCCGCCGCCGAGCGCGTCGCTCAGGTCAAGGAACGACAGGCCGCGTTGGTCGGCTCGCCCTAGTCGGAGTTCGCCAACCGCACCGGGAACAAGGTTGCTTGCGGCTTAGTCCTCGGCTCGCACGTACAGTTCGCGCATCGCTGTCGATCCGCGCAGCATCTCGCCCCGCACGCCCCGTTCCCGCGCGGCCCCCACATCCTCAATCGCCGGCCGAACCTGCGACGAAAGCTGGTCGATGTAGTGCAGCGCAATAGCCTCCGGGATCATCGGTTCGGTAACCGCCGCGAACTCCAACAGCCCCTGGTGACTCAGCACCAGGTGACGCAAGAGCGTCGCGATCTCCCCGTCGCACCCGGTCGCTGCCAGGGCGCGGTCCAGGATTCGAACCCCCTGCACCATGTGACCTTCCAGGTTGCCGGCGTCTGTGTAGACGATGCTGGCCTGCAGGTCCAGCTCCTCCAGCTTCCCCAGGTCGTGCAGCACGACCCCAGCCAGTAGCAGGTCCCGATCCAGCTGCGGATAAACCCTCGCGACTCGGTCGGCAATCTGCAACATTTCCACCGTGTGCTCGGCCAAACCGCCAATCCAGGCGTGATGCCGGGTCTTCGCCGCCGGCCATTGGGGAAGCCGCTCCGCAACCAGCGGATCCGCAATCACGGCCCGCAGCACATCCTTCAACTCGGGCGACTCGATGGACTCCACCGCGTCGCGGATGGACCCGGTCAGTTCTTCCGCGCTCTTTGCCGAGCGCGGCAGGTACGCGGTGGCGTCCCATGTCTCGTCCGAGCGCCGCAACGTGTCGACCTTGATGTTGACCCGATTTCGAAACTCATCGGCCCGGCCCTCAATCTCGTACGGCTCTCCGGCGGTGACGGCCGCGATCTGCGCCTCCGTGACCTGGAACATCACCGCGTCGATGGTTGCCCCAGCGCGGTCGCGTAGGCTCATCCGCAGGAAGCGATTCCCGGTGCGAGCCTCGCGAACCTCAACGGATGCAACCAGGAACACGGCATGCACGTAACTGCCCGGCGTGATTTCAGCGATATTCAAGGGCGCAGATTTACCTGGGGCATAGGGGGGGCACGTCATCCTACTGGGCGGGGGCCAGGCACGCCGCGCCGAAGGTTCCGAGAACGCTAGCGGCGACGACGAAAGAGGTCGCGAATTCGCTGCCCCAGCGATGGACGCTGGTCGGGCAACTCAATCACCTGCCCGCGCCACATGACGGGGTTGCCGCGACCGCCCGGTGAGCGGGCCGAGCGTCGCTCCATGACCCCGCGGAACAGGGCTGCCGCAAACACAACCGCGCCGGCAATCGCCACAATCGAGGCGAACTGCCGCAAGAAGATGGACAAGAATAGCGCCGCCACAACCAGCACGGCCGCCGTGACCAGCATTTCCCCCGTCGTCGAGAAGCGCGCCATGATCCACTGGCCGAGAAGCTCAATGTAGTTTCGACGAGGTTGGTTCGGCTGCGGCGCCCTCGAATTCCGTCGCTTGGGTGGTGGCGCTGAGGCGTCCGCGCGGTCGAGGATTTCCTTGACTTCGTCCTGCCAACTCTTGGGCATAGAGAACTTCGTGAAGGGCTGCGCTTCGAGTATATCGCCGCGTCGATATTCGTGGACTGGCCACGAGTCGACGTGATCTCGGCAGCCGGAAACAGCGACTTCCGGCAGACGCCGGCACAGTGGCTATGCTTCACGCATGTCCACGCCCGCAACCGACCCATTCGAGATCGAAGTCTTCCGTCACCTCTTTGCCTCGGTAGCCGAGGAGATGGGCGTCACGGTCCAGCGCAGCGCGCATTCGCCCAATATCAAGGAGCGGCGTGACCATTCGTGCGCCGTCTTCGACGCCGACGGCCGCATGATCGCCCAGGCGGCGCACATTCCCGTTCATCTCGGATCCATGCCCGCCTCCGTATCGGCGGCGATCGAGGCTTACGAGGGCAAGCCGCCGACCCCCGGCGATGTCCTGATCGTGAACGATCCCTACCTTGGTGGAACGCACCTGCCGGACATCACCACCGTTTCGCCCGCCTTCGTAGGTCCGAAGCGCCAGCCCAGACACTGGGGTTGGGTGGCCACACGCGCCCACCATGCCGACGTGGGCGGCCTGGCGCCGGGTTCGATGCCTCCCTCCACCGAGCTCTTCCACGAGGGCCTCATCATCCCCCCGCTCAAACTCGTGGACGCCGGCGAACTCGACCAGCAACTCGTGGAAATCATCTGCCGCAACGTCCGCACGCCCGAGGAACGGCGAGGCGACCTTGAGGCGCAGCTGGCCTCGCACCGGGTGGGCGAGTCCCGCCTGGCTGAGTTCGCGCGCCGCTACGGCGCCGAGCCCCTGCGCCGGCGAGCCGAGGCGCTGCTGGCCTACTCCGAAAAACTCGCCCAAGCGCGCCTGCAGGTGGTGCCCGACGGCACCTACGGCTTTACAGACGTTCTGGACGACGACGGCGCCGGAGGGCCTCCGATACCAATCACGGTCACCATTCAGGCCCGTAGCGGGCGGCTCCAGTTTGACTTCACCGGTACCGGACCGGCTGCCGCCGGTGCGCTGAACGCGCCCGAAGCCGTCACGCGGTCCGCCGTCATCTACGTCGCGCGCTGCCTCATGGGCGACGACGTGCCCGCCAACGACGGGGCCACGGCTCCCCTGGAGGTCATCGTGCCGCCGGGCACCGTCCTCAATCCGCCGCGACCACACGCCGTCGCCGCGGGCAATGTAGAGACCTCGCAGCGCGTGGTTGACGTCCTGTGGGGCGCGCTGACCGACGCATTACCCGATCTGGTCCCCGCCGCCAGCCAGGGCACGATGAACAACCTGATCATTGGTGGCTTCGACCCTCGCCAGGACCGCGCGTTTACCTACTACGAGACTATCGCCGGCGGCGCCGGCGCCGGTCCGCTGGGCTCCGGGGCCGACGCGGTGCAGGTGGCAATGACGAACACGCTGAACACACCCATCGAGGCCATGGAACTGGCCTACCCCCTGGCCGCGCGCCGCTACGAGATCCGCCGCGGATCGGGCGGCAGCGGCCGCCATCGTGGCGGCGATGGCGTGATACGCGAGATCGAAACCCTCGTGCCGTCGGTCGTCACCATCGTTACCGAGCGTCGTTTGCGTCAGCCGTGGGGGGCGGCTGGCGGCGAGCCGGCAGCCGCCGGCCTTAATCGGGGAACCATCAACGGAAGCGAGCGCGACCTGCCGGGCAAAGCCGCACTGGACCTGGCGGCTGGAGACGTGATCCGCATCGAAACCCCCGGCGGCGGCGGCTGGGGCGCGTCAAGCTCGCCCGAAGATCCTGCCTAAAACAGTCCGAACCGCCGTTTCGGCGGAGCCTCCACGCTGACCTCATCCGGAGTGAAATCGACGGAGAACGCCTCGTGATGGATGGCTCCGGTTGGAGTCAGATCGCTTTCCATCAGGCTGATGTGCGACACGGTGAAGAGACCAAGACGGTCGAGTTCCAGGGCCTCGAACCCGCGGCTGATTGAGCGGCGCGCCGTCGGCGCGGCCATACGGCCAATCCGGGCCAGCGTGACGTGCGGGCTGAAGGGCCTGCGGTCCACCCGCAATCCCAGGCCGCGAACCGCCTCCAGCACCGCCGCCTGCAAGTCGCGCAAGGCCTCGGTCTCACCGCTGATCCCGGCCCACGCAACCCGCGGCTCGCGATTCTCCGGAAACGTGCCCCCGCCGCTGAACCCAATGCTGAAGGGGTGCCGTCCCCGCACAGCCGCCTGCATGCCGGACCGGACGCTATCCGTGCTCTGTGCGGGGATGTTGCCCAGAAAAGCCAGCGTAAGGTGCAGATTCTCGGGCGTGACGGTGCGGATGTGACGCGAAACGGCAGCCAACGACGCCGCCTCGCTGGCCAACGCGTCCCGAAACGGCTTGGGTATCGTGACAGCCACGAACGCCCGCATGGGTGGTCAGTATAGTGAGGTCAGACACCCGCTGGTGACACCCGGGTCGCTGGCCATCCGGCAAGCGCCGGCCGACAATCGGAAGTGCCAATGACAGCCGCGCTCCCCGAGCGCCTTGCGGTCCAGTCCGGCGATTCGGCTGCTCCCCCCGAGCGTGCCGCCGCGGTTGAGGCACTGCGCGATCAGTTGGCTCGACACCTGCCGGCGACAGCGCAGGCACTGAGTGGCGCTGCCGAACTGGCCGTGATGGTCGCGGAAACTGTGGTCGACCCCGCAAATGACGTGTTCTGGGACCGCGCAGACCACGCGCTTGCCCATGACCTGCTCCTAAAGGGCCTGGCCGACAAGACGGTCGTCACCACCCCCGGCCGCGCGGCCTCGGAGGCGGCCGGCGTGGCGGTGGCTCGCACATTGCGTCGCGAACGCCAGCCGGTGGTAGCCGTCCTCGACGAGGCCGGCCTGGGAACCGGTCTGGCATTCGAAGCCGTCAACCATGTCGGCCATCTGCAGGTGCCGTTCGTCCTCGTGCTGGTTGACGCGCAAACGCCGCGTGGACGCAACGCGGGAGCCATGGCCCGCTATCTCACCCGCGTTCGCGGTCACGCGCGCTACGCCGACGCCAAGAACCTCATCGAAACCACGCTGGGGCGAATGCCCGCCGGTGAACAAGCCGTGGAAGTGGCTCGGCGGCTCAAGAACTCGGTGCGAGAGCTGCTGGTTCCCACTGAAATGTGGGAAGAACTCCTCGGCTTCATGTATCTGGGCCCGGTCGACGTTCACAATCTGGAGGCATTGGGCGACCTCCTGGGCCTGGCCCTTCGAGTTGGGCGCCCGGTCGTCCTGCACGTAACGCTGGACGGGCGGGCCCCCGTTCGCTCCCTGTCGTCGGACGCTGCCACGCGCGACACCTCGTTGGAACGGGCGCTGGCGGCATCGTTGGCCGGCGATGAGCAACGACTGCTCATTGCCACGGACACCAACGGCGCGCTGGATACCGCCGCCCTCGCTGAACTAGCGCCCGAGCGCTATTTCGATCTCGGACTGGGCGGGGCGCATGCCGTAGCTTTTGCCGACAGCCTGGCGGGGCAGGGTTACCGGCCAATCGTGGTGCTCGGTGATGCATGCGTCGAGTCCGCTCTCACGGCCCTGACCGGCGAGCCCGAGCGACGCAAAGGAACAGTGATCGTCATCAGCACGGGCCGGGGCCTGGCACTGCATCCGCCGGTTCGGGCGGCTCTCGAGGCGGCCGGCTTCGCTCGGCACTGTCCGGACTCTGCCAGCAGTTGGGCCGAGGCCTTGCGCGCGGCCGATACCGGCAATCGCTGGGCGTTCCTTACCCCTGGGACAGTGGTCGCCGGCTGACGAACCGCGCCGAGCTGGACGGCACAATGCCGCGTGGCGCTTTCCCAGGAACGTCTCCTATCTCCCAGGCCGAAGCAAGCGGGCTGCCTGCGTCCGCTCCAATAGATGTCCACACGCACGTCGTACCGCCGGACGTGGTCAATGGCCGTCGCCGCTACAGCCAGGCAGACGTCTGGTTCGGCCGGCTCTACCGCAATGAGCGGCGGGTGCTTGCCACGGCCGACGATCTGCGCCGCAGTATGCGGCGAGCCGGTTTTGGCGCCAGCGTCGCCTTCGGCTTCGCCTGGCGCGATCCCGGTCTCTGCCGCGCCAACAACGATTACGTGCTCCAAGCCGCCGCCGCGAGCAACGACCCCGGCAGCCGAGTCCTCCCGTTTTGTGTCGTCCCCCCGGGTGACGTGGATTTCGCCGCTGCGGAGATGGAGCGCTGCCAGGCGCTCGGCGCCGTTGGCGTCGGCGAGTTGTTCCCGCAGGGCCAGGGCTGGAACCTGAATGACCGGTCCGCCGTCCGTTCGTTCATGGACACGGTGCGCTCCCTGGGCTTGATTCTGACCGTCCACACCAGCGAGCCGGTCGGCCACACCTATCCCGGCAAGGACAGCACCACGCCTGACGCGATCTGGTCGGTGATCGAGGCCGCGGAAGGCGAAGTGCCCATCATCCTGGCGCACTGGGGCGGCGGCCTCGCGTTCTACGAACTCATGCCCGAGGTTCACCAGCAGGCCCAGAACGTCTACTACGACTCCTCGGCCAGCCACCTGCTCTATCGGCCAGACATCTTCCGTGTCATGGCCCAGCTGGCTCCGGGGCGCGTGCTCTTCGGCAGCGACTACCCCTTGATCCGCCAGACCCGAGCGCTGCGCCTCGCGAGCGAAGCCGGCCTACCGCCTGACGACCTTGCCGCGCTGCTCGGTGGAAACGCCCGGCGCCTGGGTCTGAATACCCCGGCAAGTCGGGACGCCGTCTAGACCGTCCGCACCTTCTCGCGCTCGATCTCGGCCATCAGCCGCTCGATGTGCGTGGGGTTGTACCCCGCCGCGCGCGCCTGCTCCGTCAGGCCTTC
Organism: Chloroflexota bacterium; assembly: GCA_028875175.1. Lineage (GTDB taxonomy): Bacteria > Chloroflexota > UBA11872 > UBA11872 > UBA11872 > UBA11872. The sequence continues at coordinate 9,306 of JAPPFO010000302.1, read as the reverse complement.
GGCTTCCATCAGACCGTCGGCGTGCGACTCGGTTCCGGGCTCCTCGCGCACCGCCACTTGCAGCGAGTCACGGGCTCGCAAGTAGAACGATCGCCCCATGTCTTCGCCCTCGTCCTCGTCGGCCAGCACGCCCAGCAAGCGCTTGGCCAGGATCACGGCCGAAGCCGCATCCGCGGCGTATCCGTCGGCCCCAATCTCGTCGGCATAACGCTGCGTGACGGGCGCCCCGCCAATGATGCAGTGAACCTGATCCTGCAAGCCCGCCGCCTCCACTGCCTCAATGGTGTTGCGCATGTTCGTCATCGTGGTCGTTAGCAGGGCCGACATGCCGATGATGTTGGCGTTCTGATCCACCGCGTTCTGGATGTACTCGTCCGGATGCGTGTCAATGCCGGTGTCGTGAACGCCAAAGCCGGCGCCTTCCAGCATCATCGCTACCAGGTTTTTGCCGATGTCGTGCAGGTCGCCGCGAACGGTTCCGATCACCACCTGGCCCACCGGTTCGATACCCGATGCGGCCAGGATCGGCCGCAGGATCGCCATGCCCGCCTTCATGGCACGCGCCGAGATCAGCACCTCCGGCACGTAGTACTGGTTCGTGCGAAACAGCTCGCCCACCACGTCCATGCCCGGGATCATCCCGTCGTTGATGATCGACGAAGCTTCCACGCCCTCGTCGAGCGCCGTCCGGACCGTGGAATCCACGGTTGCCGCGTCGCCTCGAATGATGGCGTTGCCAAGGTCCTTGAACGCTTGCTCCACGTCGAAGCTGGACATCAACGCCCTTCCTTAGGCCAACTGACAGGACGCCGAGCCCGGGTACTGGTGTGCCGCCGACTCTCTGGCGGTGATACTGGCGGGCGACGTCGCTCGATAACTATGGAGTAACTCTAGCAATTCACCAGCTCACCGACGGCCCGGATTTCTCTCAGGGCGCCTGTGTGGTCCTCGCCAGCGGCAGCGACCACAAGCTGGCCGAGTTCCGACGGGTATTCGATGGATCACGAGTCCGCCTGCTGTCGGCCGTCGACCTGGGCTGCCAGTGCGACGTGGAGGAGACCGGCGCAACCTTCGCGGAAAACGCGCGCCTGAAGGCCGTCGCCTACGCGCGGGCCTGCCGGCAATGGACCCTGGCCGACGACTCCGGCCTGGAGATCGACGCGCTGGACGGCGCGCCGGGCGTCCGTTCCAGCCGCTTCGCCGGCCCCACCGCCACGGACGACGACCGCAATGCCCGCGTGCTCGAGCTGCTGGCCGCAATCTCCGACGAACGGCGAACTGCCCGCTACCGCTGCGCCATTGCCATCGCCGATCCCCTGGGGGTTGTCGCCTTCGAGTTTGAATCGACGGTCGAAGGCCTCATCGGCCACGCGCCGCGCGGCGAAGGCGGCTTCGGCTACGACCCGTTATTCATCGTCGGGCCGGGTGACACGACCATGGCCGAACTGCCTGGCGTCGCCAAAGACGTCATCAGTCATCGCGGCCAGGGCGGTCGCGCGGCACGCACCTATCTCGAGCGAGTCTTCGTCTCTGCGGACTCCTGAGCGCGGGCCTTCCGCCCAGTTGAACGACCGCTGCTGGGTCGCGTCGGTCGCGTGCAAGCGGAGGCGCCCGAACTGACCTTTGCTAGTCTCGCTACCCCTATGACTGACGACACGCACGCCTCGCTGCCGCTTGCCGGTCGCACGGCGCTGGTAACCGGCGCCGGCTCCGGCTTCGGACGAGCCATCAGCCAACGATTTGCCCGCGACGGCGCGCGCGTCGGGCTGGCCGAGTTCAATACCGCCGCGGCCGAGGAGACTCGTCAACTGATTCAATCGGACGATGGCGAGGCGCTGGTCATTCCAACGGACGTCACCGACTACGCCGCCATGCAAGCCGCCGTGCAAGCCGTCACGGACCGCTGGGGCCGGCTCGACATCATGGTCAACAACGCCGGCATCACCATGCGCGAGAGTTTCCTCGACCTGACCGTCGACGCCTTCGACAAAGTCATGGCCGCCAATCTCACCGGCGTCTTTCACGGCGTGCGCGCCGCGGGCCTGCAGATGAAACAACAGGGCGGTGGCGTGATCATCAACATGTCGTCCATCCGCGCCAACGTAGGCGGGTTCATTCACACCTCCTACTGCGCCTCCAAGGGCGGCGTGCGCATGCTCACCAAGGCTGCCGCCGTGGAGCTGGGACCCTACGGCGTGCGTGTCTGCGCCATCGGTCCCGGTGTGGCCGAAACGCCATTGACCGAGTCGTTGCTGGCCAACCAGGGCGCGCTGGACGATCAGCTCGCACGCGTGCCCATGGGTCGCCTCGGCCAGCCTGAAGACATATCCGAAGTCGCCGCCTTCCTGGCCTCCGACGACGCGGCTTACGTCTCTGGAGCCACGCTCTACGTGGACGGCGGGGAGATGACGCACTAATGCAGCCGGTAGCCATCGTCACCGGCGCCGCCCACGGCATCGGCCGCGCCTGCGTTGAACGCCTCGCCAGCGACGGCTACCAGGTCGTGGCGACTGACGTTGAGGGCCAAGCCCTTTCCGATTGGGTGGAACATGCGGGCTTTGCGGCTGCCGTCGAAGCGCGAACGCTGGACGTGGCCGACGTCGACGCCGGCCAGGCCCTTGTTGCCGAGACTGTCGCCGCGCACGGTCGCGTGGACGCCCTGGCCAGTGTCGCGGGCTACACCCGGCGCCAGTCGCTGGAAGAGATCGATACCGACGTCTGGAACGACATGCTGGCCGTGCACGTCCGCGGTCCGGTGTTTCTGACCAAGGCTGTGGCCGAGGACATGATTCGCCGCGGCGAGCCGGGATCGATCGTCCAGGTCAGTTCGATTCGCTCCGAGTCGGCCGAACCCGGCCAGGCCCACTACTGTTCGGCCAAGGGTGCGCTTCGCACCGTGACCCGCGCCATCGCCCAGGAGTTGGCCCCCCATCAGGTCCGGGTGAACTGTGTCGGTCCCGGCCTCACCGCCACGCGCATGACCGCCGACATTCGCTCCAACGCCGAGCTGTACGAACAGCGCAAGGCCACGGTTCCGCTGGGGCGCTATGCATCCGCCGCCGAAATTGCGAGTTGCGTCGCTTTCCTGCTGTCCCCACGCTCGGCGTACGTAACCGGCACGACCCTCTACGCCGACGGCGGCTATCTCGCGGCTTTGGGCAAAACCAGGAAGTGGTGAGCCTTCCGGTTCTACGTGAGGATTCGCCGCCGGACGTCTGACTCGCTGTCTCCAATCAGGTGAGATACTGGGGCGTGAGCACCGCCCCGCGGGCCCCGTTTCGCCCGACCAGCCGGCGCGGCCAGAACTTCCTTGTGAATCGGGCCGTGCAACGGCGCATTGCCTCGGCCGCCGCCCTCCCGCCCGGCGCCACCGTCGTGGAGATCGGCGCGGGTACCGGCAACCTCACGGACGCCCTGCTGGCGAACGGCCTGCGGGTGATAGCCGTTGAAATCGAGGACGTCCTGGTGGCGCGGCTGCATGAGCGTTTTCGTAACCGCGACCGCATCCAGGTCGTGCCCGGCGACGCGCGGCGGCTGAACCTGCGGCAACTCGCTGGCGGGCCGTATCACGTAGTGGCAAACCTGCCCTACAGCGTGGGGACGCGCCTCGTCGTGAGTTTCGTCAGCGCCAGCGAGCCGCCGCACAGTCTTACCGTGCTGCTCCAGCGCGAAGTGGCGCGGCGCCTCACGGCCAAGCCGGGCGACATGGCGCTCCTCAGCGTCATCGTCCAGTCCTACGCCCGCACACGACGCCTGTTTGACGTCCCGCCCGAGGCGTTTCGGCCGCGGCCAAAGGTGGTTTCGTCCCTCGTTCGAATCGACCCTGTCCGTCGATCGGGAATCGACATCGCATCGGCCGAGGCTCGTATAGCGCTGGCGCGCCATGCCTTCGCCCAGACTCGCAAGAAACTGCGCAACTCGCTGGCAGCCGGCCTGGCCCGGCGCGAGCCGGAGGTCGGCGCCGCACTCCAAGCCGCCGGCATCGATCCGGGCCGCCGTCCACAGACACTCGCGCTAAGCGAGTGGGACCAGGTCGTCGCGGCGCTCGACTGCAGGCAGCCCACGGAACATCCCGGCGGCGAGACGGCGTGAAGCGTTGGGTGCGTCGCTGGCGCCGCCGCTCGGGTCCCTCATTCCGGCCCGCGCGCCTCGTCGTCGGCCTGGGCAATCCGGGCTCAACCTATGTCGACACCCGGCACAACCTCGGATTCCAGGTCTGCGACCGCCTCGCCGCGAAAAGCCGGGTCCGCTGGCGCGCCGCTCGCTACCGGGCGGAAATCTGGACCGGCCTGCTTGAAGGATTGCCCGTCTGTCTCCTCAAGCCCCAGACCTTCGTCAACGAGTCGGGATCAGCCGTCCAGGCCGCCCTCCAAACCTTTGGCTTGGACCCGTCGACGCTCATCCTGGTGCATGACGACCTCGATCTGGCCTTCGCGCGTATTCGCGTTCGACCCGCCGGAGGCAGCGGCGGGCACAACGGCATGCGCTCGATCATTCGTAGCCTTGGCACCGACCAGCTGGTGCGGGTGAAAATCGGGCTTGGCCGCCCCCCGGCCGGCATCGATCCTGCCGACTTCGTACTCTCACGCTTCACGGCGGCGGAGCGCGCCGACGCCAACCAGGCCGTGGAACGCGCGGCCGCGGCCGTTCGTGCGCTCCTGACGACCGATCTGGACTCGACCATGCAGCAATTCAATCAATCCGATGGCGCTCACCGGCCTGCTTGACCTGCTCGCCGAAGAGCCGACCCTCGCCGCCGCCGCGTCGCGCGCGCTCCAGGGCCCGCATCCGCTCACGGTCGAAGTCCGCGACGGCGTCAAGTCGGCCGTCCTCGGCCTGCTCGGTCGCCAGTCCAGCCAGCCGCTGATCGTCGTGACGGCCGAGGACGGCCGCGCCGCAGAGCTTGCCCATGACATCAGTATGTGGTCGGACGCCCGTCCCGTCCTGCACTTCCCCGACCCGGATCAGCCCGCGTACTCGATGCTGGCCATCGCCGGCGACGTCCTGGCTCAGCGCGTAGCGGTACTCGGGCACCTGGCCCGCGCCCGTGAAACCGCCGGCTCGCCCGCCCCCATTGTCGTGACCTCCGTTCGCGCCCTGTTGCGGCGACTCGTTCCGCCGGACGAATTCCGCACCCACTTCCTCTCGCTGGCGCCTGGCGCCGCCGCCGATCTACCCGACGTGATGCGCCGCTTGTCCGCGCTTGGGTACGAATCGACACCGCTCGTCGAGCGGCCCGGCGAATTCGCCCACCGCGGCGGCATCGTCGACGTCTTTCCGCCGGACGCTCGTCTGCCCGTTCGGGTCGACTTCTTCGGCGATGACATCGAGTCGGTCCGAAATTTCGATCCTGACACGCAGCGCTCGCTGGGTCCTGCCGACGACGTATTGCTCACACCCGCGACCGAGGTGCCGATTTGGCTCGGCGAGACCGTGGCCGGTCGGCTTCGCGAACTCGACCTCGACACGCTACGCCCCGAAGACCGCATGGTCTGGCGTCGCCACCTGGAACAGCTCAAGGGCAACGAGTATTTCGACGACGCCGCGTTCTACACCATGAGCCTGCTACCCAACGCGGCGTCCCTCCTCGACTATTCGCCAAACGCGCTGGTGGTTGTCGACGAGCCCGACCAGATCGCGCCGGCGGTGCGCGATGCGGAGACGACAGCCGCCGCCAATCGCGAACGCCTCACCACCAACGGCGAACTCCCCGCCCGCTTTGATTCGCCGCTTTTCCCCGGCGCCGAGATCCTGGCGACTCTGGACGACGCGCAGGTGCAACTGACCTTTGTGCCCGGCCTGCCCGCTGAAGACGGAGTGGGCCGCGCCGTCGTCGAGGGCTTTCAGGCTCAGCCTCCCTACGCCGGCCGGCTACAGCACATGGCCGAAGACCTGCTGGCCATGCGCCACGCCCGCGCGCGCATGCTCATCGTCAGCTACCAGGGTCGCCGCCTGCGACACCTGCTCGCCGAGCAGGGCGTCGCCGCCGAGGTACTGGAGCGCCTCGACCAACCGCCGGCTGCAGGGTCCGTCACCATCATCGCCGGCACCCTGGCCGAGGGCTGGCGGCATCCCCCGTCGGACCTGGTGCTCGTCAGCGACGCCGAACTATTCGGACGCAAGCGCATCCGCCGCATCCGGCGCGGCGCCCGCGGCGTGGACCGATCGTTTCTGGCCGACCTCGAGAGGGGCGACTACATCGTCCACGTGGAGCACGGCGTCGGCCAGTTCGAGGGCATCGTTCAGATGTCCGAGGGCTCCGGCGAACGCGAATACCTGTCGGTCAGCTACGCGGGCCAAGACCGCCTCTACGTCCCGGTTGATCAGATCGGCCGCGTACAGAAGTACGTGGGCATGAGCGAGCGCGCTCCCAGGCTCAGCCGCCTGGGCACCGCCGACTGGACGCGAGCCAAGAAGAAGGCCCAGCAATCCGCCGAAGAAATCGCGGCCGAACTCCTGGACATCTACGCCGCCCGCGAGCTGGCCAAGGGCTACGCCTTTCCCGAGGACTCGCCCTGGCAGCACGAATTTGACGAAAAATTCCCGTTCATTGAAACCCCCGATCAGCTCGAGGCCATCAACGACGCCAAGGCCGACATGGAGCGCGCGCGACCCATGGACCGGCTCGTTGCCGGCGATGTCGGCTACGGCAAGACCGAAGTCGCCCTGCGTGCCGTGTTCAAGGCGGCCATGTCGAACAAGCAGGTCGCAGTCCTCGTGCCCACCACCGTATTGGCGCAGCAGCACTACGACACGTTCGCCTTTCGCATGCGTGACTACCCGCTCAAAGTCGAGTTGCTGAGTCGCTTTCGGTCCCGCCCGGAGCAGGCCGAGGTGCTGGCCGGGCTGGCCTCGGGCGATGTGAACATCGTGGTCGGGACCCACCGCCTGCTCCAGAAGGACGTCAAATTCGCTGACCTCGGTCTCGTCGTTGTGGATGAGGAACAGCGCTTCGGCGTCAAGCAGAAAGAACGACTCAAGGACCTCCGCCGCGATGTGGACGTCCTCACGCTTACGGCCACCCCAATCCCCCGCACCATGCACATGGCGCTCAGCGGCCTCCGGGAAATCAGCGTGATCGAGTCGCCGCCCGAACGCCGCCTTGCCGTCAAGACCTACGTGGCCGGATACAGCGACGCCATTGCCGCAGACGCCATCCGGTCCGAACTGGCTCGCGGCGGGCAGGTCTACTTCCTTCACAACCGCATCCAGACCATCGGCACCTGGGAGGAGCGACTCCGCAACCTCCTGCCCGACGTCGACATCGTGGTCGGCCACGGCCAGATGCCGCCGCGTGACCTCGAGGAGGTCATGTACCGCTTCGCCCGTGGCGACGCCCAGGTCCTGCTCTCCACCGCCATCATCGAGAATGGCCTGGACATCCCCAACGTCAACACCATCATCGTCAACGACGCCTGGCGCTTCGGCCTGGCCCAGCTCTACCAGCTGCGCGGACGTGTCGGGCGCAGCGCCACCCAGGCCTACGCCTACTTCCTCTACCAGAAAAACCACACGCTCACCGAGGAAGCCCAGAAGCGTCTGCAGACAATCCTGGAAGCCTCCGAACTCGGCGCCGGCTTCCGCATCGCCCTGCGCGACCTCGAAATACGTGGCGCCGGCAGCCTGCTTGGCGCGGAGCAGCACGGCTTCGTAACCACGGTGGGCTTCGACCTCTACACGCGCATGCTGGCCTCGGCCGTTGATCGCCTGCGCGGCAAGGAATCCGACGAGCCGGACCTGGAAATCAGGGCCGTGGTGGACCTGCCGCTGGCCGCCTACCTGCCTGACGACTACATGGGCACATACGCGGCCAAGATCCGCGAGTACCAGCGCCTCGCCCGCCTGCGCACCATCGGTGAGGTCGAGGAAGCCATCGCCGACATTCGCGACCGTTTCGGCGACTTGCCCGAACCCGTGGCCAACCTCGCCTACCTTCTACGCATCAAGGCCCGCGCCATCGCGCTTGAGATTCCCAGCATCACCGTCTACGGACGCGAACTCATCATCCGGATTCCCACGAGTCTCCACGTCAGCCGTGGCGTGCTCCTCAACGAGATTGGGCGCGGTCCGCGCCGCAGTCACCAGGGGCTCCTCTGGCCCAACTTCCAACGCGACCGCCAATGGCAGACCAAACTCCTGTCCCTCCTCGACGCCCTCCTCCGCTGGCACGACCACGCCGACGCGCCCCCCGCCCAGGCGGCAACCGTCGTTGGAGGCCGGCACGAGAACGCCCGGAGCTAGGCCCTAGCCGGCAGGCTTTTCCTTCGATCCTGCCTCGCTCACCTGCGAGTCCCGTAGCGCGGCCAGCCGGCCGCCCGCGTGCAAGAGTTCGCCAGGAGCTCCCTCCTCCAGCACTCGACCGCGGTCCATGACCACGATCCGGTCGGCGCCCATAACTGTCTCGATTCGGTGCGCGACCACTATCAGGGTCCGGCCGAGTCGGGAGGCGGCGAGTGCGTCTCGAAGCGCTCGCGCCGTCACGGTATCCAGCGACGCTGTCGCCTCGTCCAGAATCAGAAGCCGTGGACGACGTAGTAGAGCGCGGGCCACTGCAACCCGCTGCCGCTCCCCGGCTGAGATCCGGCCTCCGAGTTCGCCGACCTCTGTTGCCAAACCCTGAGGGAGTCGAGCAACGAAGTCGGCAAGCTGCGCGTCGCGCACGGCTTGGTCCAGCGCGGCTCGATCGGCGCTCTCGTAGGGATACTGGATGTTCTCAGCAATCGTCGCGTCCCACAGTCGAGGCTCTTGCGGCACATAGCCGATTCGCTGGCGGAGCCACCCCAGATTGATCTGCTCGGTATCCATCCCGTCAACACGCACGGCCCCTGAGAACGGCACATAGAGCCCGACCAGAACGTCCAGCAGCGTGGACTTGCCGCTTCCGGTCTCTCCAACGATGCCCACGAATTCGCCCGGCTGAACCGTGAACGAGACGTTGAAGATGCCAGCGCCCTCGCGCTCGTGGCGGAAGGTCACGCCGTCAAACGCAACGCCGGCGCCAGCGTCCGGCACCGGAATCGTCGGCGTGAGTCCCCCCAGCCGCTCGCGTTTGAGGCCGAACACGGCGTCCATGCGTTCGTGTTCGGCTCTGACGCGCGCCCGATTGCCTTGCAGCGTCAGCAGGCGCTGAACCGATACGTAGGCACGGGGAACCAGGGCCACCGTGGCAATGAGGCCGCCGACGGTTAGGTGGCTGTTGACGACCAGGGCCGCACCGAACCCAAAGATTGCCGACGTAACCAGAGCCTGAGCCGTGGGACCAATGTGTGCGATCACCAGATCGTGCAGCACGACCGTTTTGGCCTT
>JAPPFO010000238.1 GCA_028875175.1 Chloroflexota bacterium | reverse complement strand
CCGCGGTAATGCCGAACTGCTGCGATCCGGCCAACGGCGAGGCCGCCAGCACGCCCAGGCCGAGAGCCGTAGTCATCGCCGATCCCAACAGGGCCGACCCGGTTGTGGCCAGCGTCCGCACGGCAGCCTCCTCCGGATTGCGCAGGCGGGCGAACTCCTCCCGGTACCTATGGATGACGTGGATGGTGTAGTCCACCCCGATACCGATCGAGAGGGCGGTGATGATTGAGGTGATGATCGTGTAAGGGATGCCGAGCAACGCCATGGTTCCGAGCACGCATATCAGCACGAGCACGATGGGACCGACGGCGACGATTGCCAGCGCGGGCTGCCGGAGCGTGATCCAAAAGAAGATGGCCAGGACCGTCAGCGCCGCCGCGACCGTGGTGGCGATGGCCTCCGTCTGTCGCGCCGTGATCGAGTCGGTGACGGTGATCGAAATGATGCTCTGCGACGTCGCGGTGATCGCGTCGTCATCACCGCGCCAGAGATCCTCGAGTTCCTGCTGGAGCACCTTGGTTGCCTGGGTATCGCCGCCATAGCTCTGGAACTGCAGCAGCATGGTGTCGATGCCCTGCGGGTTGTTGACGAGCAGGCGTGAGAGCGCGGGGTCTCTGGCCTCGATCCGGTCGAGCACTTCCTGCATCAGGTGCGGATCGAGCCGCACGCCCGCCGATGCCTCGCGGAACAGCGCCGCGATCTCGGGGTCGTACTTGTCGCCGGGCAGGCCACTCTGGGTGGTCCAGTCACGCACCAGCAATTCGTATGAGCCCTGGATGGGACCAGCCGCGGTTGGCGGACGGCGGGTCTCGTCTTCAAACGCGTTGGTGAGGTCCTGTACGTTGAGCAGGGTGCGGGTCTGTGTCGCCTCGGCCTTGATGAGCACGCTGGTCACCTCGGCCGAGCCGCCAACGGCCGCCTCGAGGGTGTCCATGTCCGCGTGAACTTCGCCGCCCCGCGGGAGGATGTCCTTGATGCTGAATTCCGACTTGAGGTCCCGGACCGCAATTCCGAGCGCGACGGTGATCGCGAGTACGACCAGGATGTACGGCAGGGGCCAGCGGGTCACGCTGCGGCCGATCACCCCGGCCAGACCCTGAACACCCGGCAAGGCGTTGACGATCGGTCGGGCGGGCTTCAGCTTGCCGCGCGCCTCGCGCCGCCGGTCGATGATGACCCGGCTGGCCGGAACCAGCGTCAGCATGACGATCAGGCTCATGCCGACGCCCATGCCGGCGACAACGCCGAAGTCGCGAACGATGCCGATTGGGGAGAAAAGGCTGGCCAGCATGCCCACGATGGTGGTGATGGCGGCCAGGACTAGCGGAACCGTGACGTGGCTCAGGCCCCTGCGAATGGCCGTGAGCACATCCCGACCCTCGACCCGCTGCTCGCGGTAGTGCGAGATGGTCTGAATGGCGTAGTCCACCGTGAGCCCAATCACGATGATCGGGACCAGCGAGGTGAGCGAGTTCGGCGGGCCAATGAGACCCAGCGCGTTGGGGCCGAGCCAGCCTTCGGCGCCGACAATCCAAATGATGGAGGTGAGGAGGCCGGCCAGCGTCAGCCACATATCCGACAGCGCGCGCGTGAAGAGCAGAAGCAGCAGCGCGATGAGCAGGAAAGCCACCCCGATCAGCGGCAGCATGCCTTCCTCGATGCCCGCCTTATAGGCGTCCTCGATTACGTAGAACGACACGCTGGTCGCCGTTAGCGTTCCGTCAGATGCGGCAGCCAGCTCGTTGATCGTCCGTTCGGCATCCGCCACCCGCTCGTCGCCGGTGTCGAGCAGGCGAATGTTGCCTATCGCAATTTTGGTGCCGTCGGTGTCAGTACCTGTCATGAGGGCGAGAAGCGGCTGGACTTCCGGAAGGACGCGTACGGCGTCGATTTGGGCCTGGGTTACCGACGCCAGGCTCTCGGCTTGAAGCGCGAACTTGATCAGGGAGGAGGGCGCAAAGACCGGATTCTCGGGGGCCAGGAGCTGTTGCACGTCCGGATCGCTGACGATGTCAGTGAGCAGGGCGTCCATCTGGGCCAGCCCGCCCGGCGTGAGCGCGTCGCCGCGGAACAGGAGGGTTGTAGCGCTGATCTCACCGTGGTCGCCGAAGAGATCGTTGATCTCGTCCATGGCGTCGGTAATGGGGCTGTCGTCCGGCAGCGTCTCCTCCGTTGAGGGGAGGGGTGCGCGCACCGCGCCGCCGGCGCCGAGGGCGATGGTAACGATGAAGACGACCAGGAGGGTGATCCAGGGTCGGGCCGTGACGAGCGAGCTGAATCTGGTGAGGACCTGGTTCATATCGTGTGGATTCCAGCGGGCCGGAGATCGGCGCGGGACTCTCCCGGTGCGGTCGGCCGCGCGACCAGCGTTGATGCAGAGCTACGCGGCATAACTCTGTCCTTCATCTCTGCCAAGACGGCGGCAATGAGGCATCGCACCCGCCCGACGATGTGCCAGTCGGCATGATACGTCTTCACCACCACGGCTTCGCAAGCGAGTCCGAGGGACCGAGGACCAACTGGGCGAGTCAGGAGCGGGCCGCAACTACGCTGGAAAACAGACTGACAATGCATAAGGCTTTGGCTCGGACTGCCGTCAGTCCACCACGCATTGGGGAAACCTATGTCGAAGATTAAGCCCATTCCCGACGGGTATACGGCCGTGACGCCGTATCTGATCGTTAAGGACGCAGCGGGGTACCTGGAGTTCCTGGCGGATGCGTTCGGGGCCGTGGAGCGGACGCGGATTCCGATGGGCGAGGGCCTGATCGGTCACGCCGAAGTGGAGATCGGCGGCGCGGCGGTGATGCTATCGGACACCTTGCCGCCCGACTTCTTGGCCAGTAGCTCGCAGATTCACCTGTATGTGGAAGACGTTGACGCGGTCTACGCGCAGGCGGTGAGCGCGGGGGCCGTTGCCGCGGCCGAGCCGGAGGATCAGTTCTACGGCGACCGGGTCGCCCGCGTTGTCGATCCATCGGGAAACCAGTGGTTCATCGCGAGCCACGTCGAGGACGTGGACATGGACGAGCTGATGCGCCGGATATCGGCCATGGGCGACGGATAGGCCCGACCGACGGCCGCGCCCATGAACGGACCTGCCGATGCCTGATCCGAGACCCGTGGAGCGGCGGCCGTGCGATCTGCTGATTCGGAGCGGGCTGGTGATCACGATGGACTCGGAGCGGCGGATCTATCGCTCGGGCGCGGTCGCGATTGCAGGTTCGCGCATCGTGGAGGTTGGCCGCGATGCGGACCTGTCCAAGCGTTTTGACGCGAAGCAGACGGTGCATGCTGACGGGGGGATCGTGCATCCGGGATTCATTGACGCGCACAACCACATCGTGCATACGTCCTGCCGGGGGGTGTTCGGCAGCATTCATGACACGAGCTCGTCGCCGGTCAACTTCGCGGACTGGAAGGCGGGGGTCACCGAAGCCGACGAAGCGGCGGCGACGGCGCTGGCCTGCCTGGAGATGCTGCGGTGCGGCTTCACGATGTTCATTGAGCCGGGGTCGCTGTTTTCGACGGCGGCGGGGGCGGAAGCGGTGGAGCGGGTGGGGCTGCGGGCGCTGGTTGCACCGACGTATCTGTGGGACCGGCGGGAGTGCTTTGACGCAATGCCCGCCCTGGAGAGCCAGAGCCTGATGGCTCGCGCCCCCATTGACCGCGCCCGTTGTCTGGAACAGCTGGACGCGGAGCTGCACCGCATTAGGGATCCCGAGGCGTTGGTTCGCGGGTACGTGTTCGTGTACGGGGTCGGGACGGCCTCGGCCGAGCTATTGCAGGCGGCCCACGCGTGCGCTCGCGACAACGCCGTGCCGCTGCACCTGCACGCTGGCTACGTTCCGGAAGAGGCGGAGACTTACCGGAACCTGAACGGAGTCAGCCAGCTTGTCCACCTGCGGGACCTGGGGGTGTTGGACGAGCAGACCGTGGTGGTGCACGCGAACGCGCTGGACGACGCGGAGGAAGTTGCGCTCGGCGAGTCCGGCTGCCAGGTCGTGTGGTGCCCGACGGCGTTCTTCTCGTTGGGGATCGGCAGTCGCGTGCGTTTCAAGATGGCGGAGCGTTTGCGGCAAGGCGTGCGCGTGTCGCTGGGCACGGACGGGTCGTTCGACGGCACGCCGGGGGACACGCTGCAGGCCGCGCACTTCGTGGCGCAGTCGTATGCCGACCCTGTTTCGGCTGAGGCGCTGCTGGAGATGCAGACCGTCAATGCGGCCGCGGCAGCCGGCCTGGAGGCAGAACTAGGAAGCCTGGAGACAGGGAAGCGCGCCGATGTCGTGGTGAGATCCCTCGCCGCGGCGGAGGCGTATCCGGACAACAGCCCGGTGCATCAACTGGCGCTGACAATGGGGAGCGGGAGCGTGGAGACGGTGCTGGTGAACGGCGAGGTCGTGTTTCGCGGAGGGCGCTCAACCCGGATTGACGAGCAGGACGTCTGCCAGGCCGTGTCGACGTCGGTGGCCGAGCGGGCGCAGCGGTTGGGCGTCGACCTCACAGGGAACTGGCCGATAGTCGATTGAACCTTCAGCCGACCAGGCGGGAGCGGCGCAGGTGACGACTTCAATGACACGCGTGGTGGGTGTCGCGCTCGTGCTCGGCGCCCTGTGGTTCCTCGGGAGCCTGGGCGCTGTCCACGCGTGCAAATGCGTGGTGCCCGGTTCGCCGGCCGAAGAGCTTGAGAAGTTTGACGCGGTCTTTGCCGGAGAAGTCACTTCAGTCAGCCATTCCTTCGACCCGAACGTGACGCCCTACAAGCCGGGCGATCGAACCACCGTTGGCCTTGACGTCAGCACGGTGTGGAAGGGCGTGGTGCACGAACGCATGTACATCACCACGCCGCCGACGGGCGGGAGTTGCGGGTTCGCCTTCAGCGAGGGTGGGCAGTACATCGTGTACGCCTCGTTGAACGCCTCAGGTGACGGTGATTACCAGGCGAGCATCTGCAGTCGAACCGCTCTTCGAGGGGACGCGCAAGCCGACCTGGATGCATTGGGTGAAGGCCGGGCGCCGCGGGCCGGGACAGCGGGACCGCAGCCGGAACAGGCACAGGACTCGTTTGCCCCAGGCGTTTGGGCGGCGTTGCTGGTAACGGCCGTGACGGTGGTTCTGCTGGGCGCGATCCTGGCCTACGCGCGTCAACGCCGGCGCTAGCCGGGTCTTGAGCGGGTCGACGTAACGGCTCGTCTCAGGGCGTAAAGCACGCCAAGGGCGGGGATGACGGCGAAGATGACGGGAAGCTCCCAGTCGCCTTTCATCGCCCCACCGGCGATGGCGGCGGCCAGCGACAGGTCCGCGGCCACGGTGGCCAGCAGCAGCGCGGCGATGACCATGACGAGCATTCGTGAGGCCGTGGGCCGGAATACCAGCAGCAAGAACGCACCGGCGGCCAGGGGATGCAACAGCACCAGCACGAGCCGCGACCAGACGTCGCCGCCGTCGGCGAACGAACCCACCGCCGCCGTGAACATGGCCAGGGCCGCGTAGACGAAGGCCAGCACGAGCATGGCGATGCGCATCGGCTACGTCCTCTCCTGTCTCGCGCTGTGTGACGACCCCAGGTCAGCCGGCCTCGATCTCTTCGCCGGTATAGAAGGCGACGGTGCGCGCGGCCGAGGCTCGGGCATGCTCCGGATCGGTTCCGGCGGTAGTGGCGGCTTCGCCCCAGGCGTGGCCGCTGCCGGTGAGGAGGGCCTTGCCGTCGGCCGACATGGCGAATTCCAGGGGGTCGGGCCTGGGTTGTTCCGGGTCGGTGAGATGCATGTGGAGTCCGAGCAGACCCATCTCGAAGCCGACACCAGTCGCTCCCGGACCGAAGTCGTCCCAGTGCTCGGAGTGGTGGGCGGTGTGCGTGATGGTGAGGCGGGCACGGTCGATGCCTTCGGCCGCTACCTGGACGTCCACCCACGTCACGAAACCCCCGAACTCCCAGGTAATGGCGTAGCTCGACGGCGGCGAGCAGGCGGTGATACGGCCGCCGGCGTTGCCTTCCAACTGGTAGCTGCCGCCGAGTTCGAGGTTGCCGGTGATGGGCAGAAACCAATTGGGGATGCGCTGGGCGCTGGTGACGGCATCCCACAGGTCTGCATGCGTGGTGGCGTAGCTGCGGACCAGCATGACTGCGTGGGCCGTCCGCCCGTCGCGCTCAAGGGACGCGACGGAGCGTTCGACGGCGCGCAGGTTCTTCTCGACGTTGAATCGCATGGAGCACATGATCTGCGGCGAACGGCGAATACCAGACTCTAACGCTCCGATGCGCACAGCCTGGACGCTGCCGTGTCGGTCGGACGCCAAATCGGACGGCACAGGGACCGTTGCCGGTCGTGTTCGGGCTGGCGACCGCGGCGCCTGCGCAGGCCAGGCCAAAGTCGATGGCGGCCCATGGAGTCGGGGAATAGGCGGGGCGCATGGTCCAGGCATCGCCCTCGCGCCCTGCCGGGAGCCTTAACCTGTGGACGGTTGCAGCCGCAATCGCGACGGGACCTAATCTTCTTGTCGAGCTGGAGCTTCCAGCCTGGCGAGCCGGACGGTGTGTGGAGCGCTAGGGTCAGGACGCGGGAGACCGCAGCGAGCCTTATGCGTGCCGTGTCTGTGACACTCATGCCACCAGCGCCGCCGGCCCTGGCTGCAGAGGAGTATTGGGGAATCGAAGCGGTGACGGATCACAGCCGACCTGATCAGCTGCGGCCAACGCTGCCACGTGGGCGGAGATTGTAGGAGGGACATCTCCACTTGGAAATCTATGACGGCCTGTTTGCGATTGGCCTGCTGATCGTTGTTGCGAAATTGCTGGAAGGCGTTTTTCGCAGGTTCGGGCTTAACTCGATTGTTGCCTATGCCGCGACCGGCGTGATTCTGGGTCCGGTCACGGGACTTGTGGAGTCCGGAGCAGAAGTTGAAATCGTGCTGGGCATCGGGATATTCATGTTCTTCTTTGTGATTGGACTGGACGAGCTCGATATCTGGGGGTTCATATCGGCGATTCGCGGTCGTCTGTTCGTTGCCTCGGTTTTGTCGTTGGCCATTTCCCTCCTGGTATCCCTGGCGGTTACAACGGACATTCTCTTTGACCTGGAGCTTGGCCTCAACTTCACCCAGGCCCTGGGAGTGGCGGCGGTGTTGTCACTCTCCAGCCTGGGCGTGGTTGCAAAAGTCTTGATTGACGAAGGCCGACTTCGCGAGCGGGTGGGGGTACAGATCTTCTCGGCGGTGGTGATAGCCGAACTGATTGGACTGTTCATCGTTGGCTTTGCCATTAGCGAGCACTTTTACGCAGCCGGCGAAGATCACACACTTGACGCATTGAGTGTGGTGACGCTCGTCGCCCAGATCATCGGCTTCACCGCCATTACGTGGTTCGCGTCAACAAAAGTATTGCCCAGATTGATTGTGCTCCTGCAGCGGTTCTTGCAGGTTCCGCAGCTATCCTTTGGATTGCTGCTGGGCGGCCTCTTTCTGGTCGTCGTCGGTGCGGAGCGGGTAGGGCTGCACGGCTCACTTGGCGCGCTGCTCTTCGGAGCGGCGCTATCCATCCTGCCGTACCAGGTCCGGCGCGACATCATGCCGGGCATGCACGGGGCCGCCGAAGGCTTTTTCGTCCCGCTCTTCTTCGCCTCGGCCGGCCTGCACTTGAGCCTGGAGTTCTTGGAGTTGCCGCTGCAAACGATTGCGGCGCTGGCCCTGGTGCCGGTTGCCGGCAAAATCGCCGGAGCCTTCATCGGTTCGTACGTGGCTCGGCTGGATGCGCCAGCCGCGACCGCGTCCGGCCTGATGGCCAAGGGCGTGGCCGAAATCGCGCTACTGCTCGTACTCTTTCATACCGAGACAATCGACAAGGGCGTCTTTTCCCTGCTTGTCCTGGTTATGTTCGTGTATATCCTGCTGACCCCGCTGGGGATCAGCTTCGCCATCCGGCGGACCGAGCGATCGGAGGACGAGGCGCCGATCGGCCGCATCCCGCCGTCACTGGACCGTTTTGCCCTGGACGATGTCAAGGTCGAGGACATCCTTGACCGGTCGCGGAGCTATCCGGATCAATCGCTCACGGTCAAGACGTTTGCCGAGAATTGGCTGATGCCGGAACAGCACGACTATGTCGTTGTCGACAAGGGCAACCTGGCCGGCATCGTTTCGTTGAGCATGTTGCGTTATCTGCCCAGAAACGAGTGGGGTCGAACCCCATTACGGCAAGTCCTGCGCCACAATACGCCGCATGCAAGATCGGACGAGTTCGTCGAAGATGCGCTGCAGCAAATGACCGACGGTTCGCTGACCGTTCTGCCGGTGAGGGATACGCAAACCGATGAGTTCATTGGATCGATATCGAGTCACGAAGTCATCGAGATGATCGTGCTGTCAGCGAAGGGACGGGAAATCTAGGCACGCGCCCTCGGCCGCATGAAGCCCGTGGCAATTCAATTGAGCGCCATAGCGATAATCAGCTGGAGACGCTGCACGATTGGCCTGGAATGCGCCAGGAGCCGCCAGGGTGCCAGGTCAGGACGCCGGCAGGCGGACCCAGGCGATGCCATCGACGTGCTCGAAATGGCGGTCGGCGGAAACGAGATCGGCGCCCGTTTCCATGGCATGCGCGGCGATCCACGCGTCGTTTGCTGGAATGGGGCGGCCTTTGTCTCGCAGGGAAGCCACGATCCGGGCGTAGCGATCAGCCGTGACCGACCCAACGGGCACGAATGTCACGAGCGGGTTGTTCAGCGTGTCTCGCAGATCGGCAAGGTTCTGCTCGTAGCGCGAGCCGCCCCGAAACCCGGCGAGCAACTCACCGACAACGACTGCCGAGAGGAGAATCTCCTCGGCGCCCCGCACAAGCCGTGCAACTTGCCTCTGTTCACGACGAAGCAGGGAGTAAGCGTTCGAGTCGAGCAGCAGCCTCACTTCCACATTTCCTCGTCAATCTTCTCGAATTCCTGAAGTGCGGCGTCGAACTCGTCAGCTTCCGCCTGGGTCCAGGTCCCGATCAGGTGGTCCAGAGAAGACCCAATCTTCCGCCGGCCCTCGGAGCCGTCGGCCAGCCCCGCGCCTTTGCGCAGGAGCCGCAGGGCCGCCTTGTTGAGGGAGATTCCCTCGCGTCTGGCGAGGCCCTGAATCGCCGCGCTGAGGTCGTCGTCAAAGCCGCGGATAGTCAATTGCCGCACGTTCATCCTCCCCGTGAATCATCGTGTGAGTCATTGTGACTCATGCAATGCCTCACATCCACCCAAGGCAGCATCGCGCCTGGTTGGAAGCAGCATGTCCGGCCGAGTGTCGAGCGTGCGACCGGAACTCAGAGTGACACGGAGCTCCAGCTGTGGCCGTATTCTTGAAGGACCGCTGGGTCGAGGCGGGCGCCGAGACCGGGGCCGGTGGGAAGGTGAAGACGGCCATCCTGGACGTTCTCGGGCGGGTCGATGAGCTCGGCTCGCCAGGGGCATTCGTAGACGCCGAACTCAAGCGGGAGCGCCGCGGGCATGGCGGCGGTGACGTGGCCGCCGGCCAGGATCGAGACGGGGCCGGTGGGGCCGTGGAGGGAGGTCCGGCCGCCCTGGCGGGCGACCAGCCTGGCCGCCCTGACTGCTTCGGACACCCCGCCACAGTACTTGATGTCCGGCATGGCAACGTCGACGGCGCGCGAGGCGACCAGGCGCTGAAAAAACTCGGCGCCATAGGCGTGTTCGCCCCCAGCGACGGGCATGAAAACTCGTGAAGCAATCTCGGCCAGGGCTTCCGGATCTCGTTCCGGATTGACGGGTTCCTCGAACCAGCCGACATCGAGCCTGGCCAGTTCCTCGGCCACGGCCGGCGCGGAGGCGAGGTCGAAGCGGCTGTGGCAGTCAACCAGGAGGGTGATGTCGGGGCCGATGGCGCTTCGAGCGGCGACCAGCCGGGCCAGACCCGGGCGCGCCAATTCAACCAGGTCAGCGCCGGGATCCCTGGGATCGACTTCGTCAAACGGCGTGCACTTGATGGTGCGAAAGCCATCACGAACGGCTCGCTCGGCGACAGCCGCGAAGTCGCGCGGTCGCCGGGCGGTGGTCAGCAGATGCCGGTTGGTATTGGCGTAGAGCTGAACGGAGTCGACGGACTGGCCGCCCAACGCCCGGGTGAGGGACAGGCCGGCTCGCTGGGCCCGGATATCCGCAAGGGCGTTGCGCACGGCGCTGACGGCGGTGGCCAGCGCGAAGTCCCGCATGAC
Organism: Chloroflexota bacterium; assembly: GCA_028875175.1. Lineage (GTDB taxonomy): Bacteria > Chloroflexota > UBA11872 > UBA11872 > UBA11872 > UBA11872. The sequence goes on along the minus strand of JAPPFO010000238.1, from coordinate 11,334 downwards.
CTGACCGTGCGTCAGCCCGGCATGAACAGCCACCTCGGCCTCGTCGCGGATGGGCTGGCCGATAAGGGCCTGCATCAGCCGAATCAGGCGGCTCTTGACCTCTCGACGCGAGGTGAATTCGACAACGGCAATCAGCCCCTGATCATCGCCAATTTCCGCGAAATCCCACTTGGTGCGGCTGTTGACGGTGACGCAGGCGAAACGAAGCGAGGCAAGGACGATGCACTCGGCCATGATTCGGTCAGCCTACCGCCGCAATGGAACCCTCCGGTCAGCAATACCCCGGTTGCGACCGTACTTTCGCCTCTGGGAAGATCGAACGGCTTGAGCTAAGTACATGCCGAGAGTGGAGGACTGAATGGCTGGCTATGTGATTGTGGATCTTCAAGTGACCGACGCAGAGGTCTACGCCGAATTCCGCGGAAAGGTGACGGGGACCGTTGAGGCCCACGGCGGCAAGTATCTGGTGCGCGGTGGGTCCGCCGAGGCCATCGAGGGCGACTGGGCGCCGGAGCGACTCATCGTGATGGAATTCGACAGCGTGGCGCAGGTCAAGACCTGGCTCGCCTCGCCCGAATTCACCGACCTCAGAGAAATCCGGCTCAAGTCGGCAACGGCCAACGTGATCGTCGTGGAGGGCGTATAGCCCCGGGGTCGCGGGACGGCGCATTCGGCGCCGCCGGCAGCCTTGCCGATGCCGACGGACGCGTAGCGGCAGGCCGCCGCTTACACACCATTGGATTCCGCCGTTGGGCGGCGCGCCCCAGTCCGGGCCTCGTAGCCGTACGGTTGCCTGAGGCCCGGCGAACGCAGCGCCAATGAACGAGCACATCCGCTACGAGCCGGACGAGCGCTGTCCGCCGGTCGTCACGATCGGGGTGGCGCTGCAGGGGATCATGCTGGTCCTGGCCAACACGGTGCTGATGGTCACCATCACCGCCCGGGCGGCCGACCAGAGCGAGCTTTACCTGTCGTGGGCGGTCTTTGCGGCGATGATCATTGGCGGCATCGTGACGGCGCTGCAGGCGGCTCGGCTCGGGCGGGTGGGGGCCGGACACATCCTGATGTCGGGCGCCAGCCCGCACTTTGTCGCCATCTCCGTCCTGGCGCTGACGAATGGCGGGCAGTCCCTGCTGGTGCTGCTGATCGTGGTCTCGTCGCTGTTTCAGTTCGCCCTGGCGGCCTGGCTGCCGCGGCTGCGCCGGATCATCACGCCGGTGGTCGCGGGGACGTCGCTGATGCTCATCGCGCTCACGGTCATGCCGGTGGCCTTCAACCGGCTGACCGAGGTCAACGAGGGCGAGTCGCTGGGCGCAAGCCTGGCGGTGGCCGGCGTAACGCTGGCCACCAGCGCGGCCCTGGCGATGCGCGCGTCCGGCGTTTGGCGGCTGTGGGCGCCGTTGATCGGCATCACGGTCGGGAGCGCGGCCGCCGCGCTGGCCGGCCTGTACGACGCGCAGCGCGTACTCGATGCCCCGTGGATTGCCCTGCCGGACGTCAGCGCGTGGCCCGGGCTGGACCTGAGACCGACCAAGCAGTTCTGGGCGCTGTTGCCGGTGTTTGTGGCGGTGACCCTGGTCGTGGCGATCAAGACCAGCGGCGACGGCGTGGTCATCCAGAACGTCTCACGCCGCCGGCCGCGCGCCATCGACTTTCGCCTGGTGCAAGGCACGCTCAACGCCAACGGGGTCGGCAGCCTGCTCGCCGGCCTGGCGGGGACGCCGCCGACGGTGGCCTATTCGCCGTCCAGCATCTCGCTCATCAACTTCACCGGGGTGGCGGCGCGCAGCGTTGGCATTGCGATCGGGATCATGCTGGTCGGGCTGGCGTTCCTGCCCAAGATCGCCGCGATCCTGCTGGCCGTTCCCAGCGCGGTCATGGGGGTCTTTCTATTGACCATCATGGGGCTGCTCTTCGTGGAAGGCATGCGGATGGTCGTGCAGGACGGGCTGGATCACCGCAAGGCGCTGGTTGCGGGACTGGCGCTGGCGCTGGGGGTGGGACTCCAGCATCGGAACGTGGTCGCGGACCTGCTGGGCGAGACGCTGGGCGCGTCGCTCGGCAACAGCATGACGGTCGGCATCGTGGCGGCCATTCTGCTGACCGCCTTCATCGAACTGACCAGCCCGCGAGTCCGACGGCTGGACGCCCAGGTGTCGACCGCGGCGCTGCCGGAAATCGATGCCTTTCTGAGCAAACTCGCCGCACGAATGGGTTGGAATGACGCGTCGCGGGACCGCCTGCGCGCCGCCGGCGAAGAGACCCTGGCGAGCCTTTCGCAGATTCACACCCCCGACGAGACGGAAAGCGCACCACGCCTGATTGTGCTGGCGCGTCCCGGCGACGGCGCGGTGGAGATGGAGTTCCTGGCGGTGCTTGAGGAGCAGAACATCGAGGACTGGATGGCTCACCTGGGGGATCAGGCCGAAACACTGAACGAAGAGACGGTTTCGCTGCGCCTGCTGCGGCACTACGCGGCCGCGGTGCGCCACCGGAAGTATCACGGCATCGACATCGTGACCGTGCAGGTCAAGGGTTCGCGCTAGCGCCGGCTAGCAGCCGTCGCCGGCGTCGGCCGCGCTAAAGGCGCGCGAGACTCGACGAGTCGGAGCCACGCTCCGGTCACGTAGCCAGACCTCTACGTTGTGGCCTGGATGGTCTCCGGCCGAGAACGAAACAGCCAGTCTCGTACCGCCCTGACGTGTGGATACACGCGCACGTCGGATTGCATGTCCCACCACAGGAAGCCGTGGATTTCGCCAGCCGACTTGACCCCGTCTTCGTCCAGCCCTCCTTCGGCTTCGACCACGAAGGTGTGGTGCCGGTTGCTCACGGTGTCAAACGTGTAGAGGTATTGGATGTGGGTGGCCACGAGCCCCGTCTCTTCGCGCAACTCGCGCACGGCGGCGGCGTCGATCGTTTCACCGGGATCCACGCCGCCTCCTGGAAGCATGTACTTCCACCCGGCGTCCGCGACCAGGAGCACTTTTCCGTCTCGGATCAGAACACAGGTCGCCCGGTCGCGGAGTGCGCGTGACACGAGCTAGCGCCTGGCGCCGTTAGTCACAAGGTCGCCGGCGGGCTGATCTCAATCGGCGTGGCCTGGCCTACTTTTCGTACCAGCCGGACCCGAAGAGAAGATCGTCGTAGCGGACGGCCCAGGTGTGCTTCTGCTGATTCTGCCCGGTTTCGGGATTGACGATGACGTAGTTGACCCACTTGCCGTTCTCGTCGGCCGAAAGCAGATCGTCCCCGTAGAAGTAGCCGGTGGCGTCAATCCGCTGGCTGGGGTCGCGGCCGCGGAATTGCGGGTTGTGATGGGAAATAGTGACGCCATCCGGGCCCACGATAAACACGTACCACGGACCGTCGACATTATCCGGAGAGTTGTAGTAGTCGATGGTCGCCTGCCGTCCGTCGCGCTTGTAGCGCTCGATGGCCTCCTGGACAATGGCCTGCGTGTAGGCGGCGGGGTTGGCCTTGGTCGGGGCCTCGCCATCGGATGCCCCCGAAACGACGACGACGATCACGACAACGGCCGCGACAACCACGGCCAGGACGACGGCAACGGCCGCGGTCACATAGTTCGACATATAGCAACCACCAGGTACGGAATGAAGATGAGGCACGCGTCACGTGAGCGACGTTGACGTTCAGCCTCAGGTTTGAGATTGAATCCAGCCACGGCGCAGTTTACGGCTCCGTCAAACGGCGGAGGCAAGGACGATTGGTCCCAGACGAGAGCTCACGCCGGACCCGCCGCGCGTCAACGGCCCCTCGTGTGGCAGCATGCCTGAGCCGAAAGAATGCTCGGGTGAAGTCAATGGCTACAGAGCATGTAAACGAGCACATCCGCTACGAGCCGGACGAGCAGCCGCCCGCACCGCTGGCCATTGCCGCCGGGTTTCAGGCCGCCCTGATCATGCTGGCCCCGGTGGTCCTGGGCGTGGTCATCGTGCTCCAGATCGCCGGCCAGCCCCCCGAATACACGGCCTGGGCCGTGTTTGCCGCGCTGCTGGTAAGCGGGATTTCGACGATGATGCAGGCCGTTCGAGTCGGACGGATCGGCTCCGGGCACATCCTGTTCATGGGAACGTCCGGCGCGTTCATCGCCGTCTGCATCGGCGCGCTGTCGGTCGGCGGTCCGGCCACGATGGCGAGCTTGATCGTCATCTCGTCGCTCATCCAGTTTCTGCTGGCGTCGCGCCTGGCGCTGCTGCGACGCATCTTTACGCCCGCGGTGACCGGCACGGTCATCATGCTGATCGCCGTGACGATCGTCCCGCTGCTCTTCGATGCCCTGGCCGATGTGCCCGAGGGTTCATCCGACGCGGCCGCGCCGGTGGCGGCCCTGCTGACGCTGACAACGGTGGTCGCGCTGGTATTGCGCGCGCCGCCGGCCTGGCGGCTGTGGTCGCCCTTGATCGCCCTGGTGGTGGGATGCGTGACGTCGGCGCTCTTTGGCATCTACGACCTGAGCGGCGTGCTGGACGCCGACTGGATCGGCATTCCCTGGGGCGCCTGGCCGGGATTCGACGTGACGCCGGACGAGAAGTTCTGGGCCCTGCTGCCGGCCTTCGTAATGGTGACCATCGTGGGCGCCATCGAAACGATCGGCGACAGCGTGGCCATCCAGCGCGTGTCGCGTCGGCGGCCGCGAGCGACGGACTTCCGGGTGGTGCAGGGCTCCCTGAACTCGGACGGGGTTGGCAACCTGCTCTCCGGCTTGCTGGGGACGCTGCCCAACACCACCTATTCGAGCAGCATCCCGCTCACCGAGGTCACCGGCATCGCGGCGCGACGGGTGGGTGTGGTGATTGGCGCCATATTCGTGGCGCTGGCCTTCCTGCCCAAGGTGGCGGCCGTTTTGATCGCAATCCCCGCCCCGGTGGCGGCCGCGTATATCGCCTTCCTGATCGGGATCCTCTTCGTCCAGGGCATGCGGATCGTGGTGCAGGGCGGTGTTAACCACCGGACGGCGGCGATCGTTGGCCTGTCGTTCTGGATCGGCGCGGGATTCCAGAGTCAGTTGATATTCCCCAACCTGCTTGGCGATGGCTTCATTGGCGTCCTGCTGGGCAACGGGATGACCTCCGGCGCGGTCGTGGCGATCATCATGATGGTGTTCATGGAGCTGACCAGCCCACGGCGCCGGCGGCTGCAGGTGGCGCTGGGAATGGACGCACTGCCGCAAGTCGACGAGTTCCTGCGCGGGTTCGCGACGAAGCACGGATGGAACACCGCTTCAGCGGATCGACTGGCGTCGGCCGGTGAGGAGACGCTGTCCATCCTGCTGCAGGAGAGTGGCGATGCGGGCGACCGTGCACGGCAGCTGTCCATTTCCACGCAGATGAACGACCGCACGGCTGAGATGGAGTTCGTGACGGCGCTCGAGGGCGCGAACATGGAAGACCAGCTCGCCTACTTGAATGAAATGCCGCCCGCGCCGGACGAACGCGAGGTGTCGTTCAGGCTGTTGTGGCATTACGCGGCGTCAGTGCAGCACCAGAAGTATCACGGCGTCGACATCGTGACGGTGACCGTGGATCAGCAGGGCTGACGGCAGCGCCTCGGGCAGTTTTGAAATGAGATTCATCAAGGGCGGCGCGGTGAAGGGACGCGGGCCGGCCTGGCGCGTGCCCGCGGGAGCAAAGCATGTTGTATTTGCCTAGGCGACGACTACTTGCCCTGGGACTGCTAACCGTCCTTGCGTTGACCCTCCAGGGCTGCGGCGAGGACGCGAGCGAATCGTCGGAGCCCTTCCGCATTGGCGTCATGGAGTCCCTGACCGGCGCCGGCGAAACGTACGGCACGGTGGCCAGCCAGTCGAAGCAGATGGCGCTTGACGAGATCAACGCGGCGGGCGGGGTCAACGGGCGTCCGCTGGAGTTCATCGTCGAGGACTCCAAGTGCAACGCGCAGGACGCGATCACGGCCTACAGAAAGCTGACCGAGGTTGACGGGGTCAAGATCATCCTGGGCACCTCGTGCAGCGGCGCCATGCTGGGCGTCGCGCCGCTGGCCGAGGCCGACGGGGTCATCCTGTTCTCCGGCCTGGCCAGCAACCCCGACATTGCCAACGCCGGCGACTACATCTTCCGCACCCAGATCAGCGATATCCAGGTGGGCATCGGCACCGGCAACGTGCTGTGGGCGGACGGGATTCGCGCGCTGGCCACGATCACCGAGACGACCGACTATGCCGAGGGCGTACGCCGAACAACGGTGGCCCAGTTCGAGAAGCGCGGCGGCCGAATCGTGGCCGAAGAGCACTACGCGACAGACGTGACGGACTTCCGTTCGCAGCTGGAGAAGCTGTTGGCCGCGAATCCGGACGCGCTGCACATCGCCCCGCAGTCGGAATTCTCCGCTGGGACCATCATCAAGCAGGCGCGCGAGCTGGGCTACGAGGGTCCGATCTATGCGGAGACCATCTCGGTGGGCGCGACGGCGCTTGAAATCGCCGGCGACGCGGCGACGGGAATGAAGGCGATTACGGCCGATCTGGACCCCGACAACGAAAAGGGCCAGGACGTGCTGGCCAAATTCAGAGAGCGCTACGACTACGTGACGCTGCCCTGGCACCTGGGGTCGGCCTACGACGACGTGTACATCGCGGCCGAGTGCCTGAAGCGGACCGGCGACGATCAGGACGCGGACGGCTTCCGCGACTGCATGTACGAGATCACCTGGAGCGGCGCGATTGGCGACAACTACAGCTTTGACGAGCAGGGCGAGGTGGTGGGCCTGTCGCGAGTCGTGGTGGAGGTGTTGCCGACGGCCGAGCGGACGGAGGACCGGAAGTACGTGGTGCTAGGGCCGGCGCCGCGTTCGTAGCGACACATATCTGGCTGGGCGCCTGACGTGACAGGCGACGTCCTGCACAACGCCTGGATCGTCTTTGTCTTCGTGGCGTACTTCGCGATCCTGATTGGCATCGCCATCGTCCGCGTTCGAAGCATGTCGGCCATGTCGGACTATGTCTTGGGTCGGCGGCGGCTGAGCAGCTTTACGACGGCGCTCAGCGCCGGATCGTCGACCACCAGCGGCTGGACGATGCTGGTGTTTCCGGCACTGGCGTTCACCAGCGGCGCGAATCAGCTGTGGCTGGTCGTCTTCCTGGTGATCGGCGCCTGGTTCAACTGGACGATCGTTGCGAAGCGACTGCGCCGCTACACCATTTCGATGGACGACTCGCTGACGCTGCCTGAATTCCTTGAACGTCGACTGCGGGACGAAACGCGAGTTCTCCGCGCGATCAGCGCGGCATTCACCATCTTCTTCGTCGTCTTCTACATCACGTCAGGCCTGGTTGCCGGGTCCAAGCTGCTCAACACGCAGTTCGGGCTCGACTCCACGCTGGGACTGATCCTCACGCTGATTGCCGTCTCGTCGTACACCTTCATCGGCGGTTTCCTGGCCGTTTCGCGGACGGACGTATTCCAGGCGCTGCTGATCCTGGTTGGCTTCGTGATCATGCTGGCTACCGTGATCATTGCGGCCGAGGATCCCCTGGGCGGCGTGGGCGGCGGCGTGGCGGGGTTCATGAACCCGTTTACCGACACGCAGGGCCAGGCGGTCACGCCGGTGTTCGTGATCGGAATGATGGGTTGGGGGCTCGGGTTCTTTGGCGCGCAGCACGTACTGCAACGCTTCATGGCCGTGGAACGGGAAGACATGATCAAGCAGAGCCGCAATCTCTCGACGCTGTGGCTGTGCCTGGTCTACTCGCTGAGTTTCCTGTTGGGACTGTTCGCGCGGCCCGCGCTCGACGAGGCCGGGATCACCATCGAGGATGCGGAGCGGGTGTATTTCCTGGTCGCGGAGTACTTCTTTCCCGTGGTCATCGGGGGCCTGCTGCTGACGGCGGTGATTGCGGCGGTGATGAGCACGGCGGACTCGCAGTTGCTGCTGTCGTCCGCCATCGCGGCCGGAGATCTGCCGCTCCTACGGAGGTTCGCCAGCTCTCTCGACGCCTCGCGACGCGTGTGGCTGGGGCGAGGACTGCTCGTGGTGATCGGGGCGCTGGCGGCCTACCTCGCGATCGCGTTCCCGGACACCGTGCTAAATCTCGTGGCCTATGCCTGGGGCGGGATGGGCGCGACGTTCGGACCGACCGTGATCCTGGCGTTGTACTGGCGGCGATTCAATGTGGGCGGCGCGATTGCCGGCGTGGTGGTTGGATTCACGGTGGCGTCGCTGTGGCAGTTCGTGCTGGCGGGCGGACCCCAGGGCATGTTCGACATCATGCCGGCCCTGCCGGGATTCGTTGCCGGATCCGTGGCGGCCGTGCTGGGCACACTCGTGACCTCGCCGCCGGCCCAGGAGAGCACGCGGGAGTTTGACCGCGTGGTGCAAGGCAGCCCCGCACACGCCTGACGCCCCGGCCTCGAGGCCGACCGACAGGCCGGGACTCGGCTCTCGTCACTGAGAGACCTTTGCAAAAGCCCCGCCTCGACCTCTAAGGCGGGGCGGATTGTCACCCTCTCCTGGGGTAGAGGCAGATTCGGCCGTCTTCGGCCGAAATCGGTGAGGGGTCTTCCGGGCAACCAAGCTCGGATTACGCAAAGGTCTCTACTGAGGGGCTCGTCGTAGAAACCGCGTGCCCAGCCTAAGCGCCGGTCGCACGCTCGACGTCAATCCACAGTTCGCGAACGCCCCGCAGGACGACGACATCGATGTGTTCGGGCTCCGCCGCCAGCTGGATGGAAGAGAATCGCCGCAATAGCGCGGCCAGGGCGATTCGGCCCTCCAAGACCGCCAGCGATGATCCCAGGCAATAGTGAATGCCCCGCCCGAACGAGAGGTGGCTTCGATCATCGCGGCCGATGTCCAGCAGATTCGGCTCGACAAAGGCCTCGGGATCTCGATTGGCGGCGCCGATAAGTCCAATGACTCGCTGGCCTTTGCGAATCCGCTTGCCGCCGATTTCGACGTCTTCCTGCACGACCCGGCTGTCGAGTTGCACGGGCGCGTCGTAGCGCAGCAACTCGTGGATGGCGGATTCCAACAGCTCGGGATGGTCGCGCAACCGCTGCAACTGGTCGGGATTCCTGAGCAGCGCCAACATGCCGTTGCCAATCAGGTTGCGGGTGGTCTCGTGTCCGGCTACCAGCAGCAACATCAGGGTCATCAGCAACTCTTCACGCGTCAGCCGGTCGCCGGCCTCCTCAACGGCCACCAGCGCGCTGATCATGTTGTCCTGCGGCTCCCGCTGATAGCGCTCGATCAGTCCATTGAGGTACTCGCGCAGATTCCCGAAGGCGCGCTGGACTCGCCGCACCTGTCCGGGATCGAGCGCCGGCTCGACCGAAAGCGCCGCGTCCTGCGACCAGTTCTTGAACCGGTCCCGGTCCGCGGGCGGAACTCCCAGCATTTCGGCAATGACGATCACCGGTAACGGAAACGCCAGGGCTTCGATCAGGTCGATTCGGGTCGTTCCCTCGACGTCATCCAGGAGTTCTTCGCAGGTCTGCCGGATCCTGGGCGCAAGCTCGGCAACGGCTCTCGGCGTGAACGCCTTGACCACCAGCGCCCGCAAGCGCGTGTGGTCCGGGGGATCCATGTCGAGCAGCGATACGTAGTCGACGTATCCGTAGTCCCGGCCGCCGTTGGAAAACCTGCGGCTGTCGCGGAGCATCGCGTCGATGTCCTGGTGCTGGGTGATCGCCCACGCGTCGACCAACCGCATCCGGTGGACCGGATCCTTGCGCCGCAGCCGTTCATAGGTCGGGTAGGGGTTACGTTGAACTTCCCTGGACGTGGGGTTGTAGCTGACGCCCGACTCGAGACGTTCCCAGGCCAGCAGCGCCTGAATGACCAGCGGGCGAAGTATCGAGCCGGTCGTGGCCAGAAGTGTTTCCCAAACTCGGCGTCCGGCAGTGACTTTGGTGGGAGCGTCACCGTTCGGAGATACGGACTGCGACTGCTTCAAATCACAATCTCCATGACTAAATCTCTATTCCGAAAATTGCATTAAGTCCGAAAATTCACTTCTGGGGCGCGGTGTTCGCCTAGGTATTGCTCAAATGGGAAGTCGCTCAAGTTCCCTCAGGCGTTGAGCCTAGCCCGCGCCGGAGCCAGGACGGAAGACCGCCAGGCTGGCGGTGTAGCCATGGACGAAGTTGGCCGAGCCGATCGGTCCGATTTCGCCGCCGCAAAAGAATCCGGCCACCGGCACGTGCTCGCCAAGGGCGTTGCTGATGATCGCGATGTCGGCGTCGCGCTCCTCGAAGAAACGTTCGCCGCGGCCGTTGCAGGTAAAGAGCAGGGCGCCGGCGGCGGTTTCCTCGAAGACCTGCGGGGTCAGCAGCATTTCCAGGTCGTCGCGGGCGCTCTGCGCATCGCGCACGTGAAACTGCACGTACTCACCCTCACGCACCCGGTCGGCCACGCTGATGGCGCCGGACTCCCGGTCCGCGCCCAGCACGACGCGAATGATGAAGGATCCGTGGCCGAGATCATCCGGCTGCTGGGCAACACCGCGCCCGAGGAGAATCCCGGAGCGCATCAGCTTCTGGTCAGCGGCGCTGGCCTCGGCAAAGACCTCTTGCAGCACCTCCAGCGGCGGTCGGCCGTCAAGCTCCTGGATCAGGTTGCTGCGGCTGCTGGTGACGGTGAACCAGTCGCCGACGGGTCGACAACCCTGGGAGACGATGGTGCTGACACGCACATTGCCGCGAAGCGTTACGCCGACCAGACCGGAGTTCGTCACCGCGCCGTCCTGCGCCAGGCGATTACGTCCCGGTGCCGAAGCCCAACTGGCGACGCCGCCGATAACGGGGATGCCGGGCGCCAACTGGTCAAGCCGGCTTAGCAGGGCTTCGGTCGCCGTCGAGAACGGATCGACCAGCACAATGCAGGCCTGGAGGTCATCCGGCTCCAGGCTCACCGCGTCGTCGTCCAGGTCGGGGAGGGGATCGACCCTCACGCCCGGAAGTCGAGCGGCCAGCACGGCAGTCGCCGCGTCATCTTCAATCTCGCGGCCGGCGCCGACCACACCCCCGGCGGTACAGCCGATGAACCGTCCGGGCGCCAGCTGCTCGTACAGGCCCGAGATAATTCCCGCACCCGCCGGGTCGGTTTGCGGACGGACGAAGGCCACAACGAGGTCGAACGGGCCATCTGCGGCGAGCTGGTCGTGGATGTCTTGCACAATGCGATCTGGCTCGGTCTCAAGCGAGACGGCGGAGACGAATTTCATTTGGTGCATCTCCGCATGCGGCCCGTAGCATCCAGCCTACACGCCGGCATGCTTCATCCGGATAGAACTCAAAGGTGGGGTAGTGGGTCATTTTGAGTTGCTGCGGTAGGCTTGGGGCATGAAGCGCAACA
>JAPPFO010000178.1 GCA_028875175.1 Chloroflexota bacterium | reverse complement strand
CGGTTGTGGGGGCCGGCGTTGGCGCAGGCGCGGCAGTGGCTGGAGCCTGCGTTGCCGGCGGTTGCGTTGCCGGTGCCTGAGTTGCCGGGGCTTGAGTCGCAGGTGGCTGCGTGGGCGGCGGCTGGGTCGCGGCAGGGGCCTGTGTGGCGGCGGGAGGCTGCGTCGCCGGAGGTTGCGTAACGGCAGGGGCCTGGGCTGCCGGCGCCTGGGGAGCGGCCGGTTGCTGAGTAGCAGCCGGTGGCTGGGTTGCGGGGGTCGGTTGGGCGGGCACCGCGGCCACGACGGTTGCGGCAGGAGCAGCAGTCTGCGGCGGAGGCGCGGCCGTTGCCGGCGCGGCCGGAGGGGCAGCGACCGCAGGTGGGGGCGGGACTGGTTCGGGCTCCTCTCCGCAGGCAGCCACACCAACTGCCAGCAAACCTGCAACGGCGGCAGCAGCGAGCCAGCGGACCCGTCCGGGTCTCTGGCTGAATGCGTTCGTTGTCTGCATTGAGTGCATCGAGTCTGACAAGACCGGCGAGGGTTGGTTGGCTCGCGTTGGGCGAGCCGCCACGCCGCCCTATGACCTAAGGTTAGCGCGCCGAGGCGGTGGATGTGCGAGGAAGGATACGAGATGGAGCGCAAGGACCGGTATCGAGCGGCAGTGGTTGGGCTGCGGGGAATCGGCGCGGGGGCGGAGAAGGAGTCGTTCAGCGGGAACCGCCGAGCGGCGCCGCATACGCATGCGTCGGCTCATAGCGCGCATGAGCGGATTGACCTGGTGGCGGCGTGCGATCTGGAAGGGTCGCTGCTAGACAAATTCCGAGAGACCTGGGGCGAGGGGCCGGCGCTGTACGACGACCTTGACGCGATGCTGGCGGGCGAGGACATCGACGTGCTGAGCATCGCGACCTCCGACCACACGCACGCGGAACTGGGCATCACAGCCATTGAAGCCGGTGTTCCGATGGTTTTCTGTGAGAAGCCCATGACGACGTCGCTGGCGGACGCAGATGCGTTGGTCGGGGCGGTGGAAGACGCGGGGACGGCGTTCAGCGTTGACCATACGCGGCGGTGGGACCCGTTTTTCCGGCAGGCGTATGACTTCATCCAGTCGGGGCGGATCGGACGGGTGGTTCGGGTCGTCGGGACCTGGGGCGGCACGCGCGCGCTTGAGTATCGAAACGGATCGCACGCGGTGGATGCGGTGAATATGTATGCGGGCGGATCGCCTGAGTGGGTGGTGGGCGTGCATGAGCCGCCGGGCCAGTGGGCCGAGCCGGCGCCCAGCGCGCTGGTGCAGTACGACAACGGGGTGCTGGCGTTTATCAACCAGACGAAGGCGATGCCGAAGTTCACCGAGTGGCAGGTGTTCTGCGAGCAGGGACGTGTGCGGATCGGAGGGGTGCATTCGACGGTGGAGTACGCGGCGACGACACCGAGCGGGCAGGAAGATTGGCTGGAGCGGCAGCTGCCGACGCAGAAGGTGTACCGGTCGGCGATGTTGTCGAGCATTGACGACCTGATCCGGCGGCACGAGGGCGGACCGGAGACGTTTGCGAACGTGCGGACAGGGCTGATGGCGGTGGAGGTGATCGAGGCGATGCGGCGGTCGCACGATGCGGGGCAGGCGAAGGTGGAGTTTCCGCTGGCACGGGGTGTGTGAGACTCGGGGCGAGACGCGCCGCCGGCCGGGCGCCGGCGGGACTGGTGAGGACTGACGATGGCTGAGAGCGACCCCGCTTCCGATGCACTGTGCGACGTGGTTTATGGCCTGGCCGTGGTGGGCACGGTTTCGGCCGACGGTGAGCCGAACGGGATGACGGCGAACTGGATGTCGCAGGTTTCGTTCGATCCGCGAATCTTCGCGGTGGCGATCCAGGACACGGCGCACACACGCAAGAACATTGACGAGACGGGCGTGTTCAGCATCTCCGTGCTGCCCGAAGGGTCGAAGGACCTGTCGCTGAAGTTCACGGCGAAGTCGACGAGCGGCGAGGGTCGCCTGGAGGGCGAGCCGGTTTCGA
>JAPPFO010000187.1 GCA_028875175.1 Chloroflexota bacterium | reverse complement strand
GATCCCACCTGGAACGACGAGGAACTGGCGTTCCTGCTGAATCCCGAGGCGGTGCTGTTCACGGGCCTGCCCGCGCAAGCCGCGTGCGCCGCGGACTGCACGGCGGCCTCGGCCGGGCTGCCGCGGGACGAACTGTTCTGGTGCGCGGGTTGCCAGGGCGGCATGTACCCGCTGACGGGCACCGTCGCCGCGCACGTCGGCGGCGTTCAGGCATCGCTCCTGGCCGCCGAGCGGATGGTGTACCGCCTTCACAGGTTGGGACTGGCCTGGGGCACGTCGGGATCGGCGGCGCTCTGCGCCAACTACCCCATGCCCGTGATGCGAAAGAGCCAATACCGCTGGCAGATGAGCCAGCCGGTGCCGGCGACTACGCCCCTGCTCGGCTGCAACCCCACCGGGCGCTCCTCGGTGCTGTGGGAATCCCTGCGGGAACTGCCGGTGTCGGGCGAGAACTTCGGCTACCTGCTCTGGCGCAAACGCACGTGCTGTTTACTCTGAGATGGCCCGGATGAACGAAAAAACGGTATCGATCGTCGCGGTGTTGTGGCTTGCGTCCCTGGCGGGCGCACGGGCGCAGGATCCTCAGGTATCCGCCGATGTCCGTGAGGACATGGACGCGCAGGCGCGCGCTCTGGTGGAGACCCTGGCGGGCGGCGGTGGCGCCTTCGACGAAGCGCAACTGAAGGAATGGGCCGAGGCGGTGATCGGGGATGCGCTGTCCGAAGCGGATTCGACCGTCACCGGCCCCGTCCCGGCCGAAACCGAACAGGGGTTGCAGGGGGAGCGGTTCGCCGCCGCGCCAGCGGCCACGGCGGAAGTCATCGTGTTCGCGAGCCTGTCGATGCCCGAGGCGAGCTGGCGGCAGTGGAGCCGGCAAGCCGCGCGAATCGGCACGCCGCTGGTGCTGCGCGGACTGGCCGACGGCGATTTCGCCGCCACCGTGCACCGCATTGCGTCCCGCCGCCCGGACGGTGGCGCGGGCGCGACCGTCGATCCCAGGCTGTTCCGGCTGTTTCGCATCGCTCACGTGCCCGCCGTCGCCGTGGTGCCGGACGGGGTGCCGCCGTGCACGAGCCCCGGCTGCTCGGCGGATGCGCCGCCCGCTCATGACGTCGTGTCCGGCAACGTGGGGCTTGAAGGCGCCCTTGAAATCGTGGCACGCGAGGGCGGGCCGGGCCGGGACACGGCGCGCCGGCACCTGGAACGGCTGAGAGGAGAACTCAAGTGAGTCACGAAATCCATTCATGCGCATACGAGCGTTCCGCGCCTGCCGGTTGGCTGGTAACCGCCAGTCTGCTGGGCGCAGCCCTTCTGCTGTCCGCAGGATTGCCGTCCGCAGGACCGCCGGGTGCGGCCCAGGGACAGGATTCGCAGGAAGCGGCGAGGAATGCCGCGAGAGTCCTGGGCACCGCCGGACAGGAGGCGGCGAGGGACCTGGCGACGGACGCAGGACAGGTGCTGACGGTGCCGGGATTCGCGGGCACGGACGTCCCGCAGACCGGGCACACGGACGCGAACATGGAGTCCGCCGCCCGCAACGCGCTGGCGGACCCGCACAGCGACGGCGGCACGGTCGGGGCGTTCGTCACGTCCAGCCGTGCGAGCCGCCCGGACGCGGATATCGAAGCGGAGGACCCTGCGATCGCGCGCGGCGAAGCCGTGCAGGACGAGCCAACCGCGTCGTCCTGGCGGGCCGGAGGGCTGGGGTCGGGTTCCGTCCGGGAATGCGGGCGGGGACTGGCCGCCGCGCAATCGGCCGGTCGATGCGGGGGCGTGACGTGGTGCGTGGGCGCGGACTGTGAGCGCGTGGACACCCCCGCGAACACCGGATTCGTCAACGCGGCCACGAATCTCAACATGGTCATGGAGATGGGCGGAAGCGAGTTCGACCGCCGCAACCTGCGCATCTTCTCCGGCGCGCGCGAGTTCTGCACGATCCGGCTGCTGGGCGGGCAGAACTGCTGTACTGATTCGGGGGTGTTCATCGAGGCTGGGCTGCTCGGCTGCGA
>JAPPFO010000231.1 GCA_028875175.1 Chloroflexota bacterium | reverse complement strand
CTTCGCCGATCAGGCGCCGCTCGCGGTTGGAGTACTCGATCCCCTGTTCGGTGGCCGCCTCCAGGCCCTCCATCAGCGCGTAGCTGAAGTAGGCGTTGGCCGTGATGGTCACTTCGCAGTCGTAGGGAAGCTGGTCGGCCACGTCCTGCTTGGCGCGGCGCGCCGCCTCGGCCTCCATGCCGTCGGCGTAGCGCCACGCGGTCTCGATCTCGCGCTCGATGTCGAGGTTGGTGCGAGCGGCAAGCAGCCCCGCCAGGGCGCTCGCCGCGTAGCTCTCGTGTCTGGTCATTTTCAAAGGTTCTCCCTGTGGTTCGTTTCACTGACAGGCCGGACGTGAGAGGCGCTCAGACGCGCCGGCACTCCCGGATGGTGTATAGGCCCACTTTGCCCCTGCGGGCGCACCCTGGCGCAGCCGTGCTGCGGCAGGCGGATGATTTTGGTGGCATGGCAGACCGCGGTGCGCTGGACGCGCTTCGCGGCGCGGCGGGCGCCCCAGCGGGTCCACCAGGTGCGGCCGATGCGCTGCCAGCGGCCGACCGCGTACCACTCGATCACGTAGCGCCGCACTACCAGCTCTCCACGACGCGAAACACGCCCGCGCCGCTCTGGCGGCCGGCGCAGATCGCGTGATGCAGCGCGCCATCGGAGGCCAGCGCCTGGATCGGATAGCCCGGCGCTTTTTTCAGATCCGCCAAGCTCGGGTGGCGCTGCACGTACTGCGATGGGAAGCTGGCGGTATCCAGGTCGCCGGCGTGGTAGACGAATCTCCACAGCGCGGCGCCGCCCTGCGCGGTGCGCCACACGTCCGCCGGCGCGGCGGCCGACTGGCACTCAGCAGGCATCGTCATGCACCGCCATCAGGCACTCGGCGCAGGTGATGCGCCCCCGCTTGATCTCGTGGTGACTCATGGTCACCACCTCGACGGCGCCGCAGCGCGCCGTGCCGTCCGGCTGCGCGGAGTCCTGCAGGTGTGTTTTCAGTTCCGCCAACGCAGCGGCGTCCCAGGCCTCGACGACCTCGAACGCGCAGTCACGCACCTGGCCGTTGCCGGCATCCTCGTCGCCCAGCGCCGCGCGCAGGTCCTCGACTGCGGTCTGCAGGGCGCTACTCATCGGAGAACCCCCACAGCTCGCGCTCCCACTTGTCGGTGGGCATGTTGGCCATGGGCGCGGTCTCTACCATGGCGCGCTCGCGCGCGGCGCGCAGCGCGTCCGTGTCGGTCAACAGTAGTTCCCGCGCTGCCTGCTTGTGCTCCCGGCGCTCGGCGCGCCGGCGTTGCGAACCCTGGTGGTTCTGCATTACGGTTTCCCTCCTCAACCCGCGGCACTGCTTGAGAGGTGTGCGCCGCTGGGTTACCGGGCGACTGATGGTCGGCCGCCCGTCTCTCACCTATACGGGGTGAGGGTCGATTCAGCGCGCGGCAGTGGTTCCCGCAGGTTCCTCCTGCCGCGCGCTTTCTTGCCGCCGTGGCTGGAACTCGACCTGCTCGGCGATGACCAGCACCTTGGCCCGCGCGTTGCCGTGGGAATCCTCCCAGCGCTCTTGCTTCAGGCGCCCGACGACGCGGATGCCGCGCCCCTTGTGCAGGTGCTCGTGGCACACGGTCGCCAGCTTCCCCCAGGTCGTGGTCTCGATGAACGAGACTTCCTCGATGCGCTCGCCCTGGCGTTCCGGATCCCGGTAGGCGCGGTTCGACGCCAGCACCAGCGTGCAGGTCGGCGTGCCCTGCGGCGTGTAGCGGAGCTCGGGCTCGCGGGCCAGGTTGCCCTCGATCAGAACTGAATTCAGGTTGTTCATTACTGAAAACCCTCCTGTCGGCCGTGGCTCATTCAGGCGCCGGGCGGCCACCCCCGGCACGACAGCGCGAGCATGGGGACACTGTGGCCCCATGCTCCGCGTTTCGCCTCGGAAGGAGGTTGGTATCGGTCGGTGGGTCTCAGGCCGCGGCCCGGTGCAGGCAGCGGTCGGTGCGGTACTCGCGGTAGGTGCGCGTGCCCCGGCGGATGCGGATCAG
>JAPPFO010000220.1 GCA_028875175.1 Chloroflexota bacterium | reverse complement strand
GCCTGCTGACGTTATCCTCCGCCGCCGAGTCCAGGGTCGCTGCGACCTCATCGTCTGGTTCGTCGGCTCCCAGCGCCAACTGCGGCAGCGCGTCGAGCGCTACGGCCAGAAGGCCGGCCCCGGCGGCCTCTGGATCTGCTGGCCCAAGAAAGCCTCAGGTGTCAAGTCCGACCTCTCAGAGCGCGTCGTCCGCGAAACCGGACTAAACAACGGTCTGGTCGACTACAAGATCGCGGCGATAGACCAGACCTGGTCCGGACTCCGCTTCACGCGACGCAAGGCCTCTAGACATCGCAAAAGCACCGTTGACAGTCTCCCCGCTCACCGCTGACTGAGAGGTTGGGGGCGGGAGGCTGCAACCTGCGGCAAGCAGACTCCGGCCCTGGGCAGCCCGTTCATGAACCAGCGGCGGACGACTCTGCCGGTCGCACATGCGTTCGCCCGCGCGACCAGCTTGCGGCACCGCCCGGCCCGCGCCGATATGCAGCGGCGCTATGCTTCGCAGCAACCTCTGTTTCCGAACCCCGGAGCAACCCTCATGTACACCGCCGTCATCATCGGAGCAACCGGCGCAGGCAACTACGGACACGACCTGGACCTTTCCTGGCAATTGGTTCCGGAGGTCGACGTGGTTGCCGTGGCGGACGTTGACGAGGAGTCGGCTCGGGCGAAGGCGGACGAGCTGGGGACGCCGCAGGCGTTTGGGGACTATCGCGAGGCCCTGTCCAGCGTGCAGCCGGACTTCGTCAACATCTGTAATCGCCAGCCCGACGTGCATGCGGAGATGATTCACGCGGCCATCGAGGCCGGGGCGAAGGGCATCTACTGCGAGAAGCCGCTGGTCCGAACGCCGGGCGAGGCCGATGCCGTCATCGCCGCCGCCAGCCGCAGCCACACCAAGATCCAGGTCGCCCACACCTGGCGGATCGATCCCGCCGTTCTCCTCATGCGCGAGATGATCCACGGCGGCGAAATCGGCCGCGTGGTGGCGGTGCACGCCACCGGCAAAAACGACGACCGCCGTGGTGGCGCCGAAGACCTGTGGGTCCTCGGCGTCCACCTGATGGACCTGATGCGCCAGGTCGCCGGCGACCCGCGCCAGATGAGCGGCGCCGTGTTCCAGTCGGGGCGCCCGGTGGGCCTGCCCGACGTGCACGAGGGCAATGAGCGGATCGGCCTGATCGCCGGCGATCAGCTATTTGCCACCTACATCTTCGAACACGGCGTGGTCGGCACGATCTCGTCCGTGCGCACAGGACCCGGCCTGCACCGGGCGTTCGGGATCGAAGTGGTCGGCACCGAGGGGATCGTCTCGATGCGCAGCCATGGACAACGCGGCCGGGAGCTGCTGATCAACCGGCGCCCGGGCGACGATCCCGGGGTCGACAGCACCTGGGAAGCCGTGCCGGTACCCGACCTGGACGCCGCCGCCATTGGCGACACGGAGGGGACGGCCCACGAACTGCAACTGCTGCAGACCAGCATGACCCTTGACCTGCTCCGCGCCGTGAAGGAGAACCGCCGTCCCGTGTGCGACGCTATCGACGGGCGCTGGACGGTCGAAATGGTTCTTGCGGTCCACGAAGCCGGGTTGACGCAGCAGACGGTGCGGTTTCCGCTGCAGGAGCGAGACAACCCGTACGCGGCGCGGCGGCAGATGGCGTTGGCGGACGTCTGAGGGTCCCGAACGGAAGGCAGCGAACGCCAATGCCACCGAGTCGACCGGGCGAAACCCGGGACAGCAGCAACGCCCAGCGGCCACCTCGGTCTAACGCGACCAGGCCCAGGCCCTGGCTCGTTGAGTCATATATGGAGCAGGTTTGATGTACACGGCCGTTGTCATCGGAGCCACCGGCGCGGGCAACTACGGGCACGATCTGGATCTCGCCTGGCAGTTGATCCCCACGGTTGAGGTCGTGGCGGTGGCGGATCTGGACGAAGAATCGGCCCGGGTAAAAGCCGACCAGCTGGGAGCGCGGCAGGCGTTCGGCGATTTTCGCGAGATGCTGCACCGCGTGCAGGCGGACTTTGTCACCGTCTGCCTTCGGCGGCCGCACGAGCGTTCCAAAATGCTGCGTGCCGCCATTGAGTCCGGGGCCCGGGGCATCTACTGCGAGAAGCCCTTTGTGCGCACGCCCGCCGAGGCCGACGCCATCGTGGACGCGGCCGAGCGCGGCGGAACGAAGGTCCAGGTTGCCCACAACTGGCGCGTGGATCCCAAGGTGCGGCGCATGCGGGAAATGCTGCATGCGGGCGAAATAGGACGGCTGGTGGCCATGCACGCCACCGGCAAGAACGACGGCCGTCGAGGCGGCGCCGAGGATCTGGCGGTGCTGGGCGTGCACCAACTGGACCTGATGCGCCAGTTGGCGGGCGACCCGATTCAGCTGAGCGCCAACGTGATGCAGGCCGGGCGCCCCGTGGGCATCCAGGACGCGCGTGAAGGTAACGAGAACCTGGGGCTGATGGCCGGCGACCAGATCTTCGCCTCGCTGCTCTTCGACCACGGGGTCACAGGCACCTTTTCCTCTGTCCGCACGGGCCGCGGGATGCACCGCCAGATGGGTATCGAGCTGGTTGGCACCGACGGAATGCTCTCCCTGCGGGGCGGCCCCACCACCGACCAGCCGTTGCTGATCAACCGGCGGCCGGAGCTGGATCCGGGCGTGGAAAGCAATTGGGAGGCCGTCCCAGTGCCGCCGCTGGATGCCGAGGCTCTTGGCGACACAAAGGGCACGTCTGACACGCGCCAACTGCTGCACACCACCATGGCGCGTGACCTGATCGAGGCCGTGGAGCAGGACCGGCGTCCGATCTGCGATGCCATTGACGGCCGCTGGATTGCCGAGATGGTGATGGCGGTGCACGAGGCGGGGCTTTCACAGCAGACGGTGCGGTTTCCACTGGAGGTGCGCGAGAACCCCTACGCGGCGCGGCGGTAAGAAGCGTTGGCGGATGTCTAGTCCTGCTGGTTGCGTGCGCGTACGCCGGGGCTGACCGGCGGATTACCGCCGACGGAGGCCTGCGGCCGGCGACTGTCAATCCGCAGCGGCCAGTCTCGTCCGTTCCGCTCCAGCCAACAGTCAGGGGCCCGTGGCCAGCGTCTTAGCTCCTCAACAGAGGAGTCCGACCCGCTACCCACCTCTCGCGCGAATCAGGTTGAGCGCCGACCCCGCCCAAAACCACCGAATCTGCTCCTCGTTCAGCGTGTGGTTGAGTCGAATCGTCGCCGTCGACCCGTCCGAGTGCTCCAGCGTCGCCGTCACCGGACGCCCCGGCGCCAACTCGCCCACGTCGTTCAGCGTGATCCGGTCATCGATCTCAATCCGGTCGAAGTCGTCCGGATCGTCGAACGTCAACGGCAGCAACCCCTGCTTCTTCAGGTTCGCCTCGTGGATCCGCGCGAAGCTGCGCACGATGATTGCCCCGCCGCCGGTGTGCCGTGGCGACATCGCCGCGTGCTCCCGGCTACTGCCTTCGCCGTAGTTCTGGTCGCCCACCGCCACCCAGGTGATCCCCTGCTGCTGGTAATACGTGGCGATCTCCGCCAGCGGCTCGTCGTCTTCGCCGGTTTCCATGTTGTAACCCGTGCCCGCCTCGTCGCCGAATGCGTTGTTGGCCCCGATGAACATGTTGTCGCTGATGTTCGTCAGGTGGCCCCGGTACTGCAGCCAGCGACCCGCCGGCGAGATCGCGTCGGTCGTGCACTGCCCAGTCGCCTTCAGCAACACCGGCATGCCCTGAAAGTGCGCCACCGTCCGCTCCGGGAACGGCGCCAGCGCCTCCAGCCGCTCGCTCTTCGGATCGATCGCCACCGTCACCGCGTCCGGATCCTCGGCCGGCGGCTCATAGCCATGCCGCTGACCGATAAACCCCTCCGGCGGAATGTCCGCCGCCGGCCCCGGCGGGTCCAGCACGAACGCTTCGCCGTTGTCCCCGCCCACCGGCGAAGCCGTCGGATCGGCCGAGAGCCGCCCGCCCAGCGCAAACGCTACCGCCACCTCGGGGCTCGTCAGGAACGAGAAGGTGTTCGGACTTCCGTCATTCCGCCTTGGGAAGTTCCGGTTGAACGACGACACGATCGAATTGCGCTTCGGCGGGTCGCCCTCGCGCGCCGGCGTAATGTCGTCCCGTCGCCACTGCCCAATACACGGGCCGCACGCGTTCGCCAGCACCACCGCCCCGATCGACTCCAGGTCTGCCAGCTGCCCGTCCCGCTCGATCGTCGCCCGCACCATCTCCGACCCCGGCGTCACCAGGAATGGCACCCGCGCCTTTGCCCCGCGCGCCGCCGCCTGCCGCGCCAGGTCCGCCGCCCGCGAAATGTCCTCGTACGAGGAATTCGTGCAACTCCCCACCAGCGCCGCCGAAATCTGTTCCGGATACCCTTCGTCTGCCGCCGCCCCGGCAAGCTCGGATATCGGTCGCGCCAGGTCCGGTCGGTGCGGCCCCACCACGTGCGGCTCCAGCTTCGACAGGTCGATCTCGATCACCTGTTCGAAGTACCGCTCCGGCTCCGTCAGCACCTCCGCGTCCGCCGTCAGCAGGTCCCGGTTCGCCTCCGCCAGCGCCGCCAACTCCTCACGCTCCGTCGCCCGCAGGTACGCCGCCATTCGCTCGTCATAGGCGAAGACCGAGGTCGTGGCGCCCAGCTCCGCGCCCATGTTCGTAATCGTCGCCTTGCCCGTGCAGGCCAGCGAATTTGCGCCCTCGCCGAAGTACTCCACGATCCGGTTCGTCCCGCCGCTCGTCGTCAGCAGCCCCGCCACCTTCAGAATCACGTCCTTCGGCGCCGTCCAGCCCGAAAGCTGTCCGGTCAGGTGCACGCCGATCCCTTGCGGGTGCAGCACCTCCCACGGGAAGTCCACCATCACGTCCACCGCGTCCGCCCCGCCCACGCCGCAGGCCAGCATTCCCAGCCCGCCCGCGTTCGGCGTGTGCGAGTCCGTGCCGATCATCAGCCCGCCCGGAAACGCGTAGTTCTCCAGCACAACCTGGTGGATGATTCCCGACCCTGGCGCCCAGAACCCGATCCCGTACTTGGCCGACACGCTCTTCAGGAACGCGTACACCTCGTTGTTCTCCAGCAGCGCCTGCTGCAGGTCGGGGTCCGCCCCGCTGTAGGCCCGGATCAGGTGGTCGCAATGCACCGTGGAGGGCACCGCCGCGCTGTCCCGCTCGGCCAGCATGAACTGCAACAGCGCCATTTGCGCCGTCGCGTCCTGCATCGCCACCCGGTCCGGCCGCAGTTGCAGGTAGCTCTCCCCCGCAACTAGCTCCTGCCCCGCCGGATCGTCCAGGTGCCCGTACAGCACCTTCTCCGTCAACGTCAGCGGCCGCCCCAGCCGACCCCGCACCACCGCCAGCCGCTCCCGCATGGCGGCATAGATGCCCTCGATCAACTCCGGTGTCGACTCAATCTCCGGCATAACGGCTGACGCTCCCCTACCACCCGGCGCACCTATCCCACCCCAATTCTAGTCCCCGCCGCCACCCGCCCGCGGCCAGCGCCGCCCACTTGCTACGACTCCCGCTGGACCTCGAGCCACGCGCCCGATCTGATCTCGAGCCCGCGTGGTCCCTGCTGATGCTGGCTACCTTCGCTTTGGGCGTTGGTGATTGAGGGCGCGTTTCCCTGCCGTTGCGGGATTTGAACTCGGCGTGGACACAAGCATCATTCGTCGGGACGTCACACCGGCGATGCCAACTCCCCTAATGTGTTGGACTCCACGAAGCCACGCGGCCACCAGTGCGGACTCCGAGAATCTGAGCTTCGCTGCCGCTAACTGGCCGGAACGTGCCGGCTGGCGGAGAGGCGACCATGCGCAGGCGTTCTCTACGTGTCATTCGCCGTTCCGGTCGGCGAGCTGGTGCGCCCCAAATCCACGCGCCTTCGGACGGTCCGCTGCTAGCCATCAGCACCTGGGTCAGGCGTCGCGTAAACATTGCCATTGGACTCCCAGAGTCCCTGCGTGGACCGCAACGCAGCCCAAGCCTTCTCAGCGTGCCGGCACAGGCTCGGGCGTGGGCGTGAGCAGGGCGCGCAGGCGAACATTCAAGGCGTCGCGCGCGTGGCTGGCCAATTCGCCGAAGTCGGTGAAGTTGCGCGCCTCCACCAGAAAGGCGCCGCAGCCGGGCTGCAAGCCGGTCGGACACTGCTCCTCGTTCTTGGCAATCAATGTGTAGAAGGGCGCCTGCAGCGTCTCGTTGACTGTGGCGACATCCCGGATTCCCGGATCGATCAGCGGCGCCAGCTCCTCGGGTGACATGTTGACCACGATTACAACCGTCCCGCGCTCGAACTCCGAGCGCACGACCTCGAAGTCCACGTCGCCCCGCGCGTCGCCGTGGATCATTAGCGTGGTCGGCTGGCGTGACGCGGCAGCGTCAAACGTATCGACCGTGCGAATCGCGTACTCCGTGCTTTCGCGGCCGTCTAGTGGCAGCCGTCGATCCTCCTGCAGGTCCGTCGGCTCGAAATACACGATGAAGTCTAGACCGAAACGCCCCAGCATCCGCTCGAACAGCAGGAAGAGCACGAACACGCCCACGGCCACCATCAGCGCCCAGACCAATCGCTGCGCGGGTGGGGACAAGCTCTGCATCATGCGCGTCGCCGTGCGTTGGGATGGTCGATTGTATGGGCGTGCCCTGGCTGCTCGCGCGGCCTAGTCGTCGTCGCTGAAATCCAGGATGCCGCCCATCGTGGCGCCGGACCCGCCGGCGCTTCCGGTGACCGCTCAGGTCGTGCTGTACGTCAGGTAGGCATCGCGCAAGTAGGCGAACACGCTGCGGCGCCTCCGGCGGCTGCGACTCCCGCAACCTGGGCAGCCACGGTCGATGGGACCCCGCCCGGTCTCAAAGAACCGAAGCGGAACGTCGTAGCGCCGTCCGCACTCCAGGCAGTCGTAGGCTTTGGTGGTCAATGAAGGCATCGTCAACTTCAGGGTAGCCCAACTGCGGCAACAAAAAAGAAAACACCCAACCTGCGTCACACTTTGGGAATGGTTTCGATTGATGTAATGGCGGGCCTGCGGCCATGACGGTGGTCCTGCTCCTGGCCCGGGCCCGCCCCCTCCCCTTCCCCAATGCCTGAGGCCACTCTGGGTCCGGCCATGGTTGCCGCCGGTTCGGTTATCGCCGTGCTGGCAGCGGGATATCTGGCCATCCTGAGCGGACGGCCCGTCGCCCCGCCTGAGCTGCGAACGGAAGCGGCGGCGCGCGGCCGGTTCACGCGCAACGCCCTCACGCCGCTGCTGGCCAGCGGCTTTGACCGCGCCGTGTTCTGGGTCTTCTGGATTGTCGCGCTGCGCGTCCTCGGCCCCCCGCGCTACGGCGAATACGCCTTTGCGATCAATCTCCTCACCTACTTCGGAGCGCTGACGGACTTCGGGCTGGGCACGGTTCTCACGCGCGATATCGCTCGACGCGGTGTGGATCTTCGGCCTCGATTTGGGGCGGGCCTGGTCATCCGCTTGCGCCTGGTGACGCTGAGCATCCCGCTCATGCTGGGCCTGGCCCTGATCTATTACGCGACCGGCTCGGTGTCCGAAGCCACGGTAGTCACCGCGGCAATCCTGGCTGCCGGCCTGCTGCCCACCGCCCTGGGCCAGGCCTACGCCTCGGTCTACGGCGCATGGGAACGCATGGACCGCCGGGGCCTGGTCGCCGCCGGGGCCTCGGCGCTAACGGTGGGATTGGGCCTTGTACTGCTGGGGGCCGGCACCGGCGTGATCGGCCTGGCCATCGCCGGTACGGCCTCGGGCACGGCGTCCTTGCTGGTGCTGGCACGGCCCGTGGGATTCGACCTGCTGCGAACGGGCCGGCAAGGCCTCGGACACCGGCGCGATCTGCTGGCGTCGGGATTCCCGCTCATGCTCAATGGCCTGCTGGCCACGGCCTTCGTGCAACTGGACATCCTGATCCTGCAAGCCATCGAGGGCACGACCGTCGTGGGGCATTACAGCGCCGCCTACAAGTTCATCAACGCGCTGAATGCCGTCCCCGCGGCCGTCGTGCTGGCGGCATTCCCGCTCATGGCGCGGGCGGCCGAGGATCCGGAAGCCCTGGGCCGCTGGCTGGCCCGTACGTGGCGGGTCTTGATCTCGTTCGCGGCGCCTGCCGTCGTGCTGCTATTCGCCTACGCCCAGCCCCTGGTCGGAGCCTTGCTCGGTGAGGAGTTCCTCCCCTTCACGGCGCAGGCTCTGGCGATCCTGATCTGGTTCCTGCCGCTCAGCTATTGCAATGGAACGTTGCAGTACGTGGTGATCTCTCTCGACCGCCAGTGGTGGCTCACGCCGGCATTCCTGGTAACGACGCTCTTCAACGTCGGCGCCAACCTGGCGCTCGTGCCGATATTCGGTTTCCTGGCGGCCGCCGCCACCACCATTGCCAGCGAAGCGGTGCTGCTGGTCATGCTGGCCTGGATCCTGCGACGCGACCAGCTGCTGCGGCGTCTGCTGGAACCCGCGCTCCGCCCCACGCTGGCTGCGGGTTGCCTGGCCGTCACAATCTGGCTGCTGCGGGACTTGCCGTGGATCCCGGCCGCGGCGGCTGGACTGGTGATCTACGGGAGTGTATTGGCGCTGAGCGGCGGCATCAGCCGCTCAATGTTCACCCCGCGCGGTGACGACTAGCGAATCGGTCCACCCAGACTCTCGCGCAGCCCGGCCTCGCTGGCCATCGGAATGCTGGGGGGCACGATGTCCACCGGTCCCAGCCAGAGATAGTCCACGCCCGGATGGTCGATTCGGGCCAGGCGTCCCACTGCCATCAGCGGCCGATCGTCGGGACGGAGAAAGGTGACAAACGCCTCGTACGATCCCGGCTCCGCCTCCGCCGGCACCCAGAGAGCGGTGCGGAGTTGGTGCTCGTCACCTGCCTGCCACTGGCTTGTGCGTCGCAGGAAGCGGTCCTGAGCGTACAGATCTTTAGCGTAGATCACTCCGCTCGGAGTCCGCAGCCATACGCGCAGGCGTAGGTCGTAGTCCACGGATCGCATAGCGCGGACAAATACCGTAAAGCGGACCCCATCGCCCGCCTCGCGCGGCCCCTGGTCGGCGCGCGCACCGCTGAACTGGACCCGTTCAATTTCAAAATCCTGATCAAGCTTGACGTAGCCGCGCCGATTTACCAGGTCCAGCACGTTCGTCATATAGAGCTGGAGGACGCCGTTCCGATAGATCTCGGACCGCGCCTGCCATTGGGAGCTGAGCCAGGCCTCCACATGTCCTTCGGGATCGGCCTGCTCCAATCCCGCCAACACGACCCACAGCCGCCGATGATTGTCGGCAGCACGCTGGAGCTTTTTTTTGACCTCTTCGGCCGTTACCGCCGGTGGAACCTCCTCCGGCAGGAACCAAACGTCGACTTTGTCCAAAAAGCCTGGGAAATAGTGCCGCCAGTACCAGCCCTGCCAGGGACCGGCCAGCACCACCGCGTCCCTGAATTTACCGCCATCGCGATCCGGCCTCTGTGGCCGGGCCAGGTTTTCGATGGTTGCTGTAATCGACCGGTAATCTCCCCGCCGGTAGTCGTCGTAGTAGGCCCGCGACGCATACACCGGACCCGCCAGTGCGGCAACCACCACCGCGGCCGCCGGCGCCATAACCCAGGCGCGGCGCGGCGCCAGGCTGAGGGGAATCGCCGCCACGACAGCCAGCGTCGGAATTGCGGGAAGCAGGTAGCGAGATTGATAGTCCTTGTCGAAGATCAGCAGCAGCGCCAGGAATCCGAGCACGGCTGCAACCTGCGCCAATAGCAATCCGGCTGTGCGACGCGCCAGAGCCAGGGCCGCGCCAACGATGACGAGGGCGCCAAGCACCCCAGCGACCAGGGCGCCTGCCCGTCCGCCGCCGCGCACCGCCGCGTCGCCCACGAAGACGTCCAGCCAGGCACTGGCCGCCACCTCTTGGATCAGGCCCAGCCCCAGGCTGCCGCTTCCAAACGCCGGCAGACTGTCCTGAACACCGCGCGCCAGCAAGACCCAGGGCAGCGCGGCGGCCACGCACGCCAGTTCAATTGCAACAAACGCAACGACGCGTCGGCGCTGTTGGCGAAAGCGCCACGGGAGCGTGAGATTCATCGCTACCACCGCCAGGGCGGCTGTGTAGTCGACATAGGCGCCGATCACGATGGTCAGCGCCAGCCACACCCAGTCGCGGCGCCGGCCGCGCCGCATCGCGCGCTCGAACAGCCACAGCGCCAGCGTGCCGAACAGCGCCGCCGCCGCATACATGCGGGCCTCACGGCTGAAGAAAACCAGCATCGGCGAGACCGCCACCACGCCGGCCGCGAATACGGCTGGCCACGGTCGCAGATACAGCCGCGCAAGCTGATAGGTCGCGGGAATCAGCAGTACGCCATACGGAACCGACAGCCAGCGCACGATTGGCTCCTGCTCACCAAACCATGTAGTCCAGTAGTGCAACGCCACGTAGTAGAGCGGGGGGTGTTCGAACGGCGCTTCCGCGATGGCCGCAATGATGTCCAGCGGCAGCGACCGCGCGTACCAGACCGACGCGACCTCATCGAAGTCGAAATCCCCCAGCTGCTGCAGTCGCATGCTGCGCAGCACCGCCCCGAGCACCACCACGGCCACCAACCCAGCAAGGGGTGTCACCGTCTGCGGCACACGCTCCGCTCGCCCGCGCCAGGCGGCGGCGACTTCGCTAAGCCGGACAGCCATAGGCAGCAAGCGTGCGCCGGGCGATCTCGGCCCAGGTGTGGCGTGCGGCAATGGCCCGCGAACCCTGCGCCAGCTGCCGCCGGAGCCCCGAGTCGGCGCGAATCTCAGCCAGGGCGGCTGCCAGCCTCGCCGCGTCGTCTGGCGCTACGAACGCCACCTCGTCCGCTCCAACGTCTACCGTTCCCTCAACGGGGGGCGCTGTCGTCACGACCGGTACGCCGTGTGCCACGGCATTCATAAACGACCCGCGGCGCGCCGAGAGGCCATCGAGAAACGGGAGCGCGACAACATCGCAAGCCGCCAGCCATCGCGAGATCACCTCGGGCCGCCGCTCGCCGGTGTCAACCAGGCGCATACCATCAAACGTGCTTGGCGGAACTGGTGGTTCGGCGCGCCGAGCATTGGTTGCCGGTCCTGCCGCCCCGATCAAGACCAGGCGCATGCGCGGCCCCGCGAGTTCCGGCCGTCGCATGGCATGCGCCAGCACCTCAATACCTTTGCTGCGCTGCCGAAAGCCAAAGAAACCCACAATGAACGCGTCGGTTTCCAGGTCCAATACCGCTCGTGCGGCGCGACGACCACCGCTATACGCGGGCGGTTCGATTGTGGGCCCGGCCGGAATCCAATGTGCATTCGCTTCACCGTACCCCTCCGCGACGGCCCGTCGGCGGTCCACTTCGTCAACATAGATCGCGGCGTCCGCACCCCGCCCCAGGCTGCGAACCATCGCCTCGCGCAACCGACCGGCCTTTGGAAACAGGTACGGCTGATGGAGATCGTGAAACGTCACCGCCAGGCGGCTGGTACTCACCAGGCTTGGCAACAGCCGGGCCAGTCCCATCAGCTCGCCCGGTCGCGCGAACGCCCCGGCCTGGTAGTGCAGATGAACCACGTCCGGTCGCACGCGCCTGACGACCCGTAGCGTATCGATGACCGCTTGTAGCGGCAGCCCGCTTGCCACGGCATGAACCCCAGCGGCTGGATCGTTCGCCGATCTGGACTCCGTCGCCACGTGGCAGCCCCACCCGCGGGCCGCAATGGCCGCCGCCAACCTGACAACATGGTCGCCGACGCCACCGATACGCGGCGGATACTCGCCGGTAATGAAAAGAACGCGTGGGGTCGGGTTCACACACGCTTCCGGGGCTAGCGTCGCCACCCGGTCCACTGCCAGAGAGTTACGGCCGCGATCTGGCGCAATTCACGCCGCGCGTCGGCGCGGGACCTCGGGCGCAACACGCGCACGAACTGCTCAAGCAGACGCAGGACGCCGCTAATCGCCACCAACAGGCGCATTAGCCTGGCCACCGGCCAGCCCCAGGTCTTGCCGACATAGCGATATCGGCTGGCGAAAAATCGCCGCTCGCGAGCAACCGGATCCTGTTCGGAACTTGCCCCGCCGCGGTGTCGGACAGCGGCATTCCGCGTGACCCCGCAGCGCCAGCCGCGAAGGCCCAATTCGCGCAGCAGATCCACCTCCTCCACGTACATCTCGTACCCGACATCGAACCCGCCCGTCTCGGCCAGCGCGCTGCGCCGGAAGCACAGGCACGCGCCGGTCAACCACTCGGGATCGTCGTCCGCTCCGTCGCGCATGTAGTACCGGCGCAACGCTGGTAGATCGGGCATGAATCGTTCGACGATCGTCCCGTCGGTTACGGCCGCCGCCAGGGTAGGCAGTCGACGACCGGGCGAAGCCGCCGGCTCACCGTCCGCCACGTGCATTGGAGCCACGCACCCCAAATCTGGGTCGCTCCCAAGATGGGTCAACATCGCCCCCAGCGCGCCCGACTCCAGGTGCGCATCCGGGTTTATCAGCAGCACCGCGTCACCCGTGGCCTCGGCTATCCCGATGTTGGCCGCCGCGCCGAATCCCAGGTTGCGATGGGCCTGAGTGAGGCTGGCCCGTGGAAACTGCGTACCCACAACCTCCGCGGTCCTGTCGCCGGAGTCGTTGTCGATCACAATTATGTCAAGACATCCCGGAATCTCACCCTCGGCGGCGATCAGCGCTGCCAGGCATGGCCCGATGTCAGCCGCGGAGTTCCAGGTCACCACCACCGCCGTGACCGATCGGAGCGGCGTCACCGGGACATCCCTCCGCCGTCCGCCTTCCAGCGGGCGCGCAGCGCTCGCTGAACCCGCCATTCGTGCTCAGCCATCAACGTCGCCAGCAGTACGCCAACACCACGGTCCTCATAACCGCGCAGACTGACTAGCCGCCGCCAGAACTCCCGCAAGGGTTGCAGCGCAACCGCCGTGAATCGCCGGCGCATACCGGACCGGTAGTAGTCGTCGGCCACCGCGTCGGCGTAGAGCCGCTGTCGCGCCCTGAACTGGGCCACACTCGTATAGCTCAGATGCTCCAGGTGGTGCGCCATGTGCCCCGCGGTCCCCTTCACGTCCACCAGCTCGTGGATCGACCGATCGGATACGTAGGCGGCGTACTGGCGGTTCATGATTCGCAACTGGTAGTCGGGCCACCACCCAGCCCCGCGCATCCACCGGCCAAATATCCGGTTGCGGCGCGGAACCCAATAGCCGGTAAACGCCTCCGTTCCCGCCCGAGTCTGAATTTCCTGGCTGAGCTTCGGCGGAACCCGCTCGTCGGCATCAACGAATACCACCCAATCATGAACGGCCAGGCGCAGTCCGGCGTTGCGCTGGTCGGCAAAATCGGTCCAGCCGCGCTCGATCAGGCGAACGTCGGGCGGCAGGCCCTGGGTGGTCCCGTCCGTACTGAATGCGTCGATGACCAGGCGTTCGTCGGCCCAGGCCACGGTCGCGAGGCAGTCGCCGACATTCGCCTCTTCATTCCGGGCGATAACGATTGCGCTGATCGCCGCCATTGCCGTCAATCCCCATTCAAGGCGGCCTGGGCCGCGGCGTACGCCTGGCGCCGCGAGCCCGGCAGGCGCGCGCGAAGGCCCAGCCCCAGCCACATCAAGCCGATCGCGGCGCTGGCCATTGGCCTGGCGCTATGCCGTCGGTACCAGCGCGCCCGGCTGCGGTACAGCTGCGGCAGCATTTCGATGTCGCGGGCGGATGTCGTGGCCGCGCGGAGGTGCGTCACATGCGCGGTTGGGACGTACAAGACCCGCCAGCCGTCGTCCCGGAACCGCCGGCAGAGATCGACTTCCTCTGCGTACATCCAATAGGCGGACGAGAACCCGCCCACCAGTTCAAGCGCTCGACGCCGAATCAGCATGAACGCGCCCAGCACGTAGCCCACGTCTCGTGCCGGCCCGTCCGACCAGAGCCGGCCATTCAGGCGGGATCCGCGCACCCGGGCCGGGAGCGGAAGCAGGTCGGAGACCGCCTGGCCCAGGCCGGGAAACGCAAACGCGGAGTCCTGCGGCGATCCGTCCGTATTCAGCAGCAGCGGTCCGGCGCAGGCCGCGTCCGGAGCCTCGTCCAGTGCCCGCGCCAGTTCGTCCAGCGCGCCGTGATGCACCCATACGTCGGCGTTGGCCACCAGCACCAGCGGCGCCCGCCCCAGGTCGACACCCGCGTTCGCGGCGGACCCATAACCGGGATTCGCAGGACACGGAAGTACGGTCGCCGCGAGCGGCGCGTCGTCCGCCAGGTCGGCCAGCGCCTGATCGCCTGCCGTATCCACGATCGTCAGCGACCGCACCATGTCTCCCGCCGAGCGGATGCTGCGAGCCGCGCGGCTCACAACATCCGCCTGCCCGTGGGCCACGACCACGGCATCGATCATGCTCGGCCGACCCTATGCTCTACGGATCGCGGGCGATGGTCCGCCGCCCGCCTGCGCCATGCGCGCTACTTGACCTCGACGGTCGCGCCCACCTCTTCCAGTTTCGCAACCATGGCGTCGGCTTCCTCACGCGACAGGCCATCCTTGATTGAGCCGGGCGCCGCGTCCACCACCGCCTTGGCCTCGCGCAATCCAAGACCCGTGATCTCGCGCACGGCCTTGATGACCTGGATCTTGCGCTGGCCCGCGCTGGTGATTTCCACGGAGAATTCCGTTTGCTCCACTTCGGCCGGGGCTGCGCCGTTGTCGGCCGCTACGGCGGCCACGGCCATCGGCGCGCCGGAGACGTTGTACTTCTCCTTCAACGCCTCAACCAGCTCCGAAAGCTCGAGCACGGTCATGGAATCGAGCGATTCGAGAATGTCGTCCTTCGTTACCTTGGCCATCACGCGCCTCCTTCGGCAGCTTGCAATTGGTCAACGCGCTCCTGCAGCGCGAATACCAGTCCTGAGATCAATCCATCCAACGTATGCACCAGGTTGGAAATCGGTGAGCCGATCGCCCAC
Organism: Chloroflexota bacterium; assembly: GCA_028875175.1. Classification (GTDB taxonomy): domain Bacteria; phylum Chloroflexota; class UBA11872; order UBA11872; family UBA11872; genus UBA11872. The sequence continues at coordinate 6,972 of JAPPFO010000220.1, read as the reverse complement.
ACGACCTCTGCGTTCAGCTGCTCTCGCCCAGGGATCGCCGCCAGCCGCAGCACCCGGTCACCGTCCAGCACCTCGCCGTTGAGTGCCCCGCCGCGAATCTCGACCGTCGGGTGTTGCTGCGAGAAGTCGCGCAGCACACGCGCCGCGGCCGTCACGTCTTCGCCGCTGAACGTGAACGCCGACTGACCGGCCAGCAGGGCATCCAGACCCTGGATCCCCGCCTTATTGGCCGCCAGCGCGGCCAGGCTGTTCTTGATTACTCGCAGCGTCGCGCCCTGCGCCCGGATCTGGCTGCGCAGCGCCTGCTGGTCCGCGACCGACAGGTTGGCGAAGCCCGACACGATACTGAGCGGCGCTGCGGCCAACTGGTCGGAGAGCGCGTCCACCATGGCGGCCTTTTGCGCTCGAGTTGCCACCGGCATGTCCTCCTTTGTACCTGGGAAACGAAAAACGAGCGGCGCGTCGGATCCGCGTACCGCTCGAGCATCCGTTCGCGCCTCGGCGGGCTCTCTCGACTCGAGAGATTGCGTGGCCCGCTGTCTCTGGCTCTGCAGTTGTTGGGGGTGTAGGTCGATTCGACTCCGGAACTACTCGGCGACCGTTCTGGCTTCGGCCAGCGCCGCCTGCGGGTCCAGGCGAATGCCCGGACTCATGCTGGAACAGATACTCATTGTACGGATGTACGAGCCCTTGGCCGCGCTGGGCCGCGCCCGGATTACCGCGTCGATCAGGATGCGCAGGTTCTCGATCAGCGCCTGGCGACCCATCGACACGCGGCCGGCCACGACGTGAAGGTTGGCCAGGCGGTCCACGCGGAACTCCACGCGACCGGCCTTCAACTCGTTCACGACCCGGCCCACGTCGTTAGTCACCGTTCCGGCGCGCGCGTTCGGCATCAGACCTCGCGGACCCAGAATCCGGCCCAGCGGTCCGATGATGCGCATGTTGTCCGGCGTGGCCACGGCGGCGTCGAAGTCCAGCCAGCCACCGCGGATTCGCTCGGCCAGCTCGTCGGTGCCGACCTCATCGGCCCCCGCGTCCCGCGCTTCCTGCGCCCGGTCGCCGCTGGCGAACACGATGATTCGCTGCTCCTTGCCGGTGCCATTCGGCAGTGTCACGGTACTGCGCACCTGTTGGTCCGCGTGGGTGGGATCAACGCTCAGGTTGGCGTGAAACTCCACCGACTCGTCGAATTTCGCTTTCGGTAGGCCCAACAACACGTCAATGGCATCACCCAGCGTGTGCTGCGCCCTACGGTCCACTCCCGCCCGAGCCTGCTGATACCGTCGGCTATGTCGCGCCATGCCTAATCCTCGACTTCAATGCCCATGCTGCGGGCCGTGCCCGCCACGATCTTCATCGCCGCCTCAACTTCGTAGGCGTTCAGGTCCGGCATCTTGATCTCGGCGATTTCGCGGACCTGCGCCTCGGTGACCGAGCCAACCTTCTCGCGGTTCGGCTCGCCGGATCCCTTCTCGACCCCGGCCGCCTTCCGCAGCAGATCCGCCGCCGGCGGCGTCTTGGTAATGAAGGTGAACGAGCGGTCTTCGTAGATCGTGATCTCGGCCGGAATCACCGATCCCGCCTGCTCGCGGGTTCGCTCGTTATAGGTCTTGGTGAACTCGATGATGTTCACGCCGTAGCCGCCCAGGGCGGGACCCACCGGCGGCGCCGGCGTCGCCTGCCCGGCGTCCAATTGCAGCGTGATCGTGGCCATTACGCGTCGTGCCATGGTGCGTCTGCCGCCTGCTTAGATGATCGACCCGCCGCCGGACTTCTCGACCTGGAGGAAATCCAGTTCGACCGGCGTGTCGCGTCCAAAGAACGAAACCAGCACCCGCAGGCGCTCCTTGTCATCCATCACTTCATCCACCGTGCCAAAGAAGTCGGTGAACGGCCCGTCAATGATCTTGACCCGCTCGCCGATCTGGATGCGCACTTCAGGCCGCTGCCCCTCACCCTCCATCTGCCGGAAGATCGTGCCCGCCTCTTCCGGCGACAGCGGAATGGGCTTGTGACCGGCCCCGGCGTCCGCCCCGACGAAGTTCACCACACCGGGCGTGTTGCGTACCACCTGCCAGGCGGCGTCCGCGTCTCGCTTGGCCTGCGCGTCGCTCGAGTTCTTCGTCTCGTCCAGCGACAACATATGTACCAACACGTAGCCCGGATACATCTTGCGCTTCACCGTCCGCCGCTGCCCGTGGCGTGACTCTTCCACATCCTCTTCAGGCACCACGATGCGGAAGACCTTGTCCCTGGCCTCCATGGAGCGCACGCGCTGCTCCATGTTCTGCTTCACCTTGGCCTCGTAGCCCGAGTACGTGTTCACCACGTACCACTCAGCGTCGTCCGGAATCTTCTGATCCGGCGCGTCGCCGCTCTCGGCGGCTTGGGTCGCTGCTTGGCTGGCCTCGGCCATCATGCTCGTGCGCCTTCCCTCACGTCGTTAGGAACTCGAACAGCCGGTCGAAACCCAGATCGGCCAGCCCCAGGATGATTGCCATCAACACGCTGATTGCCAGCACCAACGCCGTCAGCCGCATGGTCTGTTCCGGCGTGGGCCACTGGCACTTGCGCAGTTCCTGGTAGGCGCTGCGTACGAAGCGGGCCAGCGGCGCCCGTCGGACATTCCGGCGCAGTTCCCGTGTGGACAACATTGACGATCACTCGCTAGCGCGTCTCGCGATGGGCCGTGTGTGAACGGCAGGCACGGCAGTACTTCTGCAGTTCAAGCCGGTCCGGATTGTTCCGGCGATTCTTGCTGCTCACGTAACCGCGCGAGCCGCAGTCCCGGCACTCAAGCGTGACGACGAGCCGATCACCTCGGCGGGGCATTTCCAACTCCGCGGCCGCTCGGCGGCCGTCCATTCAGGGGCGCGCTTCGTGTTTGCCACAGCCACGCGCGCCCACCAAGCACAATAAAACCCCGGCGGGTAGCCCGCGCGGGACGCCCAAGTATACGACGAATCCGCCGGCCAGTCGCCGGTCAGTCCCAGTAGAACCTGCCAAATGCACCTCGACCTGCCAGAAAGGCCTTTGGCAACCATGCTCCTGCACCGCAGAATCAGGCACCGCACGGCTGGAGATTCGACCATGACCACTGATGGACTCACCTACGCCGGGCGTTTGAGCGACTTCGCCGCCGGGACCTGCCACCGAGTGCGCGCGGGCGACCGCACCCTGGTGCTCATCCGCAACGGCGACGGCGTTTACGCCCTGGATAACCGCTGCCCCCACATGGGCTTCCCCCTGGATCGCGGCAGCGTCGACGACGGCATCCTCACCTGCCACTGGCATCACGCGCGCTTCGACGTGACGACCGGCGGCACCTTCGACCTGTGGGCCGACGACGTGCCTGCGTTCCCAACGACCGTGGTCGACGGCGACGTCTGGATTGATCTGCGCAGCGACCGCGACGAATTGGCCCACCACCGCCGCCGCCTGCGCGACGGCCTGGAGCAGAACCTCTCGCTGGTCATTGCCAAGGCCGCCGTTTCGCTCGTCGAAGGCGGCGCCGACCCGCGCGAGCCCTTCCGCATCGGGCTGGAATTCGGCACCCGCTACCAGAGCGACGGCTGGGGTCCCGGCCTCACCGTCCTGACCTGCATGATGAACCTGCTGCCCCACCTGCCGCCGGAGCAACACGCCCGCGCCCTGTTCCACGGGCTGTCGAACGTGGCCGGCGACTCATCCGGATCGCCGCCGAAATTCGAGGTCGGCCCCCTGCCGGACGCCCCCGCCGACCCGGCAACCCTCAAGCGCTGGTTCCGGCGCTTCGTCGAGGTGCGCGACGCCACCGGCGCCGAACGCTGCCTGCTCACGGCCATCCAGGCCGGCATGGACCAGGCCGCCATTGCCGACATGCTCTTCGCGGCAGCCACCGACCACCGCTACCTCTCCACCGGCCACGTCCTCGACTTCACCAACAAAGCCCTGGAGGCCCTGGATATCGCCGGCTGGGACCTGGCCGAAACCGTCATCGGCTCCCTCGCCCGCGGTTACGCCGACGCCGGCCGCATGGAGGAATCCAACGCTTGGCGCCGGCCCATCGATCTCGTGGAGATCCTGGAAGCAACGTTCGAGGATCTCCCCGACATTCTCGCGGCCGACATCAAGCCCACCCAATGGGACGGTCGCGCGGACCTGATCGACACGGTCCTGGGCGAAGATCCCCAGGCCATTGCCGACGCCCTGACGGACGCCCTCCGCCAGGGCGCCGATCCAGTCGAGCTCGCCGACGCCGTCACCCAGGCCGCCATCACCCGCGTCGCCCAGTTCCACGTCACCAACGAGTTCGGCGACTGGGACCGCGCCCTCCACACCCTCTCGTTCGCCAACGCCGTCCGCGGCGGACTTCAGCGATCGGGCTCGCGCGAATTGGTGCGCGGCATCTACGACGCGGCCATGAGCGTCTACCTGGACCGCTTCCTCAACGTCCCTCCAGCGCGCCTGCCCAGCGCAAACGGCCACACCTCGGGTGCGGAGTTGCTGGCGTCCCTGCCCGACCTGCTGGACCGCCAGCAACAGGTAGACGAAGCCGCCGGCCTGGTCGTGGACTACCGAGCCGCCGAGGCGCCGGTCGAAGCCCTCCTCCAATCGCTGGGCGGCAACCTCCTGCGCGAGGACCGCGACTTCCATACCATCCAGGCCGTCGAAGCCAGCATCCACCAGGCCAACCTGAGCGACGACCCCGCCGACGCCACCCTGGCCCTCGTGGCCGGCGCCCGCTATCTGGCCGCGCACGCGCCCACCGTCCGCTCCCAGGGCCAAACGTTCCAGATCGCCCAGCGCCTGCAGCGCGGCGAACGACTGTTCGAGGAGGCCCCCGCCTGACCTCCAACGGCTCGGAAGGCGTCGTAGCCGTATTCCACGGGATCAAGCAGCCATTCACTTTCCTGAGCTTCCCGATTCCCGATCCCGCCCCCGGCGCCGTCGTCCTCAAGATGCGGCTCGCCAACATCTGCGGGTCGGACCTGCACTACTGGCGCGGCGACGCCGACCTGGTAGGCCGCGGCTTCGAAATGCCATACGCGCTCGGCCACGAGGGCGTCGGCGAGGTCTTCCGCCTCGGCACGGGCGTTGCCACCGATTCGGCCGGCCAGCCCGTGCGCGAAGGCGACCGCGTCGTTTTCCGCTACTTCGACCCCTGCGGCCGCTGCGCCGTCTGCCTGCGCGACCACCCCTACGCCTGCCCCTACCGGCAACGCGAACGTCTACGCGGCGTGCGCCACTGGCCCCACTTCCGCGGCACCTTTGCGCAGTACTACTACCTGTATCCGGGCCACACCATGTTCCGGGTTCCCGAGGGACTGACGGATGCGTCCGTCGCCGGCGTGAATTGCGCCCTGACGCAGGTAGTCTCCGGCCTTGATCGCGCCAAGCTCCGCCCCGGCGAGAGCGTGGCCATCCAGGGCGCCGGCGGCCTTGGGCTCTACGCCGCCGCCATCGCCAGATCCCGCGGCGCCGGACCAATCATCGCCATCGACGGCATCTCCTCACGCCTCGAGCTGGCCCGTGCCTTTGGCGCCGACGAAACGGTCGACATCACCCAGGCCGACACGCCCGAAGCCCGCGTGCAAGCCGTCCGCGACCTCACCGGCGGCCTCGGCGCCGACGTGACCCTGGAACTCGTGGGCCACCCCGGCGTCGTCGCCGAGGGCGTTTACATGACCGCCCCCGGCGGTCGCTTCGTCGAAATCGGCAACATCAACGTGGGCTGGGCGGGCTCGTTCGACCCGTCCGACGCCGTCCTCCGCAGCGTCACCCTCATCGGCGTCGCCCACTACCGGGCGCGCGATCTCGCCGCCGCCCTGGCCTTCGTCGCCCGCGAGTCCGGACGCCTGCCGTTCGATGAAATGCTGGCCAGCCGCTTCGACCTCACCGACATCAACGACGCCTTCGTCCAGCAGGACGCCGGCCACGTCACCCGCAGCGCCCTCGCCCCCCACCCGGCCGAGGTGGCCTGAGAGAACCTTCTACGTAGCGCTCCCTCGCCCTCACAGGCGCGGCGGCTCTTCACCCTCTCCTGAGACCTTTGCAAAACCCCGACTCGTCCGCGAAGGCGGGGCCGCTCTTCACCCTCTCCAAGGGGAGAGGCAGGTTCGGCCGTCTTCGGCCGAAACCGGTGAGGGGTCTTCCGGGCAACCAAGCCTCGGGTTACGCAAGAGCCTTCACCCGGCACGCGCGGCCCAAATCGCCGAAGCGCAACCGTCGACCTCGCAGCGCGTCCTACCGAACCTTGGTCACCGGCTCCTCGACCCGCACCGGAACCGGCGCCGGCGCGGTCCCAATCCTCGACGGCCACCAGTTCCAGCGCCGCAGCAGCAGCACGATGCTCGGCACGAACAACGCCCGCACGATGAACGTGTCCATCAGCACGCCCAGCGCGACCGCGAAGCCAAGCTGGTAGATGTCCCGCAGCGGGAACGTGGTCAGAACCGAAAACGTCCCCGCCAGGATCAGACCGGCCGACGTGATCACGCCCCCCGTCCGCGCCACGGCCATGCGTACGCCTTCAACCAGACCTCGCGCCTGCACTTCCTCGCGTACCCGCGAAATGATCAGGATGTTGTAGTCGGCCCCCAGCGCCGCCAGGAAGATGAACATCCACACCGGGTTCTGATAGCCGACCCCCGGGTGGCCCATGAAATTCTGGAAGATCACCACCGAGAGACCGACCGCCGACAGGAAGCTCAGCACCACGCTGCCCAGCAGATACGTCGCCGCCACCACGCTGCGCAGCAGCGCCAGCAGAATCACCCAGATCAGCACGATCACGATGGGGCCGATCAGCGCCGTATCGCGATTCACGGACGCGCGCGCATCGGTCTGCAGCGCCGTCGGACCGCCAACCACGATCTCGGCATTCTCCAGCGAGGTCCCGACAACGACCGAGCGCGCAAGCTCGCGGATGTCCTCAATGCGGTCGATCGCGGGCACCTCGTACGGATGGTCGTCCATCACCACGTCCAG
>JAPPFO010000009.1:7936-21978 GCA_028875175.1 Chloroflexota bacterium | reverse complement strand
GCAGCCAGTCGACGCCGCGCTCGATCAGGTTGCGGTGCCAGCGATCCAGCAGCGGCCAGCGCGTGCAGACGGTGCTGTCGGCGTGTGCGTCCACGTGGCGAAGATCGCCCGTTTGGTCGCAGAACGTCCAGAACCCCGACGCAACCGGTCGCGGCTTCGGCGCATGAATCACCATCAGCCAACCTCCCCTTGCAGAAACACCAGTTCGGCGTCGCCGGTCAAGGTGTCGTCGGTGTGGTCGCCTTCACGCTCAAGCCGCACGATTACCAGGTCATTCGACGCAATCCCGGGCGAACTCATCGTGAGGTCCGTGCGGATCAAGTCGCCCGCGGTAGTTGTCGCGGTCCCTTGCACATGTGTCGCACTTCCGACTGTCGCGGCCTGCCATGCCTCGTCGTGGGCAACGGCCTTCATGGCAACGCCCCAGCGGCAATCGCCGGTGGTCTGTGACGTTTTCCAATAGATACGCCAGATCACGCTTGCGCCGCCCACCAGGTCGGCGGGGGCGGCAAAGAGCCCGAAGGCCCGTTCGATTCGCGAGTCGTCGAACTTCAGGCGGTAGGCCACGTGATTGGTCAGGTCGGTGTCAAGTTCCGGTCCCAGGGGCTCGTTGCCGCTCCCGCTGATCGCGGAAATCGCCGGCCGCAGCCCAGTGGCGTCAAACTGCGCCAGGGCACGGCCCTTCAGGTACTTCAGGTTGTCGCGGAGGTGGGTGTTCAGGTCGGAGGCGCTAACGACCTGCTCGGTTTCCCACGTCAGCGGGTTTGTCCAGGCCATTACGCCGCCTCGCGTTCGCTGGTGGAGTTCCGGCTGTCCGCCTGGGACTCGCCCAAACGCCAGCCGCGCACGGCGCTATCGAGCCGCGATACGAGCGCGGTCCAGCACCGGGTGAGGCTCCGCACCGCCGCCTTGAAGGCCCGTCGGGCCGTCTTGATCTTTCTCTGCACGTTGCACCCCATCGTCGTCCGGCGCTCGGGGCGCTCGCGTGTTGCGTTGGACTGGGTCTGATCTAGAAGCCCAGCCGCGTCTCCGTTCCAAGTTTCGAAACGCCCAATGTCCAGAAGGCGTGCGTTCCGGCCCGGCTCAACCACCAGCGGGTTTCCCACAGCCTTGGTTCCATCCGCATGTCGTGCTCCACGCCCTCGATGTGATGGTCCGCGTCGAGCCCCGAGGCGCCGAGCTGCACCTTGATCCGCGTGCTCAGGTCGAACCCCAACACGTCGGGAAAGAGCGCTGCGGGATCACGCTGCGGGCGGACCGAAATCGACCGCAGCCGCAGCGCCGGGTCCTTGAACCGGCTCAGCAGGATGTCGGCCTGGTCCTTGGCTTCGGTGTCCCGCGTCATCAACAGGTTCGAACGGGTCAGGGTCCGCCGGCCGTATGCCGTCTGGGAGGTCTCATCGACGGAGATTTGTTCTGTCCCGTCCTTGGGCTCGATCCGCACGTCGTTGTAGACGTTCTGGTCGGTCTGTTCCAGTTCAATGCCCACATAGCTGCGCGCCCCGGGGCCGTCGCCATAAGTCGCCTGGCTGACGTTGAATGGATCTTGTAGTCGGCTATAGCGCTCCTGGAAGGTCATGGCATTCCGGCTGTCAACGAACAGCGCGCCAAGTTCCGAAAACAGCACCTTGTCCAGGTGGCTCAGGGCCGTTTCGTTCGTCAGGTCGGTCGCCGCCTGGATGGCTGTCTGGCCCGGATCGAGGTCTCGGTCCGCCGCCGGCCATCCCAGGGCATCCAGCACGCGTCCAATCCGCGCTCCGGCCTGCTCCTGCGGATAGTCGACATCGTCCAGCTTGACGTTCCTCAGGTTCTTCAGGCCGTCAATAGTGGTGAGCTCAACCACCGGCGCGGACTGCCCGCCCAGCGCGCCGTCCAGGAACCGGTAGTCCCAGGACTCGATGAAGCCCGTGAACAGCCAATAGCCCTGGGACGGTGCCGCCGCCGTCCGCGCCCACGCCGCGGACCGGGCGCTGCCCGGGTCCGTCTTGAAGACCGCAACGTCTTGCAGGCGGCCCCGGAACGCAAGACGGTCGCCGTCGCCGCCCAGTCGCAGCGCATGCTGGCTGTCGTCATCGCGCACGCCGCTGGGTGAGGTCTCTCGACGCATCGCCACGGCCGTGCCGTTGACGTGGACCGTCGGGTCATGGTCCGGGGAGTCGCTGTTGTAGTGAATCGAAATGACGTTTCGAGCGTTCGCCCTCAGCGCGCGGCTTGTGGTGCGCCATTGGCCGTCGCGTCCGCTGAAGCCGACCTGCAGGAGCAGATGAAACCAATCGCCGGAGCGTTCGGTTGCCGATACATGCCAGCCGGAGGATTTGGCCACGACCTTCCGCGACCCATGGAAGTCCTTGAGCGGACTCGCCACGAACACCAGGCAACCGCCGCCGTCCCAGATGTTGGCAACCGCGGGATTGGCCGGGATTGCAACGGACTGCGCTCGGCCGGCAAACGCATAGGCGCCCTGCGTAGCGGGGTTGCCTGCCAGCAGACCGGGCTGCCCCTGCTCGGCCGCGTCCACATTCGTCGAGTGGTTGGCGTTGGCGCTGCTGTCCTGGGCCTGACCGCCGGTTTCGTCCAGCCGCCAGTAGCCGTCGGGTTCGTCGGCCTGGATCACGTTCTGGAACGACGCGGTCGCCAGCTCCAGTCGCTTGCCCGGCTTGACCTCGGGGTGGTGCGGGCTGTCCGTCTTATCCGGCCAGTAGGCGCCATCCAGGTTCCGTAGCGTGACGAACGCCTGGCCCGGTTCGATCCGGTCAAGCTCGAACTGACGGCCGCGCCGGATCGAGAACTTCAGCACGTCCGCCGACACATCGGTCCAGGTTGGATTCGGATCCAGGGCATTCGAGTCGAACGCGATGCGGCAGGTAAGGGATGGAAAGTCGCTCATGCCACAAACCCCAGGTCCACGGTGCGGCGGCTGGTGCGGATCAGCTCCTGCCGGATGCGTTGCGCCAGGTCGCGTTCCGCCACCACGCTGCCTTCCACGGTTACGTTCACGGTCACCTCACTGCCCAATCGCGGGTTCGGGATCACCTGCGAGCCGCGCGGCAAATTCACCAACTCCGGCCCCATCTCCCCCACCAGCGCCATCCCGCCCGGTGCGAACGACGTGCCCTGCGCAAAGGCGTGGCCGGCGGCTTTCAGCTGCGCCACATGCTTCAGGTGCGCTTCCCACCAGTGGTCCGCATCCCGGAACCCCGACATGTCGTGGCCCTGCTTGAATTGGTCGAGGAAGATCTCCGCCAAATTCGATGGCGGCGGAGTGTCGAGGAACGCTTGCACTTCCGCCTGACGGGTTCGAGCGCTTCGCCCGCCGCTGGACACTCCACCAGCTCGAGTTGGCGCACCGGGCGCGGCAGCAAGTTGGCTGAACGCATTCACGGCCGCCAAGGTCCGGTCTTCCAGGGTCCCCATCTGCCCGATCAGTTCCGGCAGCCGCTCGCCCGACGCTACGGCAAACGCCGCACTCATGGCTTCGGTCTCCGATGTCGTGGTACTGATCACCGCATTAACCTGAGCGCCCGCATCGGCGAGTTCAGCATCGCTGTCCGTCAGTTGCTGCGTGCCTTTGAGGGCACGTTCCTTCGACGCCGTCGTTAGATCAAGGCTCTCTGCTGAGGACTTTGCGTAGTCCTGGTACGACTTCGCGAGGTCTCTAACATGAAACATGTCCTCAGTCCTCGCGAAGAACTCCTGCGTCATTGCTGTTGCGATGGCTTCGCTCGCGGACCTAGGCTCACCATCGGGAAGAAAAGAGATATCCATCCGGCGGTCGTTCTCGTCGTCGAGCGAACCGTAGGCTTCCATCCCTTGCAGGAAGATCCTTGCTTCCGCAATAGCCCGAGCAGCCTGTTCTTTTTCTCTCACCGCCTGCCCGCGAAGCTTCCAGGCCGTGAGGTCATCCCGCCCATCGTCGACAGGTACTAGGGAGCCTCGTTCCAATTCACCCCAGGCGGGATCATGCAGCGGATTGCGCTGGTCCGTCTGAAACGCCGGATGGGAGGCGGCGTTGGATCGCTCAGCCATGAAACCAGTCCTTGCCCGCATGTCCGCGAGCAATCACTGGGGGTCCAGTCCGATCGCAGGGGCCATGATGCCCGGCCGTCAGGCCGCGTCTTAGGGCACTGGCTACATCTGGATCAATCTCACGTGACGCCACCTGCGTCTTCCGGTCAAGGTCGCACACGCTGTGCTGTCTGCCTTTTCGTAGGCAGCTCGGAGGCGCTCGGAGAGGGCTGGCCATACGCATGGGTCTCGACAACACCCACGCGAAGTTCGCGATCTATTGTACACACTCAGGGTATGGCGTCAAGTGCCCGAAGCAGGGTTTCCAATCGCTTGACCGCCCAGTGCCGGACCGTGGCTACCAGTGGGGTGGGGACTCGCATCGTCGGACTGCGCGTCATGAGCCGGAATCGAGCCCTCGGAATGTCGCCTTCGGTCCGCCACGGCAGCCCTCAAACCAAGCTTGTAGGTCCACACACACCTGATCCGGTCGTTCCCCCGCAATCCAACGTGCGATGTCGTCCACAACCTGCGCGCTGACGTGACCGGCAGGGCGGAGGTCGGAGCCGCTCACTGTGCGCCGATCGAAAAGGCCGTGCATATGCTCGCGATAAAGGTGAAATACAACATCCCGGTGCCGGCGGAGGCTCTGAGTCCAGCCTGCTGAATCGGATTGCGTGAGTACACCGTCGAGATTGCCGTGTAGCACCAGCATCGGAATCGGCACATCCTGCGCGACGATTTCCGGCCGGTATTCCGCAAGGTCTAGGAAGTAGTCAGGGCGCACGGTCATGTCGGACGGCGGGATTCCATCGTTTATCAGCGCCTCAATCGTTTCCACGTACGCTCTGACGATGTCGATCTGACGCTGCTCGAGCTCGGACACCTTCCCGTCCGCTTGGGATCTTCGCAGAGCGTTTTGCACAAGTCCGTCCCAGAAGCTCCCGCTCGGCGCCGACTCGATGATCAGGCCTGCAATCGTCGGATCGCGCTGTGCGATGCGCGGCGCTGCAAAGCCACCCAAACTGCTCCCCAGCACGAAAATGCGCGTCGGATCAATCCGCGGTGTCTGACGTAGCAGCGCCACGGCGGCCAATGCGTCGTCAACCAGCGCATCATTAAGGGTGAAGTCGCGCTGGCGCGCGATGGCCAGCGCATACGGTAGCGTGCGCTTGTCGTGGCGCAGCACCGCCACCCCTTGACTTGCCAGTCCCCACGCCACGTCGCGGTTCGGCTTGAGTGCGCCAGCTGTACTGTCACGATCGGGATAGCCGCTCCCATGCACCAGAACCACAGCGGGGAAAGGCCCCGGACCGCGTGGCATTGTCAGCGTGCCGCCGAGGGCCGAGGGTGCCTGTCCCACCACGACCTCAATCTCTTCGAATGCCTCCAGATCCGCGTAAGGCGGTGGCGGAAACTCCTCCACCGGACCTAGCGTGATCAGAGCCTCAAGGAGCGCGCCACGCGATACACGACCGTCGCGCAGCAACGTTAGCCTGAGGTAGGTCACCGTCTTGGCCGACGGCTGGTGCGGCGCCAGCCGGATGACCACCTCGATCCCGTCGTAAGCAGGTGCGAAACCGAGCGCCGGAGTTGAGGCCGTGTCTTTGCTCATGCCTTCTTGGCCATTCACTGGCAGTCCCTGTGGAGTTACCAAGACGACACTCGCTGAATCGCCGGTCAGCGACCTATAGCTTTCCAAGTCGAGTTTGCAGATTGAGTCAACGGGCAAGTGCTCCGGGGCCAGCATCTCGTAAGCGCGCCGGTAGTCTTGGTCGACGAGAGCCTGTCCAAAGGCTAGGGCGCGCACTTCCGGGTCGAAGGCAAACGGCACCGCCTCAAAGTCCGGCTGTGCCGGCTTCGCTGCCTCGCAGGCAGGGGTCGTAATGCTCTTGACGGCGAATGCCAGAGCGATCAGTGCAGCAATTCCGATGCTGAACAGCCCAACGGCAAGGGCGAGGCCAATGGGCGTCCGCCGGGCCACGCGCAGCCGCCAAGTCCCCGGTCGTAGCGGCATGGCTCCCAGACTCCCTTTGTGCCCTGTCGCGCCTGACAGCCATTTGTAGCGTACGCAGCCGCCACTGGCATCAAACGTGACGAACCCGGCGCGCTCGACCCGCGCCGGGTTCGGGAGTGGCGGGCCGGGCTGGCGGCTATGCGCCTTGCAGCACGCCGATGGTTACCAGCAGCTGCGCGCTGGTTCCCGCAAAGGCGGTTACGCGCACGCGCTTCCAGGCCTCGGTGGCCGCGCTGATGGTCTTGCGCGAAACCCCGGGCTCGCTGAACGTGAAGGCCAGACCGTTCACGTTGGCGTACGGATCGGTCGACCCGTCATCGCTGGACTGCTGGATGTCGAGGGCCAGGTTGGTGAAGGTGCCGCTGACCACTCGGGCCGTCGCCACCAGGGTCTGGCCGGCGGACGTGGCGCCCAGATCGTGCCCCGTGCCGGTGTCGACGCCGCTGATCGAGCCGTTGCGCACCACGACAGCGCGCGCTGTGCCATTTGATCCGGCTGCGTCAAAGCTCAGCGATACCGCCTCGCCGACGCGCGCGACCCGCGGCTGGCGCTCGATCCGCACCACGGACTCGTAGCCGACCGCGCCCTCGGTGTCGCCCCCGAAGAGCTGCGCCAGGCAGTGATCGTCGTCGGATCCCAGCGCCGCGAAGACGGCGTCATCGATGCCATCGCCGGCGCCGTCGAAGAACCCGGTGTGCTGATGCGTGGTGTCGTAGTTGCCTTCGACCCGTCGTGGGCCGCTGTCGGCAAACGTGGTCACGTTCGCCAGTTCGTTTCTCAGGTCTAGTGCGCTGGAGTTGAGGTCGCCCGACAGGTCGAACTCATCCAGGTACACCCGGGTCTGTTGCGATGCGACTTTTGTCACGAGAACTCTCGTTTCCTTACGGGAGCTCGCGGCTCTCGGAACCGTCTGGGCCGTCGACGCCACCCTGGCGTCTAACTAGTCGGTCCAGACCTCCACTTCCAAAACCGCGCCGTAGTAGGCGGTGGATTCGACGGTGCGCGCGCCGTAGAAGCGGCACCGTACGACCCGCAGATCATCCGCCGCGCCGTTAAGCGTGGTGTCGCCCAGAATCGCCGCGGGCACGCTGCTGGCGCCCGTGTCGGATATGTAGGCGTCCAACGTGTCCTGGGCAGCCGCGCCGTTCGATCCCTCTGCTACCAGCAGGTGGATGTCGAAACGGTAATTGGTGTCCGGCCCTGCCACCGTCCGCTCATACTCCACCGCCGGGCTGGCGCCTATGAGTTCCGACGCACGCATCCCGGGCACCGTGCGGTTGGCCACGTTTGCCTCAGCCGGGCTGGCCGGCATCACGATTGCGGCCGGTGCCGTGATGCTGTCCGGCCACACGTCATACGCGTTCAGCCCGCTAATCGTCTGAAGCCGCGTCTGCAGTTCGTCTCGCAGTGTTCCAAGCGACGCCATCGGCTATCGCTCCCTCCTGGTGAATGCTTGTCCCGGGGATTCCCTTCCCGGGCCTGATACCGCCGCGACCGCTCGTGACCCCTGTCGTGATCGGGAAATGGTGACGACGCGCCCGCCACGGGCTGATGCGTCGCCGACTTCCTCCCGCGCTGGCACGTCCCGCTGGGTGTTGACGAGCCGGCAGCGCGGACACTTGATCGCGCCCACGACGAACGCAAACTCGCCCAGCAGCTTGTCGCACGCCTCACATCGCCATTGCCGCATGGTCAACCGTTCCCGGCGCAACGGGCGCCGGTCCTGTACACAAAAAGATTCCTGACTACTGTACGTTATCTGAGTACGATGTCAAGCCCTCTCACCACCCATCTGTCGAGACCGTCGTCTGCGCATCGGTTCTCGGCAGCGCATGGTGGTGGGGTCTGGCGCGGACCGGCGCAACGCGCCATAGTGTCCACGCGCCTGCGGTGTCGGCCGCATGCGGCGCAATGCGCCTGGGAGTTGTAGGTGCCCGTCGAACCCCTGCGAGCCGCCGTGGTCGGCCTCAACTGGGCCGGCCGCCAGCACGCCCAGACTTTCGCCCAGCTCCAAGGCGTGGATCTCACCGCGGTTTGCGATGTCGACTCCTCGGCGCTTGACCGGGTTGGCCGTTGGTTCCCGGACCTGCACCGCTACCGTGACTTCGAGCGCATGCTCGCCGAACAGCAGCCCGACCTGCTCAGCATCGCCACCCCGGCCCGCTGGCACGCCCCCCAGACCACCCTGGCCGCCACCCGCTATCCGCCGCGCGCCATCCTCTGCGAGAAGCCCATGGCCCTCAGCCTGGGCGAGGCGCGCGCCATGCTGGCGGCCTGCGAGCGGAATAGTGTCAAGCTGGCCATCGGCCACATGATGCGCTGGTACACCGTGCACGAGCAGGCGCGGGCACTGATTGCCGACGGCGTCATCGGTACGCCCCTCACCGCAACCGCCAGCATGGAATCGGGCGGGCTGATGAACAACGGCACCCACACGCTGAGCTATACGCAGTTCGTGCTGGGCGACCCCGATCCCCAATGGGTCATCGCTAACGTGCAGCGAAAGTCCGATAGCTACGAGCGCGGCTGGCCCACCGAAGAACTTTCAGGTGCTCTGATTTCGTTCGCCGGCGGCATGCGCGTGTCGTTCGAGGGCGACATTCCCCCCGACCCTCGCTACGACTGGAAACTCCAGACCGTCACCGGAACTGACGGCGTCCTTATGTGGCCGAGCGAATTTCTGGCAACGGACTATGCGGTCCGCATCGTGCGGCGGGGCCGGGGAATAACCGAGACTCCCGCGCCAACACAGACGCTGGATGACGTGTTTCGATGCGAACTGAACGGCCTGGCCCAATGGGCCCGCGGCGAAATCTCGGAAAACCGCAACGACGCCCATCTCGCCATCAAGACCCAGGAAATCCTGATGGCCATATTCGAATCCGCCCGCACCCACACCCTCGTCCGACTTCCCCTCCAGACCATGGGATCGCCACTCATAGAGTCCATCGGAACCGGCGAGTTTCCCGTCGAGTTCCCCGGCAGGTACGACACCCGCTACGCGGTCGACCAGCCACTGCGCTCCAGAGACTGATCGCAAGTCACGGTTGTGGCCGTAGGCCCGAGCGCGTCCGCTAGTCCCGGAAAGGATCAAACGTATCCGCCCCCGCCATGGCCACCCCAATCGGTCGCAGCCGGTGGGTAACCCGAACCGTTCCGGCGTGCTCGGCCAGCACCTGATCCAGGTTCTTGTACGCCTCCGGCGCCTCGTCGGCCCCGCCGCCGCGCAGCACGATGCCCTGCCCGCGGATTGACTTTCGCACCTTCGGCCAGTCCACCACGCCCGGCGCCGTCTGCACCCAGCGCTTGCGTTTCCGGTTGTATCGCCGCCGGCCCGCCGCCTGGCGCCGCGACATTACCCGCCCGGCCCCGTGCACCGTGCTGTACAGCGCTTGCTTCGAAGCGGGCGAGTCCAGGCCCTCCAGGATCACGGACATCCCGCCCATCGTTGCGCCCACGAATCCCTGCTGACCCGGAAACGCCGGCGTCGCCCCCTTGCGCACGACCCAGAACGTCCGCCCGAAGTGCTTCTCCTCCCAGGCAAAATTGTGGTGGTTGTGCACTGTCAGGTCCGCGCTCGTTCCTAGCAGCTTCAGAATCCGTTCCACCACCCAGCGTCGCCCCGCCTGCGCGTACTTCCCCGCCAGCCGCATCGCCGAGATATACGCCTGTCCAAGCTCGGTCCTCACGTCAAATAGCACCGGCGGCGCATCCATGGTCGTGTTCCGTGGTCGGTCCGTGAACTTCCGTCCCTCGCCCATCGCCAGGAACCCGGTGGCCGTCCGGTGGCCGAACCCCCGGCTGCCGAAGTGCACCCCAATCCACAGCCGGTCCTGCTGATCGGCAAACAGATCCACGTAATGGTTCCCCGCACCCACCGTGCCCAACTGCCCCTCCGCCAGCTTCAGCAGCCTCCTCTGCGGTGCGAAGGCCGCCTTTCGGATTTGTTCCAGCACCGGGTCGTCCACCCGTTCACGGTTCTTGCGCCCCAGCCCAAAGCTGATCGTCTGCACGATCTCGTCCATCACTTCTTTGGTGTCGATCCCTGAGGCCCGCAACGGCGTCCGCACCGCCAGGTTCCCACAGCCGATGTCGTACCCCACGCCCAACGGCGACACGTGCCGCGGATAGGCGATCGCCGCCCCGATCGGCGCCGAATACCCCACGTGATGGTCGGCGCACAGCACCCCATACGTCGCCTGCCGCAGGCAACGGTTCAGTTGCGCCACGGCCCGAGGGTCGCCCTGTCCGAAGATGTGAACGCGCGGCTTGCTCATCCCCTAAACCTAGCCGGGATATGCTGGGGCTGCAGCGCGAATACCCCGCACGAATCGGGAGAGCGCCAATGAGCACCCAGGCCAACGGCTTGCACACCCTGTCCCGCGCGCAAGTCGAGCAATTCAGGCGCGATGGATTCCTGGTTGTAGAAAACTTGCTGTCCGAGGACGATATGGCCGCCGTGCGTGACCGCGCCGACCTCATCGCCGGTGGCCGCGCACCCCACGTCCCCGACGACTGCGTGCAAGTCGAACCCGGCCTGCGCGACGGCCCGCTACCCGAAGACCGCGCCCTCGCCGTCCGCAAGATCTACAAGGTGGCCCACTACGACGACGTCATGCTCGCCCACGTGCGCAATCCCAGGCTCGTGGATGTCATCGCCGACCTGCTGGGCAGCGACGACATCAAGCTCTATCTTGACCAGATCCTCATGAAACCCGCCTTCCACGGATCGGCTCAGGCCTGGCATCAGGATTCCGGGTCCTGGCGCGACATGTTTCCCATGGATCTGGTCACCGCCTGGTGCGCGCTGGACGACGCCACCATCGCCAACGGCTGCCTGTGGATGGCGCCGGGCACCCACCGCTGGGGCATGATTCCAAGGCACCTTCAGTCCGATCTTCAAAACTCCTTCGTCGGCCAGTTCGAACCGGTCCCCGTGGAAATTCCGGCCGGCGGCGTCAGCTTCCATCACAGCCTCGTCTTCCACTCCAGCCGCCCCAACACCACGCCCCACCGTCGGCGTGGATCCGCCGTCCACTACATGCGCGCCGCCACCATCCAGGACGAGACGGTCACCGACGCACCCAAGGTTCCTCCCTTCATCCAGGTGCGTGGGCAGTCCTTCCCGGGCTGCGTCTAGCGCCGAAGCGAGTTACGAATGGACTTCGCGCTCCTCGGATCCAGCGGTATCCGGGTCTCGCGCGTGGGGCTGGGTTGCGGATTCCGCAACCAAACCGACCTGAAGCTGATGGAAGACGCCATCAGATGCGCCATCGACCGCGGCGTCACCCTCCTCGATTGCTCCAACTTCTACGGCAAGACGCCGGACACGCCCTACGGCGGCGCCTCCGAAATCGCCCTGGGACGAGCCATCGCCGGCTGCCGCGACGACGTGGTTATCACCTCCAAAGTCGGCGAGCCAATCGGACCGCGTCCCAACGATCTGGGCGGATCCCGCATGCACGTCATGCGCGAGATTGACCGCAGCCTGCGGCGCCTGCAGACCGACCACGTCGACATTTACATCATCCACTGGCGAGACCCGGACACCGCCCTGGAAGAGACGGTCAGCGCCATGCTCGACGTCATTCGTCAGGGCAAGGCCCGCGCCTGGGGCATGTCCACCTTTAGCGCCTGGGAGTCCTGCAAGGCGCTCATGATCGCCGAGCGTCTCGGCGGCCCACGCCCTGCCATGGTCATGCACCCCTACAACCTGCTCGACCGTGCACCCGAGCGGGAGGTGCTCCCGTTCTGCCGCGCCGAGCAGGTCGGCTTCTTCGCCTACAGCCCCCTCGCCGTCGGCCTCCTCACCGGTTTCTACCGACCCAATCGTCCGCCCCCACCCGGTTCGGTGATGGCGGCGTCCCGCAGGCGTGCCGAATACGACGACACCTTTCGCGGGCGAGCCGTCCAGGTCCTGGCCGCCGTCGAACGCATCGCCGCCGCCCGCGCGTGCGCCCCGGCCCACGTGGCCCTCAATTGGGTCCGGTCCAATCCCGATGTCTCCGTCACCCTCATGGGCGTCGACACGCCCGACCAGGTCGACGCCAACCTGGGCGCCCTTTCGTGGCAGTTAAGCGAAGCAGAGCGCCGGGAACTCGATCTCGTGTCGCAGCCCCCGGGCTTTGAGCATCAATAGGTCGTTCGGAATCAGCCGCTAGTCCAGGCCTACGATTCCGCTCAGTGGTCGGTACGTGGCTCTACCCTCCTGCACGTTCACTTGTACCAGCGGAATGACACGCCGAACGCGCGGTTGAGCGTTATCGTCGGCGCGTTCTGAAATATGCAGCGTGAGCACGTAGGATCCGTTGACCATCGGGCTTGATTGCTCAAGCGGCGGCAGGCCATTGAGAGTGAGCCGGGCAGCGTCGAATTCGAAACGCTTGGTCAACTGTGGCTTAGGCAGTTCGATGGGGCCGAGCCACCACGCAATCGACTGCGCGGGCGAAGTGGCCTCGATCAGTCCGTTCCGGCCAGCGCGGTAGAGTCGCAATTCAGTGCCGCCGGCGACGGGGGTTTCGTGCGGGTTGCGGTACCACAGGTGGAAGACGCCTATCCCACCACTCACACCGCCGTCAAAAGCCAGCCCGGCCGACCATGTCGCCATCGAGTTGCTGCCCGACGGGCTCGACCGAATCTGGACAAATGGCGGCACATCGCCTCCGCTCCAGGCGACCTGCACGTCCTTGCAGCTCGTGCCGTCCGCACGGGCCTGCTGCGGCGTGCCCGTAAGCCGCACCTCGGTATCCCCAACGGTAACCAGATCACCCGGTTCGCCGAGCAGCAGGAGTTGGCAACTGGCTGCAGGCCTGCTCAGGCCGGCTGTGATGTCGCTGGGTGGCGGATTCGGCTCGCGCTGCGGCCGCCACGTCGGGCTCCAGGCGCCATCCGTCGTGGAATACGCCCGCAACCCGTGACCGTGCCATACCGCCTCTTCAAATCGCTTTCCGATTGCTACAGGCTCTTGCGTGTTGTGCAGGATCAGCAGGCCGGGCCGGCCGCTGGGTTCCGGCGTCTGATAAACGGCTTGAATGTTCGTCCGGGGCAGATAGGTGTCGCGACCAGTGACCTGCTGGTCAGGTGCGAAGGTCAGAAGCAGTGTCTGTCGCTGCGAGAACGTCAGGAAGCCACCGACGGCCGCGGATTCCGTCGCGCGTCCTAGCTCTGCCAGCTTCCGGTAGCTTGACGCGCTGGGTGACTCGCGACCGGCGCCAGGCTCGAGCGCATAGACCTCCAGAGGAGCACCGCTGGCGCTGACCTGGCTGGTGAGCAGCCGGAACTGCTCGGGGTCGTCCAGGGCGGCACGCGTCTCGGCGTCCATGGACATACGCAGCGACGGCGTCGCATACAGATGAGTCGCGTTCAACTCCTCAAGATCGACTCTGGCCAAAGAAGTGAGCGCGTCCAGGTAAAGGGGGGTCAGAATTGGATTAAAGAGGGCAAGGCGGCTGCCGGATTGTGGAGTGACACGTCCGGTGGCCAACGACACGAGTGGGGCGTTAGCCGCAAGTATTCGCGCATCCACCGGAAGTTCGCGCCGCATCCAATCCAGGGCCTGCCACTCGTCGCGCAACGATGCGGCGAATCGAGTCTGGTTCGCGTATCGAACGTGAGCGTCTTGCACCGTCGGGTAGCCCAGGTGGATCCCTTGAGAGGAAATTGCAAGGCCGCTGACTGTACGTGGTGCGGCCGTGGGGAGAACGACGAGCGCCACGAGCGCGACGCTGGCAACGTTCCCGGCAACTGCGGGCCGAAACCGGCAAACCAGCGTTCCGAGCCACGCGAGCACGCCCAGCGTGGCCAGCACGTACGGAATGCCTATCAAGCGTGTGTCCACTCCCGTGACCTCGAAGCTGAGGACCTGGCGGACCGCGAGTCCGGCAACGGCGGCTGCGGCCAGAAAACCTAGGCCGCGGGACCGATGTATGAAGGCCGCGCCCGACAGACCGGCGGCTAGGACCAGCGGGCTAATCTGCAGATTCAGCCCGCTGGCTGGCGCCACCGCTCCGAGTGTCAGGAT